>PLKG01000109.1:12683-47338 GCA_003140595.1 Acidimicrobiaceae bacterium | reverse complement strand
GCCGAGACGCGCGACGAAAGGTGCGCGAGATGGCGTAGGTCCGCTTCCAGGACCCGCCCGCCCGGCCCGCTGCCTTCCACTGAAGGGGGATAGAACTCGTGCTCGCGGGCAAAGCGCCTAGCGCGCGGGCTCAAGCGGGATTGCCCGGTGAGCGCTGGTGCGTTTACGGGTACCACCCTCGCAAGCTGTGTCACCCGCTCCTCTTGCGGCACAGCCTGACCCGGATCGTCAGCACCGGCCAGCGCCTGGGCGTCGTCGTTCCGCGACAGCCCTTCGACACTCTCGCCAGCCGAACCGATCACACAGATGACCGTGAAGACTGGGACTAGGGCACCTTCTTCGAAGAACGTCTCCAGCAGGACACCGTCGACTGGGGCGGTGAGCTCAAAGCTGGTCTTGTCCGTCTCGATCTCGGCTATGACGTCTCCGGTGGACACCATGTCCCCCTTGTGCTTCCGCCAGGAGGCGAGGAGGCACTCTTCAACGGTGTTGCCGAGCTTTGGCATCTCAACTGGCGTCGCCATTTACGGACGTCCTTCCTCCAGCCCGGCCGCAGGTGGCGCCACCCGGCCGAGGTTCTGGCTACTGGTCCCACACGTCTTCAGCAATTCGTCCTCCGCCTGCTTGGACCACTGCCCACCGTCGAGCTTGGAGGCAACGGTGGGGAAGTGGTCGCCAAGATCGCCAAGGCGGACGAGTCCGAGATCATGCAGCATGGGGTAGATCACGATCTTTCCAGCCATTGTCTGTTTCTCCAGCGCCGTAACCCCGTCTATGGCCCCCGCCATGCCTGACACGGCATCGACCGAGCAGTTTGTGTCGAGCTGCCCCGACTCCAACTTGCCGAGCAACACCTTCATGTCGCGGATCACCGAACCGCTGGTCCCGAACATGTAGCAGCGCCGCCTTATGTAGGTGTCGAGATCGATCTCTTGGCGGGTTGCAGCCGGGATTCCGGCAAATATGTCCACCAACCCATCGTCTTCGCTCGTGTCGACCGCAGCCGCCACCAGTGCACCTGACGGGACGAGCACCACCTGATAGCTGAAGCGCCCGTCAAGGCGTTCCCGGGCGGTGTTGACCAACCTGAGCGGCACACCGTTGCGGTCTGAATACGGCTCCGCCTTTCGCCGCAGGGCTTCCAGCCTCGCGTCGTCCACGTCGGTGCCTACAACGGTGATGCCTTCGATCAGCGTGCAGAGGCTGCGGATCACGTGCATCTGGCCCATGGGACCAGCAGCACCGACCACTAGCACGCTGTCATGCGGCCGGACTTCACCTGACGCGGGGATGACCGAGTAGGAGTCGGCCGCCGACAGCCCCTCCGTGCCGATCCAACGGGTGAGCCCGTAATGGATACGGCCGATACCGACCGACACGCGCTGGCCGATCGACGAGTCACCGAGCACGATGTTGATGATGCCGGAGGGAGCCAGCTTGTCGTTGAGCACTTCGATGGTCTCTCTGGATGCGCCAAAGTAAACAATGTCGTCGAAACCCTCATCGGGCAAGTCCTGCAAGTCCTTGGCGAGGATCGCGGAGAGTCCACTGGCATCCAAGCAGGCGCGCTGGCCCTGGTCCGCGGTGAGCGCCACAACCGACGCGGGAGGACCTGCGGCATCGAGGGCCTCGGTCAGGCCGACGACTTGATGACCGGCATCGGCAACCACGAGCAAGCGGCCCCTCGCCAAAATGGCGCGCCGGTCGGCACTCGCATAGGCATTTTCGACGCATGACCAGGGTTCCACAAGTGCGACAGCAGACGCGCTCAAGGACTCTGGGACCGGGATCAAATAACGCTCCTCAGTGCCGGGCTCGACGACGACCCGCTCGTCCAGCAGGACGTACTCCTGAAGACCCCCCTCGAAGGTGTAACCAAAAGCCGCGTTAGATCCTCGAGTCGGCAAACTGCGGTAGTCGGTCTGCACCAAGCACCGTTCACCGACCCGGTGGCGCTTCACTTCGCCGCCCACGGCCACAACACGGCAGCACACTTCGTGGCCGGGTACGCCTGGCTTGTCGCCGGGGACGTAACTAGGGCAATTCTCCAAGACTGCCGGGCTGATCCCTGAGAGAATGCCATCTTTCCGTGGATGAGCAGAGAATTGCTTCGACAGCTTGACGTCCGAAAAACACAGACCCACCGCTTCCACTTTCACCAATATTTCATGGGGACCCGGTTGAAGGACCTCCTTCCGAGTGTTCAGCACGAGCTGACTAGGGCCGACTAGTTGCACCCCATATTGTGTCTTTGGGACTGCTTCATCTTGGGTCATATGGTTCGGCCGTCTTTCACGATCAATGCAACATCACTTGCCCACCCGTCACCGGTAGGGCTTGCCCAGTCTCGTACTTCTGGTCGAGGATGTAATAAATGGCCTTCATGACATCTGGTGTAGTGCACCCTCGCCCCATCGGTACCTTACTCTCATAGAAACGCTTGACATCCGCGATGGTGGTGGCACCTGGCACCTTGCCGGTACGCAGATACTGCGCGAACAGACCCCTGTCCGGGTCCGACCATAGCGGCCCTTCGAAGAAGTTGCCAGGGCAGATCGAGTTCACCTTGATGCCGTCGGTAACGAGCTCCAGTGCAAACGACTGGGTCAACCCGATACCGCCAAACTTGCTGCCTGCGTAGGCGAAGTTCTTGTTTGACCCCTCCAGTCCAGACTTCGAGTTGATCTGGATGATGTCGCTCCAGTAGTCGGGGCGCACCTGGTGCTGTGTAGCCAACACCGGCGCGGCGTTCTTGACGCAAAGGAAATAGCCCTTGTAGTTGACCGCGGTGGAGAGGTCGAAATCCCCCTCCGCCTGCGTCTTTACGCTGGCTGCACGAAGAACTCCCGCGTTGGAGACAAGCAAGTCGAGACCGCCGTATGCACGAACGACCTGGTGCACGGCGCTTGCCACAGACTCGGCGCTGGTCACGTCGACGGCCAGTCCCACGGCCCGACCCTCGCCGAAGCGAGCAGAGAGGGCGAGAGCATCGCGCTGGGCCCCGCTGACGTTGACGTCAGACAGCACCACGTGCCCGCCCTGAGCAACCAGGTCCTGGGCGATCTCCAAACCAAAACCCTGGGCCGCCCCGGTCACGAGCGCGACCTTGCCTTCTGCACGCCCAGCTTGCGCTGATGTGGCCGACACGGCACGACGATAGGACTCGACTTCCCAGTGCTCGATAAACGCGCGGAAGTCGTCTGGCAAATAGTTGACGCCGCCCAGCCGCAGCGCCCCGGTCATCACCTTGATGGCGTCGAGATACACCAGACGTGCCGTGTTCGCGTCCGCCCACGTGCGCCCGCAGGTGAACATTCCCAGGCTTTGGACCAGCACCACAGTCGGTGGTACGTGGTGTGCCTTGGTGTAGCCCGCCACGGCGACGGCAATGCGCGCTAGCAAGTCGGCCGAAGATTCGTCTCGCTTGAGCTCGAGCCAGAGCGGGAAGGACCCGCAGTAGACGATCTGGTCTGGTGTGAGCGGCCCGCCCATCGCCAAACCCGGTACTCCGTCCCGAGCGACGAGCTCGATGACAGAGTCCGAATCGTCGAATGTGACCATCCTCAGCGGCTCATGAGCGGAGCTGAGCAGTCCCCGCAACGCCGGGCCGATCACGTTTACGAGTGCTCGGGCTTCGACTTCATCCACTGCCTGGCAGGTACCAAGTGACACCTCCACGCTCACCCGCGCACGAATGGCGCCGAGCGAAGCGGAAAGCCACTCGAGATCGCCCGTGATCTCCTCGGGCGTATCACCGCTGACCACCAGGCCGTGGTTCTGCATTATCACGGCGCGAGGCCGCTCTTTGCCGGTTGTGCCCTCAAAGGCTCTGAGCCCCTCTTGCAGCGCCTTTGCCAAAGCAAATCCAGGGTCGACGAGGTCAACCCAGATGACGTCCTGCCTGAGTTGCTGGCAGACCAGACGACGGCCTTCCTGGCAGCAGCTGAACTCGTTGACCAGCGTGGCGTGGAGATGGACAACGAACCTTCCCGGCATCAGATGATGGAGAACCGACTCGACCGACGGGCGCTGCCCCCGCTCCGGCTCCCGGCGGGCCGCCAGCACTGCCTGCTTGAAGGCAGCCTCGCGCTCGTCGCGGGAACTGCCGAGGTCGCTGTCGAGCAGTGCCTGGACCGCTGCGCGGTCGAGATCGACAAAGTCCTCGGGCTGGATCGTCGCCAGTACGCTGCCGCTGCTCTTCACCAGCATGTGGTCGCCAAGCTTGACCGAGGTGTTGCCACCACCCGCGAGCACAAGCTCCGGATCCGCGCCATAGAAGTGGGACAACTCAACCAGGGTCTCCAAAAGCTCGACCTCAGCGGTCGATGTCGGCAATTGTGAAGTCGGAGCCATGGGTTACCCCTCTATCGCGGGCTGATATCGTGAGCGCCTGTCGGCTGTGCATATTCCTTGATGACAGTCGCGCCGAGCTGGGCAAACGCTTCGATCCGGACTTCGTCAGCCGGGTAAGACGGGTTCAGCTCTCCATCCCCGTCTATATACCCGCCTCTTCCGTTCGCCATCCGGAACTGGTGGGCGGCTATGACACATGCTCCCTCCCAGAAGATGTCCTTCAAGGGATCTGGCACCGGAATGCCCCCGGCACAACGCGGCTCGATCGGGATCAGGTCGAGCGTATTGTGCTCGGTCCCCGCCAGCACCGTGATGCCAGCGGCGCGCAGTGCCCGCGCATAGGCGCCCAGGACCTCAGGAGTGTTCCTGTTCGGAATTAGCTCAGCGCAGTGGATACGGCGCTGTTTGAGGGACAGAACAAGGCGCTCGATCGACTCTTCGAACTCGCACATGGGCCGTGCTCCATCCGCCAAGACCGGATAGCAGGGCACGCCACCGAGCGCCAATACAAGCTGGAAGGCGTGGTCGAAGCCTACGAAAGCCTCATTGACGTAACCCGGCTTGCCAGCCTTCATGAGATTGGCGCGAATGGCGTCCTGAACGCTCACCGAGTCCAGGTTGGCACCAGGGTTGGCGTGGAAGAGAGAAAGCAGCGCGTCTGGGCGCGAAGCGATCGGGACGAGTGCGAACAGCGCCTCTTGAAAGGCTTGCGCCACGTGGCGCTCCTGCAGGTAGACCGTATCTGCCGGGACCCCATGGCGAGTTACCACGGCGGCCTTGACCGACTCTTCGGTCACGGAAGTCTTGACCCCACTTGCTGCAAATACGCCGTTGAGCTTGTCGATCATGTTGGCAATGCGGTCAGAGTCGATGCGACGGACCGTATCCATCAAGGTGGCGGCAGCAGCGTCCATGGGGGCAAAGCGCGTGATGCCCTTGCCGCAGAGGTACATCTTGCCCGGATTGCCCGGGTCGTTGACCCTGACGCCAGAGTGCAGAAGGTTCTCGAGGAGGCAAACAACCTCCAACCCGAAGAGAGGAAAGACCCCCATGGACATCGAGAGCTCCGCGAGGGGTCCGTACGCACCGAAGTCGTAGTAGTTGCTGACACCCAGCACTCGGACATCTTGCTCCGCTGCCATCTGAACCGCCTCACCAACGGTGTGGAAGGCAGAGAAATTTGGTGGAACGTGGACGTGGGAGTTCACCTTCGCACGGAAGGGAAGGGCTTGATCTCGTCGCCCGGAGTCCGGAAGTTCGCCCAATGCCTGCAGTGCGGCCAGGGGCCCGCCGCCCGGGTACTGGCTAACTTCGGTCCTACTCTTCAGCGCCAACCCAATCTCTCCCGGCTCCGTGCAGCCAGCTCAAGCGAGTCGTGCACACAATCGCCCATCGGTCTGCAGCACTCCAGCGCCGGGTCCGCCCTGCTCTGGCGCACCCTAACCGTCGCAATGAATCGTTTCAAATCATGGTATCGGCCGCAACGTTTGACTGTCAAGGCAGCGAGAGTCACTAGGCCCGTCCATTAGGAACAGACCACCGTGCCCGTGCCCGCTCCGCCTCGCGAGCCAACATCAGGTCCGGCAATACCCTCTCCACAGGGAATGACCGAGCGACTAGCTCACGCATCTCGCTGGGCTCACCTGCCCCGCCGGCGGCGTGCAGCTGCACGAGGAGATTGCCCACAGCGGATGCCTCGACCGGTCCGGCAACCACCTCCAGACCACTCGAGGCCGCCAGCACCGAGAGGAAAAGTCGGTTGGCCGAGCCTCCGCCGACGACGTGGAGGACGCGTACCCGCCGTCCCGTACAGCGTTGCGCTTCCTCCAGCGCACCACAGATGGCGAGCGCCATGCTGTCGAGGACGCAGCGCACAAGCTCAGCGTCGCTCTCGGGAACCGGTTCCCCGCTTCCTCTGCAGGCGGCGCGGATCCGTCCGGGCATGTCGCCGGGAACCGCGAAATCTGGATCGGCGGTATCGACAAGCGAGCGAAAAGGCGTGCAGGCCTCCACCTCGGGCAAGAGGTCGACGAGCCGCGCAGGCCGTCCCTGCAGAGCCCAGTAGCGCTCACATTCCTGGAGCATCCAGTGCCCCATCACGTTCTTCAGGAACCGCACTGTGCCGCAGTAGCCCAACTCGTTCGAAAAATTTGCTCGCCGGCTGGCTTCTGAGATGACAGGCGCGTCGAGCTCCAAGCCGACTAGGGACCAGGTCCCGCTGACCACGTAGGCGAAATCATCGGTGACCGCCGGAACGGCGATCACCGCTGAGGCGGTGTCGTGGGAAGCAACGGCGACTACCTCGGGCAGAAGTTGCATCCCCACGCTCGCGGCGACAGCGGGGAGCACTCGGCCGTAGTGCTCTCCCGGCTCGATGGACGGCGCAAAGAGCTCGCGACGTATGCCGAGGAGCGGGAACAGCCACTCGACAAGTTGTCCCGTACGCGCATCGACGAGCTGGGTCGTCGATGCGTTCGTCCGCTCGAAGCGCCGCTCGCCCGTCAGCAGGTAGGCGAGGAGGTCGGGAACGAGGAGCAAATGTGAGGCGACGGCGTAGGCCCCGCTTCCCCGCTCGGCAAGAAGTTGACAGATCGTGTTGATCGCCATTTCCTGGATGCCCGTCGCCTGATATACACGCTCGATGCCGACGAGGCGGTCGAGCACCTCGAGCCGTCCCGATGTGCGATCGTCTCGGTAGTGAAACGGTGGCCCAAGCAGGCGTCCACCGGCATCGAGGAGCCCGTAGTCGACCCCCCAGCTGTCAATACCGATCCACAGGGGGCGCCCATCGGCCTCTCGGGAAAGCTGCGCAAGTGCCTCGAGCATCCGCTGATGAACTCGCAGCAGATCCCAGTGGAGGCCGTCAGGAAGTTGCACGGCCCAGTTCCTCAGCCGGACGACCTCCCGGACCTCGAGCCGGTCCCGGTCGAGACGTCCCGCGAACAAACGCGCGCTCGAGGCCCCGAGGTCGATCGCAGCGTGCAGTTTGGCATTGGAACAGCCCGCGCTGGTCACCGCTGGGTGTCGGGCCTGCCTCGCTCTTTGGGCACGAGTGCACCTCCCACCGTCACCATCTCGATGCCGAGCAGCTCGGCAAGCGCGTTGAGCTCCGGCGCCCGATGGCCCGTCCCAAGAGCCCAGTGGTGGGCCACGGCGCTCTGCGACCAGGCGTCGCACCACTCACCGGGATCGCATCCGAAGTCGATTCTCGAAGTCGTGTTGCCGATCTGCAAGAGCGGGCCGTCGACGACTTTGCCTTCGGACACCACAAAGCGCAGACGGCCGTCGCGTAGCTGTGTGATCCCGAAGGCTGTCACCGGTCCGTGCTTGACGTCGAACTCTACAGAGACGCCCCACCCGCGCTTGCCGTGGAAGACGCCGAGTCCGCGCAGCAGCGGCCGTCGTTCGCTGATCGCGAGGTGCGCAGGACCATCATGGCCCATCTCCACCACGCCGTCCCGGAAGTTGAGGGCCTGCATCTCGGTAAAGGATCCTCCAGCGCCGAGTCGGTCCATGACCAGCATTGCCAGAGAGGTCCGAAGCTCGTATTCCCCGCAGGTCGGCACATGGGCCGCCGTAAGAAGCGACGCACCGAGGATCATGCCAGCGCCTAGGCGCTCGTGGACCTCGCCACCAAGGCCACGGTGGTAGTACGCAAGAGAGTCGAGCCCGAAGTCCCCGACGAGGCGGTCGAGTCCAACCGCCACCCTGGCGGCCCACTCCAGGTCTTCCTCGTTGACCGAGACGTCGAGCTCGAAGATGGACTTCGCCTCCTCGAGCTTGGCATCGACCTCCTTGGCCACAACCCGATCGACGCGCACGCGCAGATCGTCGAACTCAAGCACCTCAACGTGGCCACCGAGCATTGCCGGAACCAGCGTAAGGTCCGTCGAAACGTCGTACATCCCTGGGTAGAGGTGACCCATAAGGCCATGGCGCCCCGTCCGGAGAGCTTTGCGTACGCTCGCCGCCTTCACCCAGCGCTCGATGCGAGCCCAGGCGCGTTCGTCCGTGAGGTAACCCGAGACCGAGCGGAAGGCGATACCGCAGCGCTCAAAGGCATTTGCCACCTCGGGCAACGGACAGCAGCCTGCATAGGCGAGCCACTGCCCCGTGTCAAAGGTCGCGTGATCCATTGCCTCGCTGGGCTGCAGGTTCACCAGCAACACGGGGGCCCCGGCCCGTTGGGCAATCGGGACGATCATGGTCGAGGTCATATACGTCGTAAGAAAACAAACGATGAGGTCGCAGCCTGCCGCTTCCAAGCGTTCTGCAGCTCGACCTGCATCGATGGCGTCGGAGATGAAGCCGACGTCGACGACCTCCACGTCGAACTGTCCGAGCCGGGCCGAGACGGCCGCCGCTGACGCTTGCAGTTGCGGCAGCAGGTCCGGGAACTGCGGCCAGTAAGCCCCAAGACCACCTGCCACGAGCCCCACGATCGGGCGAATCCCCCTAAGAGGTCGCTCTGCCGCAACAGGCGAGCTACTCGGCATTGGGACCCTGTTCATCGTGATCAGAGCGCGAGACAACTTCCAGAGGTGTAGCCGAATCCATCGTGGCCGTCGCTCAGGCGTCCCAGCCGGCGGCCCGGCCTCCCACTCGCTCGGCGCCGATTCGCTCGGCGTACCCGGAGCGGGCGTAAGCGGCCATCGGGTCAGGGTCAAGCCCCATCTCAGTGCGCACCTCAGCGAGCAAGGGACGGACGTCGGTGTTATAGGCATCCATGATGACGGCGTAAGCACCGAGCACGTCACCGGCAGCCTGCGCGGCATGCAGCGCTTCGTGGTCCACAAGAAGCGCCTTGGCAGTGGCCTCCTGGACGTTCATCACCGAACGGATCTCCGCAGGGATCTTCGGCTCGAGATTGTGACACTGGTCCAGCATGAACGCCACGTTGGCGCTGCGATCGAGTCCATGGGCGGAGACGATCTCGTGGATAATCCGGAAAAGCTGAAAGGGGTCGGAAGCACCGACCATCAAGTCGTCGTCGGCGTAGAAGCGGCTGTTGAAATGGAACCCTCCAAGCCGTCCCGCCCGCATCAGGCCCGCCACGATGAACTCGATGTTCGTCCCCGGCGCGTGATGACCGGTGTCTACAAGGACGAACGCCTTTTCACCAAGATCGACGCAGTGGAGCAGCGAGGTACCCCAGTCCGGCACGTCCATTGTGTAAAAACCAGGCTCGAACAACTTGTATTCGAGCAAGATCCGTACCCCAGTGGGGAGCGCCTGATAGGTCTCGTGGAGCGCCTCACTAAGCCGGTCCTGCCGAGCCCGGATATCGTCCTGGCCGGGATAGTTGGTGCCATCGGCAAACCAAAGACTGAGTGCCGGCGAGCCTGTCAGACCAGCGATCTCCGCACACTCAAGGAGGTGATCGGTCGCCTTCCGACGCACCTTCGGGTCCGGGTTACAGACGCTGCCGAGCCGGTATTCGGCTTCTTGGAACACGTTCGGGTTGATAGCCCCGATCTGTAGACCGAGGCCCGCCGCGTGCTTGGCAAGATGAGCGTAGTCCTCGACCCTGTCCCAGGGAATGTGCAGGGCAACCGACGGCGTCACACCAGTAAAGCGGTGCACCTGTGCGGCGTCCTCCAGTTTCTCATACGGGTTACGGGCAACCCCGTCCTGGGTGAAGACCTTGAAGCGGGTCCCGGAATTCCCGAAAGCCCATGAAGGGGTCTCGATCCACTGGTTACGCAATGCCCCTCTTACGCTCTTGATGTCGGTCATCTCTTCGTGCTCTCTTCCTCGTGTCGGGGGTACCCGGCTCGGCGGTGCTCGACCAAGGTGTTATCAGTCAAGATGGAAAATCTCCGGGAGAGGCGCCATCTGCTCATCTGGGCGTGCACCGGCGAGCCCTTCGAACAAAGGAGCCATCTCCGCCTGCCACCTGGCGTTCACCTCGGTCTGCTCCATGGCCCTGCGGGCTTCCTCGAAGTCCTCGCATTCGAGGTAGCCGACGACAGCCCCTGACGTCGTCATGAACAAGGAGTAATTGCGCCAACCCGCGGCCGTGAGCGCTTCTCGCATCTCCGGCCACACGGCTTCGTGGCGGCGTACATATTCCTCGATGTGATCGGGATCTACTTGAAGCTGAAAACAGATTCGCTGTGCCATCGTGTGTCCTTGGTGCAGGGCACCGGGGTCCCGCAAGATGCGGCACCCCGGTGCCCGAAGGGACTCAGAAGTTGAACTGGCCTACGTTGGCCTTGGTGAAGACGAACGGAGGTCCGAGCACTACCTGCAGGCCGCCGACGCCCTTGATGATGGTGTAGGTGCCGAGGTTGCCGGCCCTGAAGGTCTGTCCGACCTTGGGGGTGATGACGTGCGATGCGATCGCAGCCACCGCGTAGCCGGCGAGGTAGCCGAGGTTTCTCGGGTTCCACAGCTCGAACTCTGCCACCGTACCGTCGTACAGGTACTCCTTCATCTGGCTCGGCAGACCGAGACCGGTGAGGATGACCTTGCCCTTGTACTTCGAGTGTGCGAGGTACTGCGCAGCCGAAGAGATGCCCACCGTCGTCGGGGCGATGATGCCCTTCAGGTTCGGGTAGGCCTGCAGCATGCTTTCAGTGACCTGGAGCGAGGTAGCTGGGTCGTCATTGCCGTAGTAGACCTTGACCAACTGCATGTTCTTGTACAAAGGCTTCTTCATTTCGACCTTCATCCACGCGATCCAGGCGTTCTGGTTGGTAGCGGTGGACTCGGCCGACAGGATGGCGAACTGACCCTTGTAGCCCATTTCCTTGCCGAGGATCTGAACTTCGCTCTCGCCGATCTGCTGGGTGTTCGCTTGGTTGATGAACAGTTGACGGCAGTTGGTGTCCGAGTCGAAGGTCACCACAGCGATCTTCTTGGCCATAGCTTGGTTGAGCTCGGGGCAGAGCGCTGCAGGGTCATTGCCGGCAATGACGATGCCGGCGGCGCCGGTCTCGATCGCGGTCTGGATCGACGGCTCCTGGGCGGCCGCGGTGTCCGAGGTACCGGAAGACACGACCTGCTTGTCACCTATCGCTGTCAGGGAAATCTTCCCGCCCTGGTCGGCAATGACCTCGTACGGATTAACCGTGTCCTTCGGGATGAAGTAGACGGTCTGGCCCTTGGTCAGGGAAGGCGAGTTGACCCGGTTGGTCGAACCCGTGGCGGCACCGGCGCTAGCCAACACCGCTACCATGACGGCCGCAACAGCCAGCGTCGCGAACCCACCAACTCGCAAGTGCCCGGTCCTCAGTCTTTTCATTGTTGCATTCCTTTCAATATGGGATAGCGGCAGGCTCTTTGGATTGTGCTCCTGGAGACCGCGCCCTTCTTTGCTGAACACCACTTGGCGACGACAATCATCGCGAAGCGGTCCCTGGGTTGTCTTTTCACCTCCTATTGCCTCTGTCTCGCTTTCTTCTCCTGCGATCTATGCGGGCTACCTCGGTGGTGATGCCTCGGCGGGAAGCGTTCTAGTCGGCGGCCCAGGTCGTCACAACCTCCGTCTCGCTAGGTCCTGTAATCGCTGCCCGGTCCTGCGATAGACGTCCGCGACGCTCGGGATGAGGACACTGGCGATGAGGAGGCTCCCGATCACGATGTTCTGGTTCTGTGCGGGAACGAGATCGAGCGTCAGGGCGTTCTGGACGCCGGCGAAGATCGCGGCCGCTAGGACCACACCGATCACTGACCCCTTACCGCCCGAGAACGCGGTGCCAGCAAAGAAGACGATGACGACGACGTTCAGCTCGAGCCCCGTGGCCATGTCGTAGCGAGCCGAAGCAAACCGCAACGACCAGAGAACTCCACAGAACGCGGAGAGGATCCCCGAGGTGATGAACAGTCCCATCTTGATCCGCTTGACGTGGACGCCTGAGAAGAATGCCGCTTCGCGGTTCGTCCCGATGGCATAGATGGAACGGCCTAGCGGCGTCTTGTGGAGCACTACCGCTGTTATGACGGCAAAAATGATGAAGAAGCCGATCGAGTAAGGGATCTCGGTGTGCGGGATCGGCACAAGACCGATCTTGGTGAGCCCCGCGGGAAAACCTCCTACCGCCGTGTTCGGGAGGATGACCTGGGCGATGCCCTCATACAGCGTAAGTGTCCCGATCGTGACGATCATGGAAGGCAGGCCGAGGCGGGTGACCAAGAAGCCGTTGAACGCCCCTGTCACTGCGCCGAGGCAAACAGCAACCACCATGGCCGCCGCGATCGGCCAGCCGTGCGCGAAGAGGTATCCCATGACGACCCCGGACAACTCCAGCTGCGAGGTGACCGACAGGTCTATCTCTCCGGTGACGACGATCAGCATCAACGGAAGTGCCATGATGGCGAACTCGCCGACGTTGATACCGATGTAGAAGAAGTTCCCGGACTCGAGGAACATCGACGACAGCTGGGACCCCATGAGGACGGTGGCCAACAGGAGCACGACGAGCCCGGACTCCCACCGCATCAGCGGGCCAAGCCGCGCCCGAAGCCCACCGCCGCCGGGGTCGAGGGGCATATCGGGTTGGCTGGTACCGCCCGTCGCCGTCTGTACGTCACTTGACATGCGACATATTCCTTGTTCGTAGCTCTCGAGTCCTGCGCACGGTGACAAACCGGTTGAAGACAATGGCGGCGAGCAACAGTGCCCCCTGGAATGCCTCGTCCCAGGATGAGGACACCTTGACCACGACGAGGGCACTGTCCATCGTGTTGACCAGCAGGACGCCGAGCGCCGCTCCTATGATCGAGCCGCTGCCACCGAAAACGGACACGCCACCCACGACGATCGCGGCGAGCGTCAGGAACTCGTAGCCGGATCCTGCCGTAGAGTCGACCGTGGCGAAGTACGAGAGCCACAATGCACCCGCCACGCCCGCGATCGCGCCGCTTATGACGAAGGCGGTGAACACGCGCTTTCTGACCGGTACGCCGGCAAGCTCAGCGGCGACGGGGTTCGAGCCGGTGGCGTAGAACTCCCGTGGCGTTCGGTATGTCCGCACCGCAAGAGCGGCGATCCCGACCGCGACTACGGCGATCAATGCGAGGTACGGTACGTCGGCGATGGTGCCGTAGCCGATCTCCACGAAGCGTCCAGGTAGGCTCGCCGCGCCCACTTCGTTGCCGCCTGCCCAGACGGCGTCGATCCCACGGATGACGTACAGCATCCCGAGGGTGACGACGACGCTAGGTACTCGCGCCATGGTGACGACGGCCCCGTTGACGATGCCGCAGGCCAGTCCGATCCCAAGGGCGATGAGGAACACGAGAGGGATCGGGAAATGTTGGTTGTGCTGGAAGATGTCACCAACGGCATAGGCGGACAGGCCGAGTACCGAGCCGACGGTGAGGTCGTAGTTCCCGGTGACCATCACCAGGGTCTCACCGATCCCGAGCAAGGCGATTATCGCGGCCCCCGACACCAACTGCTGGAGGCTCGTCACCGAGACGAAGCGGTAGTTGTCGATCGACGTGAGGACGACGACGATCACCAGGACGAGAAGAACGCCGATAGAACGGTATTCGACGAAGAGATCGACGAGCCAGTTCGAGCGCTGGGCCTTGTCGTCGCCCGGCAGCTGGGCACCTGGCGCTTGGGTGGCGACGCTCATGACGCAGCTCGGTTCGCCAGACCGCTCGCAGCGCGCATGAGGACTTCCTGATCCACTTCTTCTCTCGAGAAGACCCCCGAGATGCGGCCCTCGAACAGCACGACGATCCGGTCCGCCATCCCGAGCACTTCGGGCATCTCGGAGGAGATCATCAAGATGGCGACGCCCTGTGCCGCAAGCTCTGCCAAGAGGCGGTGGACCTCCGCCTTGGTACCGATGTCGATGCCATGAGTCGGCTCATCGACAATGAGCAGGGAGGGATGCCGAGCAAGCCATTTGGCAAGCACTACCTTCTGCTGATTACCGCCTGAGAGCGTCGCCACCGGATGGTTCATCCGCCCGTACTTGAGCCTGAGGCGGCTCACCCAGTCGGCTGCGAACCTCTTCTCGCTCCCACGTGGCACGAGGTGGTGAGCCGCCACCTGAGACAGGGAAGGAAGGGCGATGTTCCGCTCGATCGAGAGGTTCATCAAAACGCCCTGCTGACGGCGGTCCTCCGGGACGAAGCCAATTCCCGCCTCCATGGCTGCGCTGGGCACACCCGACGGAAGCTCCCTCCCGTTCACCTCGACCCGTCCTGCGTCTCGGCGGTCGATACCAAAGATCGACCTCACTACTTCGCTGCGACCGGCGCCGGCAAGGCCGGCAAGGGCCACGATCTCGCCGCTTCGCACCTCGAAAGATATGTCCGTGAACGCGCCGAGGCTCGTCAGGTGTTCGACTTTGAGAACGACGTCGCCCGTGCTGGCCGTCCTCTCGGGGAACAGGGTTCCGAGGTCCCGCCCGACCATTGCCTGGATCACCGAAGCTTCATCCATCTCGGCCATTGGCTTGGTGACAATGAGCCGGCCATCGCGCAGGACCGTGATGCGCTGGCATAACGCGAACACCTCGTCCATGCGATGGGAGATGAACAGGACCGCGGTTCCCTTGTCACGCAGCATGTTCACTATTTTGAAAAGCCGCTCGACCTCCGTCGCCGTCAACGCTGCCGTCGGCTCGTCCATGACCATGACCCGGGCGTCAGCCGCGACAGCCTTCACAATCTCGACGAGCTGCTGGTCGGCGATCGACAGCCCTTCAGCAAGCCGGTCGGGACTGAGTGTCACGCCGAGCGACTCGAAGAGGGCGAGCGCCTCGCGGCGCATTCGGCGCACATCCACCCTCCGGCCAGAGCGGAGTGGCTGACGGCACATGAAGATGTTCTCAGCGACCGACAGGTCGGGGAAAAGGAGCGGCTCCTGGAAAATGATGGCGATGCCCGCTGCCCTGGACTGGGCCGTCGTCTCGAAGACCTTCTCCTCACCGTCGAGAAACAGATGTCCACTCTCGAAGCGATATGCCCCGGCGAGGATCTTGACCAGCGTCGACTTTCCGGCACCGTTCTCGCCGACGAGTCCCTGAACCTCGCCCGCGTAAAGCGAGAGGGACACGTCCTGAAGCGCCCGAAGTGCTCCGAAGGACTTCGACGCATGCTCGAGGACGAGGACCGGCTCCTGTGAACCCAAGCCAGACGCGGACGCCCCGTCGGCCGCCACCGTCTGGACGTCACCGACGGACTGGCCGCCCTCTCGTTGGGGGGCGGCCCCCTGGTAGCTGCCTGTGGGGTCGTCCGGATGCGTGTCGCCGTCGGTCATCTCGTTGCTCTTCCCCACAGCTCACGTTCCGGCCCAGCGGCTCGGTTGTCTAGACCGTCGGAGTGCAACCCGCCACACAGTTCACTGTCCTGTCCCTGTTCCTTCGGCTGTCCCTGTCTTGCGGTAAACGCCGTCGTGTACGGTGTGAACAACCATGTCATCGCCGTTTCCCGAGCCTGTGCACCCTGCCAGTCCGCCGACATGCCTCGGTCTCAGATCTTTCCGCGAAGGGAATGAATCGTTTCAAATCGGGCACACAATAAACGCATATCACGGTCTCCTTGAAACGAGCCCTGAAATACTCCCACGTGAATGGGGCCCAATCGGTCTTGCTGAAGGTTTCTCGGGTGCGGACGTTAGCGACGTCGCCAGTCGCTGTCAAGGCAAGCAGCGATGACCAACGACCGCTTCCGCATGGGCCTTCGCGCCGAGGCCCCGGTGCACCAGGCTGAGCCAGCGGAGAGGTCTCGTTCGAGCGCTTCTGGGGCCGATCGCAGCTCCGCCAAGCGACGGGTCACGATCCGCGAGGTCGCCAACCTTGCGCAGGTATCCCTCGGCACGGTGTCGAACGTGCTGAACAACCCTTCGGTCGTTGCTCCGACCACTCGCAAGCGGGTTCTCGACGCGATCGACTCGACACGGTTCGTGCGTAACACCGCAGCACACCAGCTGAGGGCGGGTAAGAGCCGCACTATCGCCGCAGTTCTCCTCGACATCGCAAACCCGTTCTTCACCGAAATAGTCCGTGGCGCGGAGCACGTACTCCGCGAGCAGGACTATGTCCTGATGCTGTGCTCCACCGACGAGTCGGCCAATCGCGAGCAGCGCTACTTCCGGATGCTCGAGGAGCATCGTGTCGACGGCATCCTCGTTTGTCCGGTCGATAGCGACCTCGAGAGCGCGGTCGCCCTGGTGGCTCACGGTATCCCGACAGTGCTGCTGGACCGGGACGGCAGCAGCTTCGGGCTGTGCTCCGCGGCGGTCGACGACATCCGAGGAGCTGAACTTGCGGCAAATCATCTCGTCGAGCTGGGGCACCAGGTGATCGCGCTGGTCAATGGTCCGTCGACGATCCGCCAGTGCATCGATCGCAGGGAGGGTGCTCGCCGGTCGGTTCGGCGAGCCCGCCGCCGCGGTGTCTCGCTCCAAGAGTTCGTCGTCGGCGCCCTTACGATCGACCAGGGCGAGCGTGCCGTGGCAGGGCTGCTCGGTGCCGAGCGCCGGCCGAGCGCGGTGATGTGCGCCAACGACCTACTGGCCTTTGGGGTGCTTCGGGGCCTCGCCGCAGCTGAAGTCGCCGTTCCCGAGGAGATGGCCGTCGTCGGCTACGACGACGTCGTGTTCGCCTCCATGCTGTCGCCCACGCTCAGCTCGATACGCCAACCTAAGTACGAGCTCGGTGTCGCAGCCGCCGAGCTGCTCCTCGAAGAGGTCACCGGCGCACCGCATGAGCATCGGGCCATCCGCTTCGAGCCCGAGCTCGTCGTGCGTGCGTCGACACGCCCCGTCGGAGAGCACACCCCGTGCAATGAGCGGCACGTAGAGCTGTAGAGGACTCGGCACCGACCAAGTGCGGGCCGACGCGCTCGTCTCGATGTCACCTGTGCGACGGGGATCCGAGCCCAGCAGACCCGCCAGGTCGTTACCGCTCCGCCCACCACGCGTCGAGCCGCCGCAGAATCTCCTCCTCCGGAAGAAGTCCTTCGTCGAGTCGAATCTGCAGCAAGAAGTCGAGGGCCGCGCCGACATCTCGGCCCGGCGCGATGTTGAGGTGTTTCATCACTGCGACGCCGTCGAGTTGCGGACGTATGGAGTCCAATTCCTCGCGCTCGCGAAGCTCGACGAGGCGTCTCTCGAGCTCGTCGATGCGTAGGCCGAGTTCCCTCGCCTTGGCTTCGTTGCGTGTCGTGCAGTCACAACGCGTCAGTTCGTTCAGACGACCGAGAAGCGGGCCGGCGTCGTGCGCGTACCGGCGCGTCGCCGCGTCCGTCCAGCCCATCTTGTAGGTGTGGAACCGCAGATGGAGCGCCACGAGCCGTTCGACGTCGTCAATGACTTCGGTCGGATAGCGCAGCACCTGCATCCGTTTGCGCGCCATTCTCGCCCCGACGACGTCGTGGTGATGGAAGTGGACCCCACCGGAACTGATCGAGCGTGTTGCGGGCTTCCCGACGTCGTGGAAGAGCGCCGCCAACCGTAGAACTCTCTCAGGACTTGTCTTCTCGACGACCGCGATCGTGTGAGCAAGGACGTCCTTGTGCCTCTGGATCGGGTCCTGCTCGAGGGCGAGCGCCGGCAACTCGGGAAGGAACTCCTCGGCCAATCCGGTGTTGACGAGGAACCAGAGCCCCGGCGCCGGGTACGGCAACAGGAGTAACTTGTCCAACTCGTCCCTGATCCGTTCCCTGGAGACGATCTCGAGGCGCGAACGCATGGACCCGACTGCCGCTACGAGCTCAGTGTCGGGGCTCAGTCCGTACCCGGCGATGAACCGGGCGGCGCGGAGCATGCGCAGTGGATCGTCCGAGAACGACACCTCTGGCTCTAGCGGGGTTCGCAACCGCTTCGCCGCGAGATCGGTGATGCCGTTGAAGGGATCGACCAGCTCGAGGCCCGGCAGACTGAGCGCCATCGCGTTCACGGTGAAGTCTCGGCGCGACAGGTCAGTTTCGATATCGCGTCCGAACTGCACCTCGGGCTTGCGGGATTCGGGCACGTAGACCTCTGCCCGGTGAGTTGTGATCTCGAAACGGCGCCCGGCGCGCATGAATCCGATGGTCCCGAACCTCTTGCCTTGGTTCCACATCGCGTCGCTCAAGTCGGCGACCAACAACTCGATCTCATCGGGAGTCGCGTCCGTCGTGAGATCAATGTCGACCTCCGGGCCCGGTTCCACCCCGCCGGGCCGTCCGGCGATGCCGTCACGCACGGGCCCGCCGACGAGGAACAACCGCTTCCCGGCAGACTCGAAACGCTCGGCAATCGGTCGTGTGGCATCCAGAACTGGACGGAGCCGCTCTGGAACCACGACCGGAGAGACCGGTTTCCCGGTCATCGTGCGAGCGCCGCCCGGTGAAATCGACCTGCCGTGGCGATGACCTCGCGCGCGTGCTCGGTCGTCTCGCCCCTGGAGGCGGCTTCGGGTCGGTAATCGACACCGCCGAGCGCGGCCACGCACGCACCCACGCAGAGGGCCAGCGAGGTGAGGTCGTAGCCGCCCTCGAGAAACGCTATGAGCCGTCCGCGCGGCACCAGGTGCACCGCCCGCGAGGTCAAGTCCGCGAAGTCACCGGCGGTGAGCCCCAGATCGGTCAACGGATCAGCACGATGCGCGTCGAATCCAGCAGAGATCAACAGCCAGTCCGGGGCGAACTCCTCAGCCAGCGGAGCAATCACGTCGTCAAAGGCTAAGCGGTAAGCGTCCCCCGCGGTTCCAGCCGGAAACGGCAGATTGACGGTGGCGCCCCGGCCCATGCCGCTTCCGACCTCGCCTAGCGACCCGGTCCCGGGATAGAAGGGGAACTGATGGAGCGAAACACAAAGCACGTCAGAACGCTCGTAGAAGATGTCTTGGGTCCCGTTTCCGTGATGGGCGTCCCAGTCGAGAACCATGACACGCTCACCTAGCGCCGCAATTGAGGCCGCTGTGACGGCGACGTTGTTGAACAGGCAGAAACCCATGGCTCTCGCTACGAGCGCGTGATGTCCAGGAGGTCGCACCGCCAGAAAGGCGACGTCGCCCTCACCGTTCCGCAATCGTTCGGCCGCGTCCAGCCCTGCACCCGCCGCGCGCAGGGCTGCGTCGAACGAAGCAGGGGCGGCAACCGTGTCCTCATCGAGGTGGCCGCCTCCTCCGAGGCAGTGGTCCTCGATGCGTTCGATGTACAACGGGTCGTGAACGATCTCGAGCTCTCCACGTGTGGCCCGGCGGGGCTCGAACGAAATAGTCACGCCTGCCGCCGGCGAGTGCTCGACGCCCGCGAAGACTGCCTCCAGACGCTCGGCACGCTCAGGGTGCCACTCTCCTGTTGCGTGCGCTGCGAACTCCTCGTGACGCCCGAACAGCACTGCCATCCCACGACGGTACCGCCACTGGGGCTGACGGGCGTCGGCGATCCGACGGCCATTTCGGAGTCAGGACGCGTCTCGTGCTCCCGTCCACCTGTATGAGCACCCCGAGCGCCTATAGGCTCGCTGCGTCTCGCGTGTCCGATCGGAGGACAAGACCACCGTTGCCGTCCGCCCCATGGCTCAGCGATGCCCGGTCAGCGTTGACGCCGCTCGGGCGGCTCAATGCTCGAACCGTCCTCGCCCTGCTCGCCATCGTCGCTCTCCTATTTGCCACCACGTCGATCGGCCTCTCACGTGCCGCTGAGGCTCAGGTGCTCCCCAGGGGCGTCATCACGCTTACTTCCCAGGATCCCTGGGTGCACAGCTCGAACATTCCTATCCGGCTCGGCCTTCGTGTGCGTTCGAGCATCCCTGCCCAGGATCTGCTTGTGAACCTGGCGCTGTACACCGAGCCTGACCAATCGGCATTGGCGAGCCGCTACGAGTTCGATACCACCGCCGCGGGCCAGCTCGCTGGACTGAACCAGCTCTCGCTCATCACCTTCTCCCTGCATTCGATCACCGAGGCCCACGGCTCGGCGTACATCTACGTCGGAGGAACCGAGCTCTCCGGCCAAGTCCCGGCGCAGGTGCCTTCGGACAAGGTGTTCGAGCTCCCTTGCCCGCCGCGATACGGCGGCTGCGGCGGCGTCTACCCGCTTCAGGTTTCCCTCGTCGACGTCTTGACAGGACAGCCGGTCACCGTCGACTCCTTCACGACCTACCTGATCGTCGTCCCCTCGACGGTCGCGCCACAGGGGCGCCTTCGCTTCTCCTTTGTCGTCCCCGTTGGGGCACCCGTGGCACTGGCTCCCGCCGGGAAACCGACGGTCTCCTCCGAGACCATCTCCCGGATCGAGTCCATTGCTCATGCGGAGGCAAGCTGGCCCAATGCACCACTGACCGTGGACGTATACGGGCAGACGCTGCTTGCTCTGGCCCGAAGTCGGGACCACGCGAAGCTCGTGAGCATTCTGGCCTCCGAGCGCGGCGCGATGGTGGACGGCCCGTTCAGTGCCGTCAATCCGACTCGGCTGATCCGGGCCGGCCTCGAAACTGACCTTACGGACCAGTTCGAGCGCGGCAACGCCGTCTTCGCGAAGGTGCTCCATGTTTCCGAGAGCTCGCGGGTCTACATCGCAACCTCGCCTATCGGCATGCACGGCCTGAAAGCGCTTGCCGACGACGGCGTTAGTCGGGTCGTGGTACCAGAAAGCAATCTCCAGTCGTCGCCCAGCACCGCTCCGGCAGCGGCGCAATGGCCTTACACGCTCTCGGCCCCGTTTCGCATCCAAGGATCCTCTGTGGAGGGCGTGCAGGCCGACCCAGGCCTGGCCGCACATCTGAGTGGGCCCGGCAGCTCGGCCCTTCGAGCCCAACAGTTGCTAGCTGACCTGGCCGAGCTCTACTTCGACTCCCCCAACTACCAACAGACGAGAGGCGTGGTGCTCGTCGCTCCTCAGTCCTGGGCACCTGAGGCTGGATTCCTCGGCGCGTTGCTCCGGGGGCTCGTTTCGAGTCCGATCGTGACGACAGTGTCAATCGGCCAGCTCTTCCAGACGGTCCCACGGGGACTTTGCCAGCAACCACCTAGCGTCGTCACAGGTTGCTCGGCTGCCGTTCGCTCAATCCTGAACCCGGCACTGAGCGCCGACGGGTCAATCACCGCCGGACAAGTAGAGACCTCACGCGTCCAACTGGCGGAGCTCTCATCGATCATCCCGAGTGACACCGCGACAATCGACAACCTCGGCGACGCGATCTTGTTGGCCGAGACCGCAGGTATGCATCCCGATATCCGCCAGACGTACCTGTCGGCGCCCCTCACCATGATGGACGGGCTCGGCTCCGAACTCAGCCTGCCGCCGGGCCGCACCGTGACCGTCACATCGTCGTCGGCGAGACTCCCGATTGCGATCACCTCGGGCTCAGGCACGCCGCTCCAGGTCATCTTGGCGGTCTCGGGTGCGAATCTGACTTCATCCACCGCCATGAAGGTCGTGCTCAGGCGGGGTACCACGAGCTTCATCGTGCACGTGGGGACACGAACCTCAGGAGACTCGAACCTCGAATTGCAGCTTTTCTCCCCAACTGGTCGTCTCGAACTGGCGCACGCCCAGTTCACGATCCGGTCCACCGCGATCTCAGGCGTCGCGATCGCGCTCACAGCTAGCGCAGGGGCCTTCCTGCTGTTCTGGTGGTTCCGGTCCGCGTCGCGTCGTCGCCGACGGCACGCGGCCAGACATGGCCGCAGTCCGAATATCGACCCGACTTCCGGCGCCGTTCCGGATCTCGCCCCGTGAGACGCAGGCGGCGGCATTCCTACGGCCGCGGCGATCAAAGGACGATCTACCGCGGACGCCTGCCCCGCACCCTGCCGGGGATACCTGCACCCGTGGGACTCACAGGTGTCCAAAGTGCCCCGCCTGGTGCGGCGGCCTCGCGGGTCGCAACCCGCGCGAGTCGGGCAAGTCCGGGTCTCGGCACGGCGACCGCCTACGTCGCCGCGGGAACGCTCATCTCGCGGGTCACCGGACTACTCCGCATCCTCGTCGCGATCTACGCCCTCGGGTATACGACCCTTTCTGACTCGTTCAACCTCGCCAACAACACGCCGAACATCGTGCACGACCTCGTGCTTGGCGGGGTCCTCACCGCCACGTTCGTCCCGGTGTTCGTCTCTCGCCTGGCGACTCGCTCGGAACAAGAAGCTGTCGAATCGATCTCCGCCGTGTTGACCTTGGCAGCTTGCGTGCTTGTCGCGGCGACCGTCGCCTTCTTCCTTGCTGCTCCTTTGATCATCGACCTGTACACCGTCGGAAGCCACGGAGCAGGAATCGTCGCCGAGCGTCAAGTGGCCACCTATCTCCTGCGGCTGTTCTCGCCTCAACTGCTCGCCTACGGCGCGGTCAGCCTGATGACCGCTGTGCTGAACACTGCCCGCCGCTTCTCGGCACCGGCATTCACCCCGATCCTCAACAACCTCATCGCCATCTCCATCCTCTTGGCCTTCGTCGCAGCCGGTCACACCCACAGCCTTGCCGCGGTCCAACGCGATCACGGGTTGCTCCTGCTGCTGGGCGTCGGCACGACGCTGGGTGTCATCATCCAGGCTGCGGCGCTCGTTCCAAGCGTGTTGAACTGCGGCCTGCAGATACGTCCGCGGTGGCGGCCGAACGACTCCGCGGTGCGCGAAATCATCAATCTCTCGGGCTGGACCCTCGGGTTCGTCATCGCCAATCAGATGGCGGTCTTCGTCGTGTCGGCGATCGCGGTGAACATTGGCGCAGCTTCGCTCACTGCCTACACGTACGCGTCGATCTTCTTCCAGTTGCCTTTCGGCATCGTCGCCGTCTCGGTCATGACCACGATGGCCCCGACGCTGGCGTCGCGCTTCACCAAAGGTGACACCGCCGGGTTCGCAGAGCAGTTCGGGCTCGGCCTGCGTCGCACCCTTGCAGGCGTGATCCCGGCTGTCGTCGGCTATCTGCTTCTGGCCCTGCCTGCGATCTCGCTCATCTCCTTGGGGGCTGGAAGCGCGCACCACTTGAGTGGGGCACACCTCACCGCAACGATGTTGGAGCTCCTGGCATTGGGACTGCCGGGGTTCTGCATCTATCTGCTCACAATTCTCGCCTTCCAGGCGATGCGCGACACACGCACTCCCTTTTTCCTCTACTTGTTGGAGAATGGGCTGAACATCCTGCTCGCGTTCGCCTTTCGCAGCACGCTCGGGGCCAAGGGACTGGCCCTCTCACTCGCTATCGCGTATACGGTCGCTGCGATAGCGGCCCTGGCCGTCCTACGTAACCGGATAGGTAGCCTGGGCGGCTTCACGGTAGGTCGCTATGTATTGCGCACGGTGGTCTGCTCTCTCGTCATGGCCTTTGTGGTCGCCCTGGTTCTGGCAGGTGTCGGATCGGGCCAGGGCATTGGCCTGCTCGTGCGCGTGTTCGTCGGCGTCTCGTCAGGCATCATCGCCTATGCGCTTGCCGCAGGACTCGCCGGGACCTTTGCCGACTGGCAAACTTTGAAGCGGAGACACGCGATTGCCGGAAAGGGAAGTCATGGCCGGGATAAGAATCGTCACCGATAGCGCGGGGGATATTCCCGCGAGCCTCGCCGAGGAACACGACATCAGGATCGTCCCACTCGACGTGAGGTTGGGCGACTGGGGACCCGACGAGATGAGGCTGATAGAGCCTTCCGAATTTTGGCGCCGGTGTGACACGACAAGTGCTTTGCCCGAAACCTCGGCGCCGTCACCGGGCGCGTTTGCAGAGAGCTTCGCCCAGGCGGCGAACGATGGGTGTGCCAGCGTCGTGTGCCTCACGCTCTCGGCAGGGCTTTCCTCGACGTACCAAGCCGCATGTGCCGGCGCCGATGAGGTGCGTGAGCGCATCGAGGTGCGGGTTGTGGACACCCGCACGGTCACATTGGGCCAAGCGTTGGTGGTACTGGAGGCTGCGAAAGTCGCAAGTGCGACAAATGATCTGGATATCACTGAGTCAGCCGCCCGTGCGGTCGTCCCGAAAATCCGCGTATTCGGGGCCCTCGACACTATGGACAATGTCCGAAAGGGTGGTCGCATTGGAACCGCAAGAGCCCTCTTGGGGTCGCTCTTGTCGATCAAGCCGATCATAGAGATCCGAGACGGTGTCGCCGAAGCCGAGTCGCGACAGCGCACACGTGCTGGCTCGCTCGAGTACTTGGTCAACAAGTTGAAGCAGGCCGGCAAGCTGGAAGGCCTGGCGGTGGCGCATGCCGCAGCACCGGATCTTGAAGTTTTCTTGGACATGGTCGACGGGCTGTATCCCCGGGAGGACATCCTCATCAACTACATCGGTCCCGTGATCGGGACCCACGCCGGGCCGCGATGCATCGGAATCTGTTATCGGCTCGCGGAAACCGCGGAAGGCTAAGGTACAGGTCATGTCTTCTGAGTCGGCTCCAAAAGATGACTGGGCTGCGCAGCTGACCGAAAAGGTCGGACTGCTCGTTGAGCTCGTTCGTGATCGCACCGTCCGGCCGGTACAGAAGCTTGTCCGCGTAGTCATCTTCGGCGCCTTGGCATTCTCCGTCGTGATCTTTGTCCTCGTCGCGTTCGTCATCGGTTTCATTCGCCTTCTCAACAACGAGGTCTTCGACCAACGCGTGTGGGCGAGCTACTTGTTGATCGGCGGAATCTTCGTGGCGGTCGGGACGTTGACATCCAGGATGCGCCACAGCCGGAGCTAGCCGGCCCGGCACGAAGAAAGGCGACCTAGATGCAGTCCGGCGAGATGCGCGACCTGGTGATCCTCGGCTCAGGTCCCGCTGGGTTGACCGCCGCGATCTATTCGGCTCGCGCCGACCTTCGTCCCCTCGTTCTCGAGGGCGAGCCGTCGTCCTCGAGCGACCAACCGGGCGGCCAGCTCATGCTGACAACAGAAGTCGAGAACTTCCCCGGCTTCGCACACGGAGTGCTCGGTCCTGAGCTCATGGTCTCCATGCGGGCTCAGGCCGAACGTTTCGGCGCGGAAATCCTGACGGAACGAGCCTCGCGGGTCGATCTGGGCTCTACGCCGATCGGTATCTGGATCGGTGACCGTGATGCGCCCGAGCCGACTCTGAGGGCAAGGGTTTTGATCATCGCGACTGGAGCGCGCTCGCTCATGCTCGGCATCGAAAACGAGGCCCGCCTGCTTGGTTACGGGGTTTCGACCTGTGCCACCTGCGACGGGTTCTTCTTCCGGGACAAACGGATCATCGTCGTGGGCGGAGGAGACTCAGCGCTCGAAGAGGCGCTGTTCCTCACGAAATTCGGCGATTCAGTCACGATCGTCCACCGTCGCAAGGAGCTGCGGGCATCCAAGATTATGCAAGACCGGGCATTTCGGACTGACAAGATCGCATTCCGCTGGGACTCGGTCGTCGTGGACGTGCTCGGCGACCAACGCGTGACCGGCCTGCTCGTAAAAGACGTCACCACGGGCGAGGAGTCGGTTCTCCCAGCCGATGGGGTCTTCGTCGCAATCGGGCACGTTCCCAGCAGCGAGCTGTTCGCAGGACAACTCGAGACGGACGAGGCGGGCTATCTCGTCACTCGTGAAGGGCCGAGAACAAACGTCCCCGGCGTTTTCGCGTGCGGTGACGTCCAGGATCATGTCTACCGGCAGGCTGTTACGGCGGCTGGCTCCGGGTGCATGGCGGCAATCGAGGCGGAGCGATATTTGTCGTTGCTCGCGCAGACTTGAAACAAGGAGATTGGAATGAACGACGTCATCACGGTAAGTGACGACACCTTCGACGAGGCGGTTGGTCTTTCAGACATCCCGGTCGTCGTCGACTTCTGGGCTGAATGGTGCGGCCCTTGCAAGATGGTGGCTCCCATTCTCGATGAGATCGCCAGCGCTCACAGTGGCAAGCTGAAGGTGGCGAAGCTGAACGTCGATGACAACCCCCGAACCGCTCAGCGGTTCCAGGTTATGAGCATCCCGACATTGCTGCTCTTCAAGAACGGCGAAACTCAGGCTCGAATCGTCGGAGCAAGGAGCAAGTCACAGATCATGTCGGAGTTCGAGCCTCATCTCTGACAGGACGGTACTTGCCTGAGTAGCCCTTCTCGCTACCGGGCGTCGGCTGGCATCTCCTACGATGTCGAAGATGATCGAAGTGCCACAGAGTTCCGGCTTATGAGCCGTCCACCGACGGCTGCTCCACGCGAAGAACTCCTGCCACTTCGAGAGGACGATTCCGGCGAAGCCGTCACTGACCTGCAAGAGAGGCTCGCGCGGCTTGGGTTCGATCTCGGACCCGACGAGCCAGGTGCATTCGGTCCTGGGACAGCAGGTGCCGTGCAGGTCTTCCAGTCCCAACGTGGACTACGCGTTGACGGCATCTGCGGACGCGAGACTTGGTCGAGCCTGGTTGAGGCCGGCTTCCGTTTGGGCGACCGGCTCCTTTACCGCCGAAGTCCGATGCTGCAAGGAGACGACGTCGCCGACGTGCAACGGAGGTTGAGCGGACTCGGATTCGACCCAGGGGGCGTCGACGGGATCTTTGGCGACAACACCCACGCCGCCATTACCGAGTTCCAGCACAACATGGGTCTCGTAACAGACGGGATCTGTGGTCCCCTGACGCTTTCTGAGTTAGCCCGCGTCGCTCCCGTCCGCGGGGGTGACGACCTGGTGACGCCGTTGCGAGAACAACTCAAGGTTGCGGCGACACCAGCCACGCTCAGCTGCAAGAAAATCGCCGTCGGGGAAGAGGGTGGATTCGCGACCGGTGTCGCGGCGGTTCATCGCGCTCTACTCCTCGCTGGGGCACAGTCGCTCGAACTCCACGACTCGGACCCGTTCGTGCAGGCACTGGCCGCGAATACAGCAAAGGTCGACTGCTATATCGGCCTCCGACTCGAGCCGGGCCACCAATCGGTCAAGACGTACTTCTACCGAGGATTTCGCTACGAGTCCGCCGCCAGCCGACGTCTCGCTGAGCTGCTCGTGAATGCAGCCGCGAACTCGCTAGACCTAGAGGAAGCCGGCGCACACGGAATGGCGGAAGTGATTCTCAGGCGAACGACGATGCCGGCTGTCGTGCTCGAACTGGGAGCGCCGCATCTGGTGGCGATGAGGACTTCGGGCCTTGCAAAAGCGGTTCAGGAGTCCCTCGAACGCTGGCTAACCATGAGCGGAGAGTGAAGTGATCCACAACCTCATGCACAGGTTGTGGATCAACTTGCACCAACAGTAGAGGTCCAGAAGGTAACAAGAAAGTAAACCTTCGACGAGCTTATGGAGCTGAAAGCACTCTGAACAGGGAGAATACTAGGTCGGTGGGCCTCATGAGGTATTCGTGATTCATTTCACACCCTGGGGATTACGCCAATGTAACCATCCCCGCAAGGAACAGCCATCGACCTTAGGTAAAGGTCTCCCCGACGATGACCCGGTAGATCCGTTCGAGGTCGTCCAATGTGGCGAACTCGATCACGAGCTTGCCTCGTTTCCCGCCCATGTCCACCTTGACCCGCGTGTTCAGCCGGTCCTCCAGGAGTTCCTCAAGATCGTGCACCCCTGGCGGCCGAAGTGAGCGCACCGGCTTCGGTTCTGGCGACCCGGGCAGCGCCGAATCATCTGGGGGGGTGTTGATCAGGTTCCCGGTCTCGTCGACGGTTCCTTCGAGCCCCCCTTCTTCGGCCTGTGCCTCGCGGAGCTCACCTCGGACGAGCTCCTCCAGTGAACGAACAGACAGGCCACGATGGACCGCCTCGCTCGCAAGCTTCTCCTGCAGAATGCGGTCGGGTGTACCGAGCAGCGTTCGTGCGTGGCCGGCACTCAGCTGGCCGTCGCGCACGTATCGCTGGACCGTCGGTGGAAGCTGGAATAGTCGAAGGGCATTGGTGACTCCGGCTCTGGAGCGGCCCACCTTGCGGGCGACTTCTTCGTGCGTGAGGTTGAACTCCTCGATCAGCTGTTGGTATGCACCGGCCTCATCAAGAGGGTTGAGATCCTCTCGATGCAGATTCTCCACCAGAGCCTCTTCAAGGCTCATCGCGTCGTCGGCCTGATGAACGAGTGCCGGTATCGACTGGAGACCTGCGCGACGCGCGGCCCGAAAGCGACGTTCTCCCGCGATCAGCTCGTAATCGTCCGGACCAACCTCCCTCACCAGAACTGGCTGGAGAATCCCGACCGCCTTTATCGAGTCGACGAGCGCGGATAGGCCTTGCTCGCCAAATTGGTTTCGGGGCTGGAACGGGTTCGGACGGATGCGAGAGAGCGGCACTTCACGGAGCATGGATCCGGTTACGACACCTGGAGTCGGAGGGATGAGCGCTCCCAGCCCTTTGCCTAGACCGCTACGCCGGGCCACCACTGACCTCCCTCGCAAGCTCTCGATATGCAATGGCGCCTCTTGATGATGGCGAATGGACTGTGATCGGCTCACCGAACGAGGGCGACTCCGAGATCCGAACCGTGCGGGGGATCACGTTCTTGCAAACCGCATCGCCGAAATGTGTGCGTACTTCCTCAACGACATGATCAGCCAACCTCGTCCGTGAGTCATACATCGTCAACACCATGGCCGAAACCTCGAGCTCTGGGTTCAGGTTGCCTCGGACGAGCTCGACGTTCCTGAGCAACTGGCCCAACCCCTCCAAGGCGTAGTACTCACACTGAATAGGCACGAGCACCTCACTCGCGGCTGCGAGCGCGTTCACCGTAATGAGCCCGAGAGAGGGAGGACAATCGATAAGCACATAGCCGAAATCTTCCCGGATCGGTGCGAGCACCCGCTTTAGTCGCAATTCTCTGCTGAAGACCGAGACGAGTTCGATCTCTGCACCAGCCAGGTCGATCGTTGCCGGCGCAAGGAACAGGTTCTTGATGCTCGTCGGCTCAACGCAATCCTCGAGTGCGACGTCCCGAAGCAACACGTCATACATTGAGTAGTCGAAGTTTCGACCCTCGATTCCCAGTCCGGTCGTGGCGTTGCCCTGCGGGTCAAGATCAATGATCAGCACCCTGTAGCCGAGATCGGCGAGAGCAGCGCCCAGGTTGATGGTCGTGGTGGTCTTGCCGACGCCTCCCTTTTGATTTGCCACCGCTATAACTCTCGGCAGCGTTCTGACCGGCTGCACGTTCGGGTCATTCTCTTCGATGCGCTCCAGTCCGATCACCACAGAAGCCTCAATCAAGGCGTCCGAGTCGGACGTCGGGCTTCCGAGCTTTGTCCGATGTTTTCGGGCTTCGTCGTCCTCTTGGTCGTCCATCACACCTTCGGTTCGAGAGAAATGTTCCACGTGAAACATCTGCTGGCCGAACGGCCGGAGGCAGTCGCTCTGGAAAGCAGGAAGGGCTAGGCCGGAGCATAACGCGTGAGGCTGGCCGGACCTAGTGACTATCTGACCGCAAAGTCGCCGCTTGGCGTCATGGCGCGATCAGGGCCGGTCCAACAAATGCTCGAGGCGGGCGGCAACCGGACGGTAGCAAGAAACGGGAATCAGGTGCACGCCCTGGAAAACCCCGGAATCCCGGATCGCGAGCAGCAAATCGCAGGCAACGTCGATCCCTGCGGTCGGGTCGCGATCCACCAGGTCAACAAGCTCGCTAGGAATGACAATGTCCGGGATCGTCTGAGCCAAGCTGCGTGCCATCGCCGAGCTCGCCAGAACTATGACGCCCGCGTATACCGCCATCTGCGGTTGCACTCGTTCGCTCCAGCGCAACAACGCTTCGAGGGAGAAACCGACCTGCACGAACAAGAAGTCGGCGTCCCGTTTCCAAGCAGGGAGATTCCCGAGGCCGGTCGCTGCACCTAGCCGCAGTCTGCGACCCCCGGAAAGTCCCAATGTGCTCTCGAAAGAACGGGCCTCGGTCAGCATCGTACGAACCGTGAGCTCACTGGTGCGACTACCGACTCTTGGTTCATCACCACGAACCAAGAGGAATTGATCCACTCCGTAAGCTTCCGCAGTAAGCAAGTCCCTCTGGAACCCGAGCAGATTTCGGTCTCTGGCGTTCAAGCAGGCGATTGAGCGACCGCCCATTGCCTCTACTTCATGCGCAACGGCGACACTCGAGACGGTTGCCCGACCAATGTGGTTGTCCGGGATGAGAAACGTCCCAGCAATCGAGCTCAGGACGCCAATCTGGTGTCTGACGTGTTTCAGATCCGGTCGAGTGGCGGGCTCGACCTCGCAAACGAGCTCGAAGCCAGCCTCTGCCATGGGACCCAACACTATCGAGACAGCGCTATACGAGCGGCACCTGAGAGAAAAGCGGTCGTTTCGTCGGTATTCCCGGCCGACGAGGATAGCGATCGGGACACAGCGAGGTTTGCCTGAGAACCGCAAACCCGAAACGCTCCCTGATTCCGAACTCCGGCGTCAGGCCCAACTTTTCACATCCCACAGCTGGCCACCGATCTGGATCCGGCGGTGTGTCCTGCGTAGCGCGAATCGTGTGCGAATCCTTATCGGGAGGCTCGGACACTATCAACCGGCCCCCGACCTTGAGGAGCGGTGCCGCGCATTCGGCAGTCACCGCTGGAGGACCGAAGCTTCTCGCGAGAATCGCGGCAAAGCTCGCCCGGTATCGCTCGTCTCGTCCAAGTTGTTCGGCTCGAGCATGCACGACTTCCACCCGGGACGACAATTGGAGCTGGCTCACAGCCCACTTCAGGAACTCAACGGAGCGGCGCGCTGAATCGAGCAGCACGAGATGAAGGTCCGCATCCTCGACCGCAAGGACGAGTCCCGGCAAACCACCACCAGCTCCTATTTCGAGAATCGGTCCGTCGACCGTTTCGAGCAGGAGAGCGCGCAGGAACCCCTCGGAGTGCGCCCTGTGCGCTGACATGGGCAGGTTTCCAACCAGTGACCTGCGTCGAGCTTCGGCGAGTACCTCTTCAAGGCGATCGTGAGCTTCGGATCGCGTCATGTACCGGGCTTCTGACTCAGCCAAGAGGCGCGCCCAGGCATGTCGCGCCTTCAGCTCAGATCCGCGGGCTCTCCGGATCGATCGTCAGCTTCCTCGATCGAGCCAGTGGACGATTCCTCGGCTGAGCCTGCCGAGACCGGCCGGATGATGACATAGCGTCGCGGTTCCAGTCCCTCCGAGGTTGTTTCCAAACCTTCGATCTCATTGACCGTGTCGTGAACAACTTTCCGGTCCGAGGGCGACATTGGCTCGAGTGCCTCGGATACTCCCGTCCGCAGTACGTCCGCAGCAGCCTCCAGCACGAACTGGCGCAGTGCTGCAGCTCGGCGCTCACGGTACCCACCGACGTCAACGACAATCCTGCTCGTGTGTTCCTCAGTGTGCCTTTGGACGACTGTCCTGGTCAGCTCTTGTAGAGCCTCGACAGTTGCGCCCTTCGGGCCGACCAACAGGCCGAGATTGTCCCCGTCCACGCTGATGTAGATACCGTCGTCTTCGGTGCGACGTGCACTCGTGGTGGCGTCGATACCGAATCGGGCGACGACCTCCCTGACGAAATCAGTTGCGAGCTCCTGCTGGGTCTCGATACTCATCTGCGCCTCCTTAGACGATACCGTGCCGCGACCGGCTCCACTCGAAGACTCGTCGGCGATTCCATCTGAGCTGCTCGTGGCTCGTCCACGACCTCCACGCCCTCGCGAGCGTGAACGTTGCCGGCCACTCGCCGGCGGAGTGCCACCAACCTCGGCACTCACTTCCGTTGCTTCCGCGGCTTCGTGCACCGCCCGGGAACGTGTCTTTCTCGAACCATTCTGACCTGGTCCCTGGTCCTGATGGGATTGGCCTCGGGGCGTTCCCGGAGCAGAACCTGCGACACCTTTGCCTCGTCCTTCCTCACCGTCGACCTTCTCGGTCGACTTGCGCGGGGAGCTCTCAGAACGGACGGACTGGCGGCGGTTGCCGCGCTCGCCTCCACCTGGCGCCGTTCTCGGCCGGCGTGCCGGTCTCTTCGCCCTGGGTTGAATGGGGCGCACACGTGCCCTGATTCGCGCGCCACTTCGACGCAGGCCGAACATGCCTGATTTCGGCTCTTCAACAATGACGATTTCGGCATCGTTCTCAGCCACACCTAGCTGGTCAAGCGCTGCCTCGACGGCTTCCTCGACCGTCTTTCCGGTCATTTCGACCCATTCCACTGGCTATCGACCCTTTCGCGGTCGTTTGTCCCTCGAGCGAGGTTGCGATTTAGTGCCGCCACCTGAGCTGCCAGACCGCAACGCCTGTTGCTGATTCGGCCTCTTGGGGGAAGAGGCGGTCTTGGATCCGTTCTGGCCTACGGAGGTCTTCGGGCCGTTTGTCGCGCCTCGTCTGGATCCGTTCGCCCCGGTTGATCTCTGGGCCCCCCCGGTCGCGGGACGAGTCGAATTCTGTTCGGCAGCTTCGCGCATACGAGCGAGGAAGCCCTTGCCGCCGGCGGCGCCCTGGGACCCAGCGCCCGCCTTTCGGCTGTCGCCTTTCTCGGCTGCATTCAAGCCGGGATTGAGCGCGTCCGCGTGCTTGCGTTTGGTGAGCTCCTGAATGGCACCGACGATCGTCGGGTCATGCTTGTACATCCACTCCTGCTGCCCGACACGGAACAGGCTCGAAACGACGAAGTAGACGCCGACACCAGCGGGGAGCGCGATGTAGAGCACGAGGAAAATGAGCGGCATGTACTTCTGCATCTGCTGCATCTGCTGGTTCGACGCCGAGGCAGCGGGGTTTCGATTCGTGACCTGCCAGATCGACACGTACTGGAGGCCGACAGCTACGAGGACGAGCAACGCGTAAGGGAGTACATCCACCAGATGAGGCTGGTGAGTTCGTACCGAGTCCGCGAGATTGATGCCGAGCACGTGCATCTGGCCGTGAGCCGCGAGAAGATCCCGATACATCCGGCTTGTCTTCGGGATGTTCTGAGGTGTTGCCTTGANNGGCGGTCTTCGAGAGACCTCTGACGACGTCGTAGAGGACGATCAGGATCGGGAACTGGAGGAACATCGGCAGGCAGCCGCCGGTCGGGTTCACCCCGTTCTCGCGGTAGAGCGCCATCACCTCCTCGTTCATCTTCTGACGAAGTTCCTGTCTCTCCGCAGTGGGCGTCCCAGGCTTGGCCTTGTAGCGCGACTGGACCTTCTTCATCTCCGGAGCCAGAAGCTGCATCCGCATCATCGAGCGGGCGCTGGCGCGCGTGAGAGGGAACACAACGATCATCACCGCGATTGTGAGCAGGGCGATCGCTACGGCATAATTCGGGATCAGCCCGTAGAAAAAGGCGAGGACGTAGCCGACGAGGATGAAGATCGGGTGCAGCACCGTCCCGATGATCGACGTCCCGGCTTTGGCTGTGTGAGTGGCGGCGGCAAACAGCATCTCAGGCCTCAGCCAGGCACCGGGTCGAAGCCCCGGCTGCCAAACGGGCGACACCTGGCGACTCGCTTGACAGCCAACCAGGTTCCCTGCAACGAGCCGTGCACTTCTATCGCCTCAATGGCGTAGGCCGAGCAGGAGGGCACGAAATGGCAAGGCGAAGGCCGTCCCGCACGTAGTCCCTGGTAGGAACGCAGTAGTAGAAGAAGCGTCCGGGCGGACAGCGTCGCCTCGGTCTTGACACTGTTCATCGCGCGCCCACTTGACTCGCCCGTTGCATCGCGTGGACCACTCTTGCCCTCAGCTCTTGGAATGGAAGGTCGCGAACTCCCTTGTCGATCGCCACGAGGTAGCTACCAGCGGGGATCGACGACGACGTCTCGGCAATAGCAGCCCGCAACCGGCGGCGGCAGCGATTGCGCTCGACGGCGGTCCCAACCCGACGGGGCACCGCATAGGCGAACCGCCGAGCTTCTTCGGAGTTCGATGCCGGGATGAACTGGACCCTCACCGGCCCCGAGAAGACCCGTTGCCTGGAGCGGCGCAGTTCGGCGAAAGCTTTGCGTCCACGTACCGGCTGTGGGCGCGGGGCGCGAAAGGCCTCTCCAAAAACTGGCAGCTCAGTGCCCATAGTCGTCGGAAGTCGAGATGAAGTCGCGCAGTGACTCAAGCTGACAGCCGGACCCGTCCGCGACGGCGCCGCGCCTTTATGACCTCGCGACCAGCACGCGTCGCCATCCGATGGCGAAAGCCGTGCCTTCTCGACCTCTTGCGGGTGTTGGGTTGGAACGTCCGCTTCATCTCAGCCTCGTTTCGTCGTTCCGGTGCCGCGCGTCTGTGGTGTCTCCCGACGCGGCGATGGTCCGGTGAAGCAGGTGCAATCTACCCGCCAAGACAATCTCTCCACTTGGCGCGCGAAAACACGGGTCCACCTGACGGCAGGGACCGGCCNNACACCCTGCGAGCTCGCCCCGCCGTCCACACCTGTGGATGCTGGTGTGGAGAACTTCTTGAGCGGAGGGCCTCGAGCTGGTGACAGAAGCACAGCAACTGTGGAATGACTGTTCGGAGTCCTTGCGCTCGCAGGTGTCAGAGGCGACCTGGCGGGCATGGTTCTCGGCGATCCGACC
>PLKG01000109.1:0-12661 GCA_003140595.1 Acidimicrobiaceae bacterium | reverse complement strand
GGAGAGGCCGCGCAACGCAGTGTCGATGGGATCGCACCCCCGCCCGTAGCCCAGCGCACCGCTAGGACAGTCCCAGCGCGAGCCAAGGACGGGTCCAGCGCCGACGACGTCCCTCTCAACGCCAAGTACACCTTCGACGCCTTTGTGACCGGGCCTTCTAATCGCTTCGCGCATGCCGCCGCTCTTTCGGTGGCAGAGGCGCCGGCGCGGTCATATAACCCGTTGTTCGTCTACGGCTCGGCTGGCCTCGGCAAGACCCACCTGCTGCAGGCAGTGGGGAACTACGTCCGTGAGAATTTCCCGAGGATGAGAGTTCGCTACGTGTCAACCGAGACGTTCATGAACGAGTTCGTAGAGACTCTCCGCGCGAAAGACGACATGGGGGCCTTTCGTAGGCGATACCGAGAATGCGACTTGCTGCTCATCGACGACGTCCAGTTCATGGACAAGAAGGAGTCCCTGCAAGAGGAGCTTTTTCACACGTTCAATTCTCTGTACGGCTCATCCAAACAGATCGTTCTCACCTCCGACCGCGCGCCGCGAGCGATCGCCACGTTGGAAGACCGTCTTCGCAGTCGGTTGTTATCGGGCCTCACGACAGACATCCAGCCTCCTGAACTGGAAACTCGCATCGCGATTCTCCGCACCAAGGCCGAGCACGAGCACGCCGTCGTTGGTGACGACGTGCTCGATCTCATCGCCACAAAGGTCAAGGAGAACATCCGCGAACTCGAAGGCGCGCTCATCCGCGTAACCGCCTACGCCAGTTTGAACCGTCAGCTCCTCACACGTGAGCTCGCCGAGTCAGTTCTGGCTGATTTCGTCGGCTCGAAACAGCCCCGGCAGATCACTGCAAGCCAGATCATCGAGATCAGCGCCAGGCATTTCGGTTTCAGCGTAGAAGAGCTCATAGGCCCAAGCCGGCGACGACCCCTCGTCATCGCCCGCCAGATCGCGATGTACCTGTTTCGCGAGCTCACGGACTTCAGTTACCCGGCCATCGGACGGGAATTCAGCGACCGTGATCACACGACTGTTATTCACGCCGTCGAAAAGATCTCAGCGCTCATGAAGGAACGCCGACAGGTTTATGACCAGGTCACCGAACTCAGCGTCCAGATCAAGAACGGTTTATGATCTGTGGATAACACTCTTGTAAAAGTGGAGGACCTACCTGTAAGTCATCACCTGTTTGCAGTCTCGAGCGGGAAGCTGTGTGATCAGAGGATAACCCTGCTGAAGGTACACCCCTCCCGAACAGGAAGAAGCCTGGGTTATCCACAATCCCCAGGACCTACTACTCCTGTTGTCTTCTTTTCTTTAATTCGAAAGGAGTAGAGCATCCCGTGAAGTTCCGTGCTGATCGTGACACCCTTCTTGAGACCCTCGTCACTGCGTCGAGGGCGACCAGCACTCGCTCTGGAGCCAGTTTTGGCATTGTCGGACTGAAGCTCCACTTGCGTGGCCAGCAACTCGAGGTGTGTGGCTCGGACCCCGACCTCGTGATCGAGGCTCGTTGTGAGGTCGCCGGCGATGCCGATGGCACAGTTCTCGTACCGTCGCGCCTGGTCGTCGACATCGTGCGCTCCTTTGAGTCCGGGGCGGTTACCGTCGTCGCCGGCGACGAGGAAGTCCGTTTCCAGTCGGGACGCGCCGAGTTTCTCGTCAGGGTCGCTGTGGGTGCCGAGATCACACGCCTCGGAGTGCCGGAACAGGAGGGGATCGAGATCCCCGGGGCCGTGTTTGCTGACGGACTACGACAAGTGGTGCGAGCGGCGCTTGTCGACGACTCACGGGCACCACAACTCACGGGGGTGCTAATGATCGCGACCGAAGGCGGTCTCAGGCTTGTCGCGACAGACTCCTATCGTCTCGCGTTCCGCGATTTTGCTGGAATGACGGTCGTGGAGCCAGGTGGTCAGGTCCTTGTCCCCGCAAAGGCACTTGCGGAGGTCCAGCGGCTGGCCGGGAGTGGCAAAGCCGACGATGACCGGACAATCGTGTTCCGCCACAGCGATCTTGACGCGGTGTTCGACCTCGTCGATGTTCGCATCACGACAAGACTTCTCCGAGGACAGTTCCCAGAAGTTGAAAGACTGATTCCCACCTCCTACGCCTACCACCTGCATGTCGCGCGAGACGATCTTGAAGCCGCCCTTCGAAGGGTTCGTCTTGTCGTAAGAGACACCAAAGACGCCACGACGCCCGTCCGGTTGGCCTTGCACGAGGGTGGTGTTGACCTGACAGTGCTCACCCCCGAGAGTGGTCGGGCTGAGGAAAGCGTCGAAGGAGTTTTCGAGGGCGACGATCTGACGGTGGCCTTCAACCCGAGCTACTTGCTGGACGGTGTCGAAGCAGTTCGTGCCGACACCTTGATCCTGGAAGTGAACGATCCGGGCAAGCCGGCGCTTGTGCGCGGTGAGGGAGAAGACGAATACCGTTACCTGCTCATGCCAGTAAAGGTGTCCTGAGCCGAGCTGCAGTTCCATATGAACGAGACGGTGATCCTTCGGCTCTCCTTACGCGACTTCCGCAACTTCGATACTGTCGATTTCTACCCGTCACAGGACGGCTTGACGGTCATACAAGGCGAGAACGGCGCCGGAAAGTCGAGCCTTCTCGAGGCGGTTGTCTATGTCTCGACGCTTCAGTCCTTTCGGGGAGCCCCCCGCGAGGCCATCGTGCGTCAAGGCGCGATCGAGGCCAATGTCCGCTGCGATGTCCTGGCAGGTAAGCGAAAAGTCGAGACCGAGATATCAATTCTGCTCGGTCGACGTGACCGAGCCTGGCACAACGGACAGAGAGTGCCCGGCGTGCGCGGCCTTCTCGAAGTCCTCCGGACAACCCTGTTCACTCCGGACGACCTTGTACTCGTGAAAGGTGCCCCCAGCGGCCGGCGCGATTTCGTGGACGACGTGCTCACAAGGTCACATCCGCGTCTCGGCGCGGACCGGTCGGCTTTGGACCGCGTCTTGCGGCACCGCAATGCGCTCTTGCGCCAACTTGGCGGCCGCCTCGATTCGGAAGCGGCGACGACACTTGACATCTGGGACGACCGGTTGGCCCAGATCGGAGAGCGTCTCGCTCGCTCCCGTTCCGAGTTGGTAGAGGCGCTGTCGCCGTACGCTGCAGAGGCCTTCTCGATCCTGGCCAGCCAAGCCGGTAGCTTCAAGATGCGCTATGTCTCTTCCTGGGAAGGGGCCCTGAGCGACGCTCTGGCCGTTGCGCGTCATGAGGACCTGCGACGCGCGACGACGACGGTAGGCCCACAGCGCGACGACGTCGAGATTGAGGCCGGGGGACTTGATGCGCGCACGCGTCTGTCGCAGGGGCGTCAGCGCTGCGTCGCACTTTCGCTGCGCCTTTCGAGCCACCGTCTCATGACGAATGTCACGGGCGCCGCGCCCGTGTTGTTGCTGGACGATGCCTTCTCCGAATTGGACGAAGCAACAGCGAGGGCGCTTGTGGGCGAGTTGCCTGACGGTCAGGCCTTTTTGACCACAGCCGGCGAGTTGCCGCCGGGGGCGTCACCGAAGCTTGTTGTCCGGCTCGTCGACGGTAAGCTCAAGCAGTGATTCGTCGCTGGTCGGAGTCCGATCGCGTACGTAACAGATACAAGGCGACCCCCCTCGGTGAACAGGAGCCGGGGGCGGGTCAAGCAGTGTCCATTGGTACCGCCGTTGACTCGTTGCTACGTCAGCGTGGCATGGAGGACGCCCTCGTTCTTGGTCGCGTCGTCAGCTGCTGGGAGGAAGTTGTCGGTCCCGAGGTCGCTCGCCAAGTGCATCCGCAGCTCGTTCGCGATCGCGAGCTCGTGGTCTCGGTCGACCATCCTGCCTGGGCGACTGAGCTCGACTTAGCTGGCTCCGCGGTGCTCGAGCGCCTCTTCGAACAGCTCGGGAATCTGGCTCCTACGCGGCTCAGCGTGCGTGTGGTGCCGCCCTCGCGCAGGTAGACTGTAGGGGTCGTCGGGAGTCGTACCCACATCCGTCAAGGGTCCATCTCCGGCCTGGTTCGTCCGCCACCGTTGGAAGGTCGCGCCTGTGGGCTTGGACAGCAACAAGGAGACCGGTACCCATAGATCCGACGATTTCGATTACGAGAAGGAGCATAACGACGTGGTTCCAAAGACGGTGACGCCCGCTTCCTACGAGGCGGAGGACATCACCGTGCTCGAAGGTTTGGAGCCTGTCCGATTGCGGCCAGGCATGTTCATCGGGTCTACAGGCCCGACCGGCCTTCACCACCTGATCTGGGAAGTAGTCGACAACGCCGTTGACGAGGCGATGGCCGGTTACTGCACCCGCATCGAGGTGACGCTGCTCGCCAACGGGGGTTGCCGCGTGAATGACAACGGACGGGGAATTCCTGTGGAACCCATTCCGGGCTACCCGGACAAAACAGCAGCAGAGGTCGTGCTCACGGTCCTGCACGCCGGTGGCAAGTTCGGGGGTTCGAGCTACAAGGTCTCAGGCGGCCTTCACGGCGTGGGCGTATCGGTCGTGAATGCTCTGTCAACGCGGCTCGTGCTCGAGATCGATCGAGGCGGCAACCGCCACAGGATGGAATTTGCCAACGGAGGCAAGCCTGAAGGCCCACTTGCAGTGGCCGGTCCGTCGCCAAGGGGCCGGACGGGGACGCTGGTCACCTTCTGGCCGGATCCTTCGGTTTTCGAAGAGACGGATTTCAGGGCCCAGACCGTGCTCGAACGCCTACAAGTCATGGCATTTCTCAACAAGGGCCTTGAGATCCGGTTCAAGGACGAGCGTCCGGAGCGCCAGGCCGAGGAGACCTATCGCTACACCGGCGGGATCGTCGACTACGTGAAGCATCTCAACACCTCCAAGGAGTCCCTCTTCCGAAAAGTGGCCGCCTTTCTCCAGTCCGAGCCCGACCAAGAGGTCGAGGTCGCTTTGCAGTGGAACACCGGTTACTACGAGAGCATCTACTCCTACGCGAATGGCATCGCCACCGGTGAAGGCGGTATGCACGAAGAAGGCTTCAAGAAGGGCCTCACGAATGTCGTCAACAAGTATGCGCGACAGCGCAACCTCATAAAGGAATCCGGCGACAACCTCACGGGCGAGGACATTCGTGAGGGACTCACAGCGATCGTGTCAGTGAGGATGACGAATCCTCAGTTCGAAGGCCAGACCAAGGCGAAGTTGGGCAATGTCTCCATCCGGTCTCTCGTCGAGAAGGCGACGAACGACAAGCTTGCCGAGTGGATGGAAGAAAACCCGAAAGAGGCGGGGCAAATCGTGCAGAAGGCTCTGCTTGCCCAGCGCGCGCGCGTCGCCGCGCGCCAGGCACGTGACCTCACGCGGCGCAAGAACGCACTGGACGGGGCGGGTCTTCCGGGCAAGCTCGTTGACTGCTCATCACGAGACCCGCGCGAGTCGGAGCTTTTCATAGTCGAAGGTCTTTCGGCACTGGGTACCGCGCAGGACGCGCGCAACCCGCGCACACAAGCCATCTTGCCCATCAAGGGAAAGATTCTGAACGTCGAAAAGGCCCGGGTCGACAAGATGTTGAAGAACGCGGAGATCCAGGCCCTGATCTTGGCGATCGGTGCCGGTGTGGCGGACGACTTCGACCTGGCAAAGATCCGCTACCACAAGGTGATCCTGCTTGCCGACGCGGATGTTGACGGCTCGCACATTCGGACTTTGCTGCTGACCTTCTTCATGCGCCAGATGAAGGCGCTCATCGAGGCAGGCCATGTGTACGTCGCCCAGCCACCTCTGTACTCCACTCTGGTGGGAAACTCCAAGATCTACCTGAAAGACGATCTCGAACAGGCACGATTCATCGCTGAACATCCGAACCACACCAAAGAGTTCCAGCGCCTGAAGGGCCTCGGCGAGATGGACTTCACCGAGCTCCGCGACACGACGATCGACCCCAGTCTCCGGGCCTTGTTGCAGGTGACGATGGAGCAGGCGTCGATAGCGGACGACATCTGCTCGATTCTCATGGGCGACGACGTGGACCAGCGCCGGACCTACATCCAGACCCACGCAAAGGACGTTCGTTTCCTGGACATCTGATTCTCAAGGCCGGCTGGTCGTGACCAGACGGCACACCAACTTCGACATGAGCAGTGGAGGCAGTGCGGTACATGGCACGAGGCAACGGGAACAACCCGGGCACATCCGGTGCTCGCGCACCGGGCGACGACGGCGACGGAGCGGTTGTCGGCGCGATCGAACCGATCGAAATCCAAGAGGAGATGGAGCGCTCCTTTCTCGAGTACTCCATGTCAGTCATCGTGTCGAGGGCGCTTCCGGACGTGCGAGACGGCCTGAAACCAGTTCACCGGCGGATCCTCTACGGGATGTCAGATACTGGCCTGAGACCAGATCGCCCGCACGCCAAGTGCTCCAAGGTGGTCGGCGACGTGATGGGCCGCTTTCATCCCCACGGTGACCTGGCAATCTATGACGCACTGGCGCGCATGGCTCAGGACTTCAGCCTGCGACATCCGCTCATCGACGGGCATGGGAACTTTGGCGCTCCCGGACCTGACGCCGGACCCGCGGCGATGCGCTACACAGAGTGCAGGCTCGCCCCACTTGCGCTCGCCCTTCTCGACGGTATCGACGAGGGAACCGTCGATTTCATTCCCAATTACGACGGGAACGAGGTTCAACCGGTCGTTCTGCCCGCCCGCTTCCCGAACCTGTTGGTCAATGGGTCCCAGGGCATCGCCGTCGGCATGGCGACGAACATTCCCCCTCACAATCTCGGTGAGGTCATCGACGCGACGTTGTACCTCCTCGAGCACCCGGAGGCGACGCCTGATGAACTGATGCACTTTGTCAAAGGCCCCGACTTCCCGACCGGTGCACTCATCCTTGGCCGCGCAGGCCTGATCGACGCGTATCGGACCGGACGCGGCTCGGTCAAGTTGCGGGCGGTGGCGGAGATCACCGAGTCTCGTTCGGGGGCCGACCAGATAGTTGTGACCGAGATTCCTTACCAGACGTCGGTCGCCGGCATCGAGATGAGGATCGCCGATGCCATCGACTCGGGTGACCTGGCTGGCATAAGCAGCGTGCAAAACGATTCGGCCGGACGGGTCTCACGCCTTGTCATCACTTTGAAGCGCGACGCGAACGCCAACGTCGTGCTGAACAACCTCTACAAGCACACGCCATTGCAAACGACCTTTGGCGTGCACGTGCTGGCCCTCGTCGACGGTGTGCCCCGCCTTCTCAACCTTGCTCAGGCGCTCAAGGCCTACGTCGCGCACCAGGTGGAGGTTGTAACACGACGGTCGCAGTTCCGCCTTCGCAAGGCCCTGGCGCGAGCCCACATAGTCGAGGGGCTGCTGCGTGCCATCGACATGCTCGACGCGGTGATCGCGAGAATCCGTGCTTCCGAGGATCGATCCGATGCGAGGACGAACCTCATGAACGAGCCCTTCTCCTTCAGCGAAGAGCAGGCTAACCACATCTTGGACATGACCCTCGGTCGGCTGACGCGGCTTGGACGCAGTGAACTCGAGGCCGAGATGGCGCAATTGAGGGCGACGATCGCGGAATTGGAGGCAATTCTGGCCGACCCCGTTCGGTTGCGCGCGGTGATCTCGACCGAGCTCGAAACGATCAAGCAGCAACACGCTCAGCCGCGGCGAAGCCGTGTTGTTCACGATCCGGGCGAGCTCTTTGTCGAGGACCTGATCGAGGACGAAGAGCTGGTCGTCACGCTGACTCGAGCTGGTTACATCAAGGCCGTCCAGGCCGATGCCTTCCGCGCGCAAGCACGCGGTGGACGGGGAGTGCAAGGGACGAGACTGAAGGAGGAGGATCTAATTGACCAGGTCCTTCACACGACGGCGCACTCTCATCTGCTGCTGTTCTCCAATCGCGGGAAGGTATACCGCCTGAGGGCTCACGAAGTTCCAGTGAAGGAGCGCAACGCCCGGGGAACCCCAATTGTCAATCTCCTCCCCCTCGAGCCGTCAGAGAGTATCCAGGCCATCGTCGAGACACGAACGTTCGATCCAGACCAGTACCTCGTCTTCGCGACCAAGACCGGTCAGGTGAAGAAGACTGCGTTCTCCGAATACGACAAGTCCCGCCGCGAAGGCTTCATCGCCATCAACCTGAATGAAGGCGACGAGCTCGTTCGCGTCGTGCGGACCAGCGGAGATGACGACTTGCTGATGCTGAGCAAACGCGGCACTGCGATTCGTTTCGCAGAGTCCGAGGTCCGGCCGATGGGTCGCAGCGCGGCCGGGGTCCGCGGGATGCGGTTGCGCGAGGGCGACGAGGTCGTGTCGTGCGATGTGGCGCGTGAGGGAGTGGACGTGCTCATCGTCACCGACGCCGGATATGGCAAGCGTACGAAACTCGACCACTTCAACGCCCAGACCCGAGGTGGTCAGGGCGTCAGAGGCATCAAGCTCACCCAGCGCCGAGGAGCGGTCGTATCTGCACTCATGGCGTCGCTCGAGGACGAGATCATCGTCGTCTCATCTGCCGGCGTGATGATCCGCACTTCGGTGCGCCAGATCGCAGCTCAAGGACGCGATGCGACCGGCGTTCGGGTCATGAACCTCGATCAAGGCCAAACGGTCGCAGCAGTGGCGAAAGTTCCGCAAGAGACAGAGGCCGTTGGAACTCAGTCAAGGTTGCCGATCACGTGATCGGCGGTCCAGCGACCCAGGGAGAGGCGGTCCAGGTGGTGTAGGGTGACCGTTTCGTCGGGGGCTATAGCTCAGTTGGTTAGAGCGCAGCACTGATAATGCTGAGGTCCTCAGTTCGAGTCTGAGTAGCCCCACACTAAAACCGCAGGTCAGCGAGTACTGAGGCTGTGGATAAGGAGCAGCCTCCGTCCGATCTGACACAAATCTGACACAGGAGTAACGGGCACGGGGGTGCCAAGATGGTCTCTCCGGGGTCGTTCGGGTTTGTTCTGGGCGCATTCTGGAAGCGCGACTTTGGTGGTTTGAGGGCCGCGAAGTTGGTTGGTCGTTACTCGCGAGATCGGTGAATAATCGGCCGCGAAATTGGTGAACTGAGCAGTAGCCTGACGAGATGGCTCAGATGCCGGGGTACGAGCGGAGAGTTCATGACCTCGCGCTCGCTCGTCTCGAAGAGGAGCCACTGCTCTTGTTGCAAGGCCCCCGAACGGTTGGGAAGACCTACCTCCTCCACCAGCTGGCCGAGGCTCGCGGTGGCGAGGTGATCGACCTCGATGATTCTCCGACGCGCGATGCAGTACGGACTGACGCCGCGACGCTCGTGAGCGGAAGCGGGCCGATCTTCATCGACGAGTACCAACATGAGCCCGCAGTTCTCGCTGCCGTCAAGGCGGAGCTGAACAATGATCTTCGACCCGGCCGGTTCGTGTTGGCCGGATCGACCCGCTCAACGGCCGTGCCCGAAGTCGCGGAGTATCTGGCAGGACGGGTCAGCTTCCTCGCGGTCCTTCCGCTGTCCCAGGGTGAGATCGAGGGTGCACGAGAGAACTTCGTCGAGACACTGATGCTGGGCGAACCGCGTTCGCTAGTGACCAACAAGCGGTCTGAGACTTCACGAGTCGAGTACGCGCGGCGGATCACCACAGGTGGCATGCCGATCGCGCTCGCGAGGAACGAGCCGGCGCGACGACGGTGGTTCGACGAGTACGTGGAGCTGGTCCTTGAGCGCGGCGTGATGGAGGTGAGCAAGCTCCGCCAACGCCGACAGCTTCCGGCACTCCTCCGGCACCTCGCGTCGCAGACCGGCCAGCTCTTGAACATCACTGTCACGGCAGAGGCCGCAGTCCTCGATCGCCACACGGCGGCCGACTATCTCGAACTGCTCGAATCGGTCTTCCTCGTGCGCCAGCTCCCGGCGTGGGGACGGACGCTCGGAGCCAGGACGACGGGCACGCCAAAGGTTCATCTCGTCGACTCCGGCCTTGCCGCCCGGCTTCTTCGGCTCACACCGGAGCACCTGGCGCGCCGCGATGCAACGGCGCTCTCCGAGTTCGGTCACCTCATGGAGACGTTCGTTGTCGGCGAACTCATAAAACAGGCGAGTTGGCTGGACGGAATCGCTGGCCTCCACCACTGGCGGACCTATGACGGGGAGGAGGTCGATCTCCTCATCGAGCGCGACGACGGCTGTGTCGTCGCGATCGAGGTGAAGAGTGGAACGCGCGTGCCAGGAGAGGACCTTCGGGGACTCGAACGGCTTCGAGACCTTGCTGGCGCTGGATTTATCGGAGGTGTTGCCCTCTACACCGGCGAGCGGTCTTATGCGGTCGGTGACCGTCTCTTCGTTGTGCCAATCGACCGCCTCTGGAAGCCGACACGCTGATTGAAACAATCCAAGAGCTACGAGTACACCTCGCGGATGGATACGACCTGCGCGCTCCGTGAGATGCCGGCATCCTTGGCAAGCACGTCGAGAGCGGCGTTGACTTTCTGTTCGGAGTCTGGAAAGAGGTGGCCGTATCGATCGAGGACGGTCACAACTGAGGTGTGACCAGCTCGTGTCGCGATCTCCCGCGGCGTCGCGCCTGCCGCGATCCAAAGCGCGACTGCCGTATGACGGAGGTCATGCGGTCGCAGCGGTGACAGCCCGGACGCCTCAACCGCAGGCTTCCAAAACCGCCGCCGCCAACTCGCGAGCCGAACCGGTCCGCCCTCGGGAGCACTGAATACGAGATCGCCTTGCGCTGCCGGGTATCGGCGCAAGTGATCATCGAGAGCATCGATGGCGACACGGGGAAGAGGAACGGCTCGGCGTCCGGCTCGCGTCTTCGGAGGGCCGAAGTAGAGCTGGCCGGAAACTTCCACCAGGATTTCCGTGACATTGACGCGACCATGCAGAAGGTCGAGGTGCTTTGCGCGCAACCCGAGCATCTCGCCGATCCGTAGTCCGCCGAACGCGCCGAGCATGACGAGGCCGCGATAGCGCTCGTTGATGGTATCGGTGAGCGCACCGATCTCAGTGGGAGCGAGGAATCGAGCCTCCTCACGTTCGATTCTCGGGAGGCGTATCCCGTTGCACGGCGAAGCAGGAATCCGCCCGGCGGCGACCGCCGTGGCCATGATCTTCCGCATTAGCAATCCGGCAAGAACGACGGTTGACGGTGCGAGGCCGCGAGCGGTAAGACCCGCGACCCAAGCGCGCACCATGGCGTGGTCGATCTCGGCGAGGCGCTTCTCGCCGAAGGTCGGCTGCAGGTACCGCTTGAGATAACCATCGTCCCGAGCGAGCGTCGATGGACGGAGATCAACGATGCCGGCACGCCACTCCTTCGCCCACGTATCAAACGTGATCTTGCCGAGTACCGGGTCGACGTAAGAGCCAGAGGCCTTCGCATGTTCGGTGCTCGTCAGGAACAGCTCAGCGTCGCGACGTCGGGAGAAGTTCCGACTGCGTTGCTTCCCCTCAGGGTCTCGGTACCGAGCTCGCCAAGCCCCGCTCCTGTCTCGCGTGATTGAACTCACTGGGCCTCCCATCCCCGTGGCGGACACAGCACCTGTCGATAGTGCCACCACGATCTCTCACTACTTCGGGTTACGACGCGTCCGGGCGACGTTGCTGCTCGACCCAATTGCGGATGTCGGCGAGGTCGAACCGGACGTAGTGCCCGACCTTCACAATCGGGACTCGTCGCTCTGAAACCATCCTTCGCACATATCGCTCGCCGACGCCGAGGAGCCTCGCCAACGTCTCGATGTCGACCAGCTCGGGAAACTGCAACTGCTCCATGATCCACCTCCCTTTGAGAGCGGAGGTGGCCAAGCCGCTATGGGGCTGCGCCGACCTCCGCTCGATGACCTGACTGTCCGAAAAGACCCCAAGGGTCCAAGCCGAGAGCAAGGAGCGTGGGAGGACCTACGGGCGCGATCGAGAGGGCAGAGCGGAGCTGGTGGAGGATGCCGCTGTCCCGATCGCGCTCGACGGAGGTTGTAGGTCGCAGCGCAGCCGAATCGACGATGAGCAGTTCGGCGCTCCAGGTTCCGAGGAGGAGCCGCCTGGCGATAGCGAGCACAGTGGCAACGGCTCCCGGCTCCCGGCGTGCGGACGCATCGCGACAGAGCACGAATGCTTCGAGCGTCACGGCGATGAAGCCGACCGTCAGCATGACGATGAGGTGTCGGAGCGAACCGGCCGCACCTCCCACCCCGAGATGGTGGACCCAGAGGTTGGGCGCGACGACTACATGGGCGTGCAGTGCCACCACAGTTACCACCGAGACGCACACGACGGCGGTCAAGAGCATCAGCCGCGCCAGGAAGGAGGCGACCGTGGTCAACACCTCCGCGTACTGGCGAGCGATGTCGGTCGCTCCGAAGTCCCGTCGATGAGCCATCAGCTCTGATGGTACGGCGCGGTCGTATCAGTCCCGACGCGCCTTGCTCCCAAATCGACGCCGATCCTCATTCGCTCATTGACCCCCATTGACCACCATTTACCGTTTCAGATTCCGCCATTTACAAGGCTTTTCTCGCCTGTCATAACTGTTCCTCGTGACCCCAGCGCCAGACACCACTGCATCGCCGATGCGGGGAGTCACCGGGGCGTCGCTCCGATGATGAGCCTCACGCCGATGGCGCCCTCGGCCTGGCGCTACTACGCCGAGGAGATCGCGCAGGGACGCGAGGACTATTACGCACGGAGCGCCGAGCGGCCTGGCCGCTTCGTCGGTCGCG
>PLKG01000094.1 GCA_003140595.1 Acidimicrobiaceae bacterium | reverse complement strand
CGACGGCGAGCTTCTGCGCCGCGGTGGACTACAACGGCAACGCCCTCACTTACAACGGCAGCTCGTGGTCGTCACCGGACCAGATCGACCCTGGCCTCGCTGACCTCGACGAGATCGACGGCTGGCTGAGCTCCGTCTCCTGCCCGACGGCGAGCTTCTGCACCGCGGTGGACAGCGTTGGCTACGGCTTCACCTACGACGGCAAGTCCTGGTCGTCACCCGACGAGGTCGACTCCGGCGTCATAGAGGCCAACGACATGAACACCTTGGCCTACGGAACCGCCGTCCCGGGCCAGCTGCAGGCGGTCTCATGCGCGTCGGGGAACTTCTGCGCCGCGGTGGACACGTACGGCGACGTCATGACCTACAACGGCGCCCTGTGGTCATCGCCTGCCGGGATCGACCAGAACGGGCTGAACTCCGTCTCATGCCCGACGGCGAGCTTCTGCGTCGCGCTGGACGGTAGCGGCAGAGCCCTCACCTACAACGGCAGCTCGTGGTCAAAGCCAATCAGCGTCGACCCGAAGGGGGGCGGTCTGGGCTCCGTCTCGTGCCCTTCGGCGAGTTTCTGCGTCGCGCTGGACGGCAGCGGCAAAGCCCTCACCTACAACGGCAGCTCGTGGTCGAAGCCGGTCAGTGTCGACGCGAACAAGGGCGGCCTGGGGCTTGTCTCCTGCCCGTCGGCGAGGTTCTGCGCCGCGCTGGACGGGAACGGCTACGCGTTCACCTACTCGCCGCCGGCCGCCTCCAAGACCATCCTCAAGCTCTCGGTCGCCAAGGTGGCCTACGGACACGAGCAGGTCGAGCACCTGTCGGTCACGGTCTCACCGCAGGATTCCCGCACAACGCCGACCGGGAAGGTGACGATCAAGGCCTCGACGACGATGCTGTCCGTGATCAAGCTGAAGGCTGGCAAGGGCTCGTGCAGTCTCTCGGCCAGGAGGCTCAAGGCGGGCACCTACAGCCTCGTAGCCACCTACGGCGGCAGCGCGAACTTCAAGGGTTCAACTTCGGCCAAGGAAACTCTCATAGTCGCTAAGTGACGAGTTGTTGTCTCGTCACTTCGCCTGTCGCTTTGTGGATCACTACGTTCTCAGCCTGGCCGCCTTATCGCGGCTGGATCCCTCGGACATGGTATCGCCCTCCCTGCAGAGGGTCTCTAGCTCGCGCTCGTGTTCTACTGCTCGACAGGGTCGACCCAGTCCTCGGGCGGCTCGGTCCTGGCTTCAATGACGGCGTGCTCTGACAATAGATACAAGAGGGCTGAGCCGCTTAGTAGTTCAAGCGGCTTGCCCTCGGCGAACTCGAACGAGGCTTGCCCGTAGCCACTAGTAGCTACGAGGATTCCCTTGGAGGCTCCTTCGTTGTGCACAGGTCCGAAAGATCTCTAACGGCAGACACACCCACCGTGTTCTTGTACCGCTTCGCCTGGATGACAACCTTGCCACCGAGGATCGGCCGAGGATCGTACGCAACGCAGTCGACCCCGCCCTCGCGCGACGGGCGAGTCTGGCGAGTTTCGAAGCCCACCTTCTGAATCCCGTTCCTAATCAGGTTCTCAAACTCGTTTGGTGTCAACTCCATGAGGTTGGGACGCTGATCCAGCTCTGAGGGACGCCGGTCTCCTCGACGAATCGTGGATCGACCATCGAAAATTCCAAGACGGGACCGATTGCGGGGTCATTTTGACACGATTAGCACCGGGGCCGGCCACACGCGGCTGATCGTCGGGATCGATGAGGGTGGAGCTACTCGCCAAGGACTCACGTTGGCTCGAGAACTGTTCGACAGCGTGTTCGTGCTCCACGACCGAGAAGGACGAACGTTTCGTCCGAAGGTGTACGTCGGGTGGGGCAGGTCTGCCGCCCGAATCCTGGTTGGATCCCACAACGCGACAGCGGGTGGGGTCTACTTCAATTACGAGGCAGGGGCTCGAATGCCACCTCGAGCTCCCCGACGACGCTGCCCTCCTGACCTGAACGCCGTTCAGGGTCATATGACCGCCTCCGCGCCGACTCCTCGGTCTGTGAGGAACTAACCGATGTTCGGTCCCACGTTCTGTGCTGACCCTGGTGACCAGTAGACCGATGGGCGAATGCAACCAGGCCTGGGTAACAACTGAAATATGCCCAGGAATCCCTGGGAGGTAAGACGCCGGGAGCGATCACGGTGACGGTCAGGCTATTCAGACCCTGTGGGACGGTGCGGCATGGGTGCGAGCTGCCACCGGGCCACGTCGTGATACACAACGTGCATGAGCGACGACACAGGGGCACTCGACGGTGTGCCGGGTCCGATTCGACCGAGGCACGAGGACTTCGATGGGTCCTATGCCGGCACACCCCCGTGGGACATCGGCCGACCTCAGCCTGCTTTCCTTGAACTTGCTGAGGGAGGGGCTCTGCGCGGTCGAGTGCTCGACGTCGGCTGTGGGACCGGAGAGCATGCCCTCATGGCCGCTCGCCTCGGCCACGAGGCCACCGGCATCGACACGGCCCAGACAGCGATCGCCATCGCGCAAGGCAAAGCCCGCGACCGGGGCCTGACCGCCCGGTTCCTCGTTTGGGACGCCCTTCAACTATCTGACCTCAACGAACAGTTCGACAACGTGCTCGACTGTGGTCTCTTTCATGTCCTTGAGGACGATGACCGTGTCCAGTACGTCGACAGTCTTCGGTCAGTTCTTCCGCCA
>PLKG01000160.1 GCA_003140595.1 Acidimicrobiaceae bacterium | reverse complement strand
TGCTGCCGCTGCTGCGTGCTCATCTCAAGTTCGTGCGCTCCGAGCACATCGACGGCGGGACCATGGCTCCATCCCTCGTTGCGACCGAGCCACGGACGCACTTGGCCCTCATCTCTACGTGTCCCATCTCGCCGGCTGAGCAAGCGGATCTCACTACCGAGATCGGCGATCCCGGGCACGTAGGCATCGCCATCGTGGCTCCGGGCTCCCTGCAGGAAGCGTCCTGGCGGCTGGTCGCGACAGCAGATGGGCAACTTGAGGTGCCGCCGCTTAGTCGCCATGTCCAGGCGCAACGAGTCTCGACAACGCACCTTGCCGGAATCGCGGCGCTGCTCGGTCTCGCCGCACGGCGTGGCGATGTCGCGCGCGACACACCGCCCTACGCCACGATCGCGTCGACGGGATCACCACTTACGGGCGAGGTCCCAAAACTCGAGGTCCCGACGACGGTTCTGCTAAAGGGAGAGTCGGTCGCGCCTCGCGCCCAAGAGACACCTCTACCGACGGTCGAAGTTGGCGTGCTCGGCCCGTTCGAAATCAGGGGCATCGCCGCCGCGCCGCAACGTTCGAAGGCGACGGAGCTCATCGCATGGCTCGTCTTGCATAACCGGCATGGCTCTACCGATGAGGTCGCGACGGCGCTGTGGCCGATGGGGGCTTCGGAAGGATCGCGACACAACGTCATCTGGGACGCGCGACGTGCCCTCGGTGAGGACGCCGACGGCAGTTCGCTCCTCGTGAGCGAAGGCGGTCTCAAGCTCTCACCGCTCGTGACAAGTGACTGGGCTCATTTTCGCGAGCTCGCAGGCTGCGACGACCGCGATATGCGCGTCGCTGCCTTGTCGCTCGTCAGGGGCAAGCCCTTTGGTGACGTCGATTGGCCGTGGAGCACGGTCGAAGGCCTCGCCGCAACGATGGAGGCGGAGGTCTGTGACCTCGCGTCGGCCATCGGAGAACAAGCGCTGCTCGACGGCGACGCGAGCTTGGCCACTCACGCCGCGGAACAGGGCATCCTCGCGAGTCCCTACGACGAGCGGCTTTATCGCCTCCTCATGCGCGCGTCCGACGCCCTGGGCAACCCCGCCGGCATCCGATCTGCCATGGGACGGCTTGCGGCTGTTCTCGAGGACGACGTCGAACCACTCGAGTCTGTGCACCCCGAGACGCGAGCGCTCTACGAGGCGCTCATGCGTCGTCGCCGTCCCGAATCGCCCCCCGACGCGATGGCGCCCCGACGCTCCAGCGGTTCGAGCGCGCAGTCAGCCCGTGGCGTTCGCGAACCGCGGGACGCCTAAACCCGGCATCGCCGGAGATCTCGCCGATCACAGGCGCCGCTTCGACCACCGTCCTTAGGCGAGCCGTAGGCGGCGCGGGCGCAGCGCTCGGGTAACAGACACTCGTGGCCCGTTGTTCGTTGGCCTGAGCTTCCGGCGGTGGCGAATGCGTAATCGCCCCCCATTCGATCGCCGGAAGGTCGCCCATACTTGCTCGAAATGCCGAGACGAGCGCCCTTTCGGTCTCCCGAGTGGCTCGGCGTCTTCATCACAGGAAACCACACAACTTCTCCTCTGTGAGTGTTGCTGTGAGCTGCCGGGCCGCGCAGAGCCGTACTACGTGATGGCTCGAACCGAAGAAACCGTCCCGCGAGCTCGTCTGTGAGCACTGCTGTGAGTGTTCCTGTGAGAAATGCTGTGAGTCGATCAGCGCACCATCACGCAATGATTCGCCCCCTCTCCACCCATGACTGTTGCCCGACGTCGGCGCCACAGCGAACGACTTGGCACTTCGCCACACCCTTGAGGGTGTCGACCGCTGGCATCATGACGGCCGATGAGGCGCGGGTCCTTTTGGCGGATGCTCCGAGCCCCCAACCGACACGAGAGCACTGAGGTGGCGACGAGCGACGGCGCGCGAACGCCCGCGACAACGGTGCGCTTCCTCCGCGTCGATGAGGCAGCACGAATCCTGCGCATCGGACGGAGCGCCGCCTACGAGCAGGCGAACCGTTGGATCGAGACCAATGGCCAGTGCGGGCTCCCCGCCGTCAAGGTCGGGCGGATGATTCGCATCCCAGCCGCGGTACTCGAGGCGTGGGCGACGACGGGGAGCGACGCCGAGCCGATATCGCAAGACCAATAGCCCTGCGGGACTCAGCGCGTCTTCCGCGGCAATGCCTTCACGGCATCGCGATTTCCGGTGTCGGTACGACGGTCGTAGGGAGCCGCAGCGTTACCTTGCTGTTGCCGAGCAGGTCCGCGACGGTCCGGTACGGCACGCCTGCGTCGAAACTGGTGTCGCGACGTAGTGGCGCACGTCCTGGAGCGTCATGGTCGAGTTGCCGCGCGCCTCGACAAGCCCATCGCTCAGCGAGTCGGATCGGCTTGGTCGCCTCGGGGTCGTCCGCGAAGATGTGCGGCCCAGGCAAGGCCCCAGACCAGTTCGCTCGCGCCTTCGTGCGAGCTGGCGCTCGAACGACTCCCCCACCGAGTCGATTAGCCGAACGTCGCGCCAGTCTGACCCGCGTCGGCTCGCACACGAGATCGACACCCGGCCTGCCGTCGATGGCAAACGCGAACGTGCATCTCTTCGGCCTTCAAGTCGACATCGTCGACGCGAAGAGCGAACAGCTGTCCACTGCGATCTCCGGTCCCGGCGGTGCGTGGCTACATTTTTGGCTACATTCACACCGGGTCCTGCACCTTGGCCAGCCGGATGCGCCCCCCTTACCAGGACTTTCTCGGTGGAGGCGAAGGGACTCG
>PLKG01000125.1 GCA_003140595.1 Acidimicrobiaceae bacterium | reverse complement strand
ACGACGAACGCGGCATTACTAGAGGCCCTCGAGGAAGGCGAGCAAGTCGTCGGTCGCCCGGTAGCGCCCTGGTCGTGCATCAGGGTTGAGCGGAGTCAGCCGCTCGAGAGCCCGCTGTTTGAGGGTCGGATCGGCATGGACGTAGGGCTTCATGGATTCCAAACTCTCGTGGCCCAGCCATAACGCCACGACCGCGACGTCAAGACCATGGCCAAGGAGATCCATGGCGACGCTGTGACGCAAGTTGTGAGTCGAGACCGATTTGTTGGCCAGGGACGGGCACGTGGCCGCGGCGCGACCGACGTGCTTGGCGACGAGGCGCTGCACGGCATCGGCGCTGAGCCCGCTGCGGCGACGTGAGACAAAGAGCGGGTCGTCCGGCTCGCCCCGGCGTTCGATGAGCCACGCGCGCAACACCGCCACAGTCGCCTTGTCGATCGGGATGTCCCGTCGTTTGCGGCCTTTGCCCAGGCACTTGAGATGCGCAGGGCTCCGCAGCTGTGCGTCCTGGCAGCGCAGCCCGGTGAGCTCGGACAGGCGCATGCCGGTTCGCAGTGCCGTAACGAGCAGTGCGTGGTCACGACGTCCCGACCAGGTCGTGCGATCAGGAGCGGCGATGAGCGCACCCATCTCGGCCTCGGTGAGATAGCAGCGAGGGACGGTCTCGGCTCGCTTCTGCGGGATCGCGAGCACCTGCCCGATGGTGTGCGCATGCTCCGGATGGCGATAGGACGCGAAGCGGAAAAAGGAGTGGATGGCCGCCAATCGGGTGTTGCGGGTGCCGACGGTGTTGCTCCGTTCGGACTCGAGGTGATCGAGAAAGGAGCTCACGAGCCCGGCATCGAGGTCTGCGAGGTCGAGCTCGCAGGGGTCCTTGCCCGTGTGGGTCTTGGCGAAGGCGAGCAGCAACCGAAAAGTGTGGCGATATGAGTCGATGGTGTGATGGCTGGCATCGCGTTCGGCTCCGAGGCGGGTGAGGAAGAACGCCTGGATCGCCGGAGCTGCCGCGGTCATCGCTCGCCCTCTCGAGCCGTTCGGACACGCTTCGCCGTCACCGCCAGCAGTTCGGGGACACCCGTCAAATACCAGTACGTCGATGCCGGATCTGCATGCCCGAGCTGAGCCGACAGCGCCGGGAGGAGCGATTGGACGTCCAGGTCGTCGCGGTGCCAGCCGAGCACGGTGGCGACAGTGAAGCTGTGTCTCGCGTCGTGCAGCCTCGGGCGACGTGCCCTCGATCCCGGTGGTGGCGCAAGCCCGGCCTCATCCACGAGCCATGCAAAGCTCCGCTCCAGGGCGGCCTGGGAGAGCCGGGTTCCCCGACACGAGAGGAAGAAGGCCGCACTCGCCGCGTGCGGGAAGTAGCGGTCGCGCTCGCGGCGATAAGTGTCGAGGACCTCCACCGTGCTCGGGTGAAGAGCCAACTCGCGTGACTTCTGGAACTTCGTGGCGATGATCCGCAGCCGCCCGGTTCGCAGGTCGACATCGGTGCGCTCGAGACGGGCAAGCTCACCGGAGCGCATGCCAGTGACCACGAGGAGCCCAATGGCCGTCTCGATCGTCGCGGCTCGGAACGCTGGGTGCAGGAGACGACTCGCGCTCATGAGTGCAGCGATCTCCGCGTCGCTGTAGATATGAGGAGGAACCCGCCGGCGACCCTCGGGCAAAAGGTCCTTCGGCGGGATCTCGCAGCCGGGATCGATGGCATGCAGGTAGGTGGCAAAGCCCCGCACCATCGCCAGACGCTGGGAGTGGCGCAACGGGGTGGTCGCCGGCTCGACCGCCCAGGCGAGCGCCGCTGCGATCGTCACCGTCTCGGCACCGATGCGCTCGAGATAGCCGGCGAAGTCGGCGAGCGGGCGATCCTGGCCGGCCAGCACGTAGCCGAATGAGCGGCGTAGATCGAGATACTCCCGGACCGCGGGCAGCAGGGTGCTCATCGGCCGACCTCTGGCCAGGGACGGGCCAACGCCGCCACCGCGGTGATGTCAGCCGCGGCGTAGATCGAGGACGTGGCCTGATCGGCGTGGCGGAGCAGCTGTGCCACCTCGGCCATCGGTGCGCCGGCACGCAGGGTCTCGGTGGCAAGCGTGTGACGGAGACGGTGCGGACCGATCGGAGCAACGCCGGCCCGCTGACAGGCCCGGCGCACGACGAGGGCCACCCCGTCGCCGGACAGGCGCCGGATCGGGGCCACCGCCGTCAAAAACGCCGACCGGCTGGGAGCGTTTGGCCGGCCAGCGCACAGGTAGTCGGCGACGGCCTCACCGACCTCGACGGGAAGCGGCATGACATCACCACGGCCGCCCTTGGCGTTGATTATGACCTCACCGCGCCGCCAGTCGAAGTCCTCGAGATCCAAGCGGGCGACCTCCGAGGCACGCAGTCCGAGGCGGACGAGCACCAACAGCACCGCTGCGTCGCGCCGTCCGCGAGCGGTTGATGTGTCGCAGCTGTCCACCAGCCGCCTCGCGTCTGCCGTCGGGATCGCCGACGGCAGCGCAGTGCGCGGCCATGCTTTGAGTGACGGGACGGCCGTCACCAACGGCGCTGGGACCCGGCCTGTCACGTACGCGAAGCGCAAGAACGAGCGCAGAGCGGTCACCATGCAGCGGAGCGACGGCGCTGGCATCACGATCGAAGCCGCCCGAATGGTTGCGAGCACCGAAGCACCGTCGAGCTCGGACAGCACGGCCTCGCCGTGTGGGTGCCACATCGCAAGAAAGCCCGCCATCTGTTCGACGTACTGATCTGTCGTCACGGGGGCCAGTCCCCGCTGGTCGATGCACCAGGTCCCAAAGGCCGCCAATAGATCCGCTTCGACATCGCTGCGGCCGGGCCGGGCCACGATCTCCGGGCCAAGGACGCCGATCGAGCGCAGATGGCCGACGACGCCTCTCAGCGAGCGTGGTGACACGCGTCGAAAGCGATGGCCACCACCGGTGGTGAAGAACGACTGGATCACCTCGTCGCTGAGGTCGCCAGCCGCAAGGCCTCGCTTGTCGAGCCACGAGCTCAGCTCGGCCATCAAGCCCATCGACGTCCGGATCGAGTTGGGCAAGTAGCCCTCGGCGCGAAGGATCTCCTCCACCCCGACTGCGAAGCCAGCTAACGGGCCGGAAGGTCAGGCGCGGGTGTCGGTAGCTGCGCTGTTGGAAACGCCGCCGTGGCCGACGTGCTGAGCAGGACCTGCAACCTCCAGGGAGCGACCGTCGCTGCATCCTCGGCTAGTCCCGGATGCGGATGATGGCAATCCCACCTCCGCCGAGGAGCCCCGCCGTGTTCCCTCCCGTCACGGGTGGCTAGCACCTTCCCTCCGGGAGGTGACCAAGGTCACAGGACGCTCGAGGAATGTGCCCTCCACGCGGGAATGGATAGACAGCCCGGCCGCCGAGTTCGGGGTGGCCGAGCCAACCGATGAGGAGATCGAGTCCCTTTTGGCGCTCGCCGGTTTGCCGCGCATGCCGCGGAGCGCACTGCCTCCTCTCTCGTGCTGGCTTGTCGGTAGCGCCGGCGTCGTTGTCACCCAACTCTTTGAAACGAACTCGTGTCTCCGCTCAAGTCCCTGAAGGCAGCAAGAAGCAGAAGACGAGACTTGGACCCCAACCGCACCTGATTCGGCGTCAAAAGCCCTCGCCTCCTGCGCCGCCAGGTGGGCGAACGCGGACGCCTGCCGTGGCGCCAGGGTCTCAAGGGACTGTGCGCGACCGGTTTCGCCTCACTCCGGGTGAGGAAACATGCCTGCCGCCCGGCCTGCGCCTTGCCTCGACCGTCGATTCCGAGTGTGCTCTACTGGCTCGACGGGGACCTGGAGAGCCGAGGTGGATCTATGGACCGGATCGACAACATGAAGGTGACCGTGACCAAGGATGGCCCGTACCTTGTCGAGGGTTCGGTCCCGCTCGTGAAGCAGACCATCGTCGCTGACGCCGAAGGGAACTCCATCGCCTGGCGCCAAGGGGAGGAGTACGAGACCCAGGCTACATACGTGCTGTGCCGATGCGGACAGTCAGCCAACAAGCCCTTCTGCGACGGGTCCCACAAGCGGATTCTCTTCGACGGAACCGAGGCCGCGAGCCGTGAGCCGTATGAAGCTCAGGCCACGGAACAAGTTGGCCCGTCGCTGATCCTGACCGATGCCCAGCCACTGTGCGCTTTCGCCCGGTATTGCGATGTGGCCGGGCAGATCTGGAACCTGGTGGAGCGACCTGGCCCCGAGTCTGCGCGCCAGACCGAACTTGAGGCCGGGTTGTGCCCGTCCGGCCGTCTGGTGGCCTGGGACCCCGAGACAAACGCGGCCCTCGAACCCGAGTTCGAACCGTCGATCGGCCTTGTCGACGACGCCCCCGAAGGGGTCGCGGGCCCCATCTGGGTGCGAGGAGGCATCCCGATTACCGGTGCCGACGGGACAACCTACGAAGTACGCAATCGGGTCACGCTCTGTCGATGCGGGGCGTCGCAGAACAAGCCATTCTGCGACGGCTCCCACGTCTCCATCAGGTTCACCGCCTAACCGCTCCTAATAGCGCATACCGCCCAGGATCGCATCCGCCCCGAGCGTGTGTCGCCACGCCGGGCTCGACGGGATGTTCTCCTGGGTTGTGACGGGTTCTGAGCGCTGCTGCGGGGCTGCTGTCCGCACTGTCGATGTAAGTGCGGGAGCTGCCTTGGCGCTGCTCAGCCGGATCGGCTTTATGAAGGTTGCGAGGTTATAGAAGAGGTTCTCCTCGACGATCTGACCGTTGTCCCAGCGGGCGACGGTGCAGAAGTCGACGTCGAACGATTTGCCGGTCAGTGGAATCTCTGTACCGTCGGCGAGGACCATCGGTCCGGTCATCGTGCCGGCGAACCGACATATCGAGCACGTCCAGCCGCCGTCGGCGATCAGCGTCTTGTATGGCCCGTTGCCGACGCTGTTGTCGGGGCTGCTAGGCGGAGGTTTCTGATGAAGTCGACGCGGCGACCGTCGCTACCCGGAGGTTTCTGATGAGAGCCAGCGCGCGGCTCCCAGCGCGACCAAGCATCAGGGGTAAGATCGGGCGCCGTGCGGTATGAGGGGGGTTTGGGCGGGTTCTTTGTAGTGCTGACGGCGGGAGCTGCGTTGACAGTAATCGGCGTCGCTCCTCCTATGGCGAACACGTCGGTCTCGGTGCCTGCATCGACGCGCCCGGTGCCGGACTTTGGCAACCCGGCCGGCCATGCACGCGTACCGCTCGCCGGCGGTGCGGTCGGCACCAACCACCCGGACCATGTCATCGGGACCGGCACGCCCGCAAGTTGCACGTCTGCCGGAGTCGTCGGTGCCGTCGCCAGAGGTGGCGTCATTACCTTCAACTGCGGTCCGGGTCCGGTGACCATAACAATGACTGCCACGGCCAAGGTCGTGAACACCAGCCACCGCATCGTCCTGGACGGCGGCGGAACGGTCACCCTGAGCGGCGCCGGGAAGCGTCAGATCCTCTATATGAACGCTTGCGACCGGAGACAGCAGTGGACTACCTCGGATTGCTACAACCAGGAATGGCCTGAGCTCGTCGTACAAAACATGACCTTCGAGGACGGCAATTCCACGGTGAGCCAGTCCAAGGGCGCCAGCTTCGGTGGCGGTGGAGGTGGCGCCATATTCGACCTGGGCGGCCAACTGAAAGTGGTCAACTCCCGGTTCATCGACAACCGCTGCTACCACGTCGGCCCGGACCTTGGCGGCGCTGCAGTGCGCGCCCTGGCCCAGTGGCGGAACAAGCCGGTTTACATCACCAGCGACACCTTCCGGGGTGGGCAGTGCTCCAACGGGGGCGCGCTCAGCAGCATCGGGGTCTCTTGGGTAGTGCTCAACAGCATCATGGCCAATAACGTCGCCATCGGCGATGGGGCGAACCCGGCCGCGCCGGGCACCTCCGGCGGGGGCAGCGGCGGTGCCATCTACTGCGACGGTGACAGGTACTCGCTCGAAATCGAGGGCACAGTTATCCGCGACAATCATGCCCGCGAGGGCGGCGGTGCCATCTTCTTCGTCAGTGACGACAACACGGGCACTCTGACCATCGAGAGCTCGACGTTGCGCGGCAATCCGAGCGCGGGCTTCTGGACGAGACCCTACCCCGGCATCTTCTTTCAGAGCTCGGGGCACCCGAAGGTCGTGGACTCTACGATCAACTGAGCGAGTGGGTGCCCTCACTGTGAGCAATTGCGCGGGCCCGCCGCGACCGAACGTGACGAGCCCCTGAGGCCTCTTAGGGAACCTCGTAGCCGTCGACATGGCCTCGAGGGCCGAGGACGCCGTGGCGAAGCTCGTCGGGAGTTATGCCTATCGGGGCGTGACCGGTTGCAATCTTGGCGGCAGAGCACGTCGTGAGACGCACCGCTCACAGACTA
>PLKG01000004.1 GCA_003140595.1 Acidimicrobiaceae bacterium | reverse complement strand
CGCGTCGGTGACATCTCGTCGCTTAATACTTGGGCCTCCGAAGCCACCTAAAGGTCTCCCGGTCACCCTGGAGACAGAGCCGTTGCCACAAGACGGGATTGTTGGTCGACTGGCTCGCGTGGCATGCGATAGCGCGACTTTGACGCGCCCGATCGACGCGCACGTCGAAGTCGAGTTGCTCACGTGATCGGCCGACGAACCCTGTCGCTAGCCCGCCGTTCAGCGACGACGCGACCGCCTCGTCGAGAGCCCATGCAAGGACTGGCAAATCGGAATACTCGGCACAGGCCAGAGCAGACTCGGTGGCACGCTGATGATCTGGGTGGCCGGTGATGCCGCCCTCGTCGAATACAAGCAACAGGTCAGCTCTGACCCGGTCGGCGACCTCGAAGACCTGCAAGGCCAACACGTCAAGTCTCTGTCCGGCCAGTCCCCCATCCGGATAGTCGAAGAGTTCTACATAACCGACGCCCAGCTCCACCGCCGCGTTGCTGAGCTCGGCGCTTCGCACGCGGCCCAGCGATGACGCGTCCTGCCCGAGCGTCGACGACTCGCCACGCGTAAAGCACACCACCGCAGTGGCGGAGCCGGAATCGGAGAACGCGCTAAGCGCTCCCCCGAGCCCGAAACTCTCGTCATCGGGGTGTGCACAGACGGCGAGAACCGATTTGACGCGCGGCAGCTGGGATGAGATTTCGACGCTCCCGATCATGGTTCAACCTCGCAAGCGCTAGGGGGATACTGGGCCGATCTCTTCGTGACTCACGCTGCCTTCAACTGATACCCTCTGGGGTATATTCCATTACANNCGGTACGGAACCGAGGAACTGATCTGGAAGGCCGAGCCGAACCGCTTTCTCGTCGAAGAGCTGGACGCACTCCCGCCTGGTCGGGCACTCGACCTTGCCTGTGGCGAGGGGCGCAACGCCGTGTGGCTCGCCTCGAAGGGTTGGCGCGTCACCGGCGCCGACTTCTCTCGCGCTGGGCTTGCCAAGGCACAGCGACTGGCGACCGACCGTGGCGTGGAAGTGACCTGGGTCGAGGCCGATGTTGTCGAGTGGCGGCCTCCTACGGCCTCGTTCGACCTCGTTGTGGTCATGTACCTTCACCTTCTCGCCGAGCAGCGCCGCCAGGCACTGGCGCATGCCGCAGCCGCCTTGGCACCCGGTGGAGTCCTACTTGTGGTCGGCCATGACACCTCCAACCTTCTGAAGGGAACCGGTGGGCCACAAGACCCGGCAGTCCTGTTCGGACCAGATGAGATCGTCCAGGACCTCTCCGGCCTTCAAATCGAGCGGGCGGAGCAGGTCAAACGCACCGTGGTCACCGACGCTGGTGAAGCGACCGCCATCGACGCGCTCGTCAGGGCAGTGCGGCCTTCCTGACCCTGGGCACCAATACGGGCGAGGGCCGCCTCTCAGCCCGCCCGACCGATCACTCCAGCCGCTTCTGACAGCCGTCCCGCAGCCTCATCGGCGAGCAAGGCGAGGGCGTCTCCAGGCATCAGCGTGCGGGGATCGGCGATCGAGACATGGGTGCGCTCGCCGTCACCTGCAAGCACGACGTTGCACGGGAGCATCAAGGCAACCGACGGGTCAAGCCCGAGGGCCCGGTAGGCGAAATGCGGGTTGCAGGCCCCGAGGATCTTGAGCGGAGTCCGCTCGACACCGAGCTTTGCCTTGAACGTGGCGGCGACATCGATCTCGGTCAGGATGCCGAAGCCCTGAGAGGCCAGGGCTTCGCGAACGACTACTTCGGCTCGTTCGATCGGTAGCTCAACGGTGATCTCGATGCCGTCCATCCCTGGCCTCCTCGAATCGCTCGCTGTTCAGGCGAGCTTCATGAACATTTTCTGCACGGAGTCAATCGCATAGCCATCCGCCTTGGCTTGGTCCGGGTTCTCCAAGCAATACGTGAGACCTGCGGCGACCAACCGGAAGCCTGCCTGCTCCAGTGCTTTGGACGCTGCAGATAGCTGCGTCACGACATCGCGGCATTCCCGGCCTTCCTCGAGCATGCGTTCCACGCCTTGAACCTGGCCGGCAACTCGACGCAGGCGCTTGCGGACATCGTCCACGACCTCATCGGGAAGCTGCATTTCGAACTCCTTTCATCGTTTCCCGCCTCCAGGAGCAAGAAAGTGCTTCTGTGGCTGTCGACGGACGGCTGCCTATGGCGTACACGGCGAGCAGCTCACGGTCCGAGGCAAGGACTGAGATCGAGGTGACCAAGTCGGTCAGGAGGATTCTGATCGCACCAGGAATCGACCAGGCTGCGAACTCGTCGGACTCACCGAGTTGGAGCACGGCGGGTTCGTCGATGCCCATGCGCGAGGTCAACCTCGAGACAAACATCTTTCGAACAATCATTGACTCGCTCTCACCTCTCGCTCCGCTCACAGTGCCACGAGTGGCCACAGAGGCCCAGTGGGATTATACCCATCCGGGTATCGTGAGGGGCGGACGGGGCGAGAGCAGTTGGCGTGCACCGCGGACGCCCTCTGTTCCCCTACTGCTGTTCACCACCGCTTGAACCATGTTGCGGTCCGTCTTCGCGCTCTCAAGCCAGTTGTCGTTGGCAAGAGTGCTCCGGCGACGTCTATCCCTCTGTCCGGGGTGATTGGTGCCTTGTTCTCGCAACATTCTCAAAGATGAGGCCGCGCTAGCCAGGCAAGCACGAGGATCCGTTGAGCCGCGTGTCTGCTTGCCACGGCGCAAAAGCACGGTCGGGGATGAAGTCTCCCGTTCGCGGATCCTGGATGTAGGCGACAGGCGCTGGGGCACCGCCTGCGATACGTGCGACCGCGGAGATCAAGCGGCTGATGTCGGCCTCGGTCGTGTTGATGCCCGCGCTTGCGCGTACCGCCCCGGGCATCCGGGTGCGGTCACCTCGGCGAACCTCGTTGCGGAAGTCGGTGACCTCATCGTCGGTCAGGCCGAGGAGCCGCACCAAGTAGGGATGAGCACAAAAGCAGCCGTGCCGCACNNCGACGGGCAACATGTCGGTCCGAGGATCCGGCCCGAGCACGTGCACACCGGGGATGTTCGCCAGGCCTTCGCGTAGGAGCTGGCCCATGTGGCGATCGTGGGCAATTATTGCGGGCCAACCCACCTCGGCAAGGGTGTCGATCGCAGCGTGCAACGCCACTGCCCCAACCACATTCGGAGAACCGGCTTCCTCGCGGTCGGGAGGGTCGGTCCAGACAACTTCGCCAAGCTCTACAAGCTCAACCGCGCCGCCGCCGGCCAGGAACGGGTCACCGTCGACGAAGGTCTTGCGAGGCCCTATGAGCACTCCTGCTCCAAAGGGTGCATACATCTTGTGGCCGCTCCATGTGACGAAATCGGCCTTCACGGGGAGGTGACGGTGAGGCGCGAGCTGGGCGCAGTCGACAGCTACGGGGATCTCCCGGTCATGGGCGGCGTCGATGATCTCGTCGATCGGCGGCAGCCATCCTGTGATGTTCGAAGCGCCGGTGACGGTGAGCAGGCGCGGTTTGGGGGACCGGTCCAGTTCATTCGCGACATCGCCGGCTGTGAAGGTCCCGTCCGATCGGCACTCGACGTAGCGGCACGTGGCTACGCGAGACCACGGCAGGAGATTGGCGTGATGTTCGACAACAGAGGTGACGACAACGTCGTCGGGACGCAGACGAAGGCGATAGGCGAGGTGATTGACGGCTTCGGTTGTATTTCGGCAGATGATCGCTATATCGTCGCGACCCTCGCGTCCCGCGAACGAGAGTGCCGCCNNGCTACATACGGTCGTTCATGGCCGTCGACACACGGCACGAGCATTCCGTCACCGACCAACGGAACCGGAAGCCTGATCACGATCCTCCTCTCTTGACTGCGACGTCGTTGACCCTAGCGACGCCGCCGACGCGGACCCGCGGCGTAGCGATGGATGTAGCTCGCTCGGGCTGGAACGACGCTGGGACTCAATGGGGTGGGCACTTCAAGGTATCTCAATGCTCCAAATATGAGGCCAAAGGACGCGCCTCATGCTTACCAAACAAGAAGAGATCCGATGCTCCCCGGGCGCCACGACAAGGCGTCGCTAGGTCCGTTGAGCACCGAGGACTGTCCGGCTCAGCCGCGACAGCGGCAACCAGGACGGTCCCCCCGTGTACTTGTCACGATCGCCAGTGCACCCAGTACCGCCATGATCCACCAGGCTCCGCCGAACAACGAACCCACGACGAGGAGCACCAGCCCGGCACCGATTCGCACGGCCCCTCCCGCGCTGGTCGCCATGAGCCGAGTGAACGCCATCCCGACCTCCTTCGTTAGCCCGCACGGGTCTCTAGCCATACCCTAGCGGGTATACACAAGCTAACGCAACGGGGGGCGGCGACGTCACTCGCAGCGCACCGACGGCAAGTAGTCACCATCTTCCATGCCGGTACCCTTCTGTCATGGCCTTCTCTTCAGGCGACATGTCATGACTGCCAAGTCCGACGAGGAACCCTGGCTGCTCCTGTCACAGATGGTCGAAGTCAGATCACCGTGGCTGTCGGTGATCGGCGAACGGTTACGAGACGCAACGGGCCGAGAGCGCGAGTACTGGCGAGTGGAGAAGCCGGACTCGCTGTTGGTGATCACTATCCAGGACGGACGGCTGCTCTTGCCGGCACGCTCGTACCGGCCGGGCGTTGGCAGGACGACCCTCGACTTTGCCGGCGGCAGGCTCCAGGACCCAAGCATGATCCCGGAGACGGCGCAGGCGATCGTACGGCGAGAATTCAACTTGGGCGGCGGTGATCTCTTCGCTTCTGTGGAAGAGCTGAACCGTGTCGGGTGGGACGTCGACAGCTCATCGTCGAGTCAGCGCGTCCACGGAACCGTCGCGGAGCTGCCCAGGGACCTGCCCGTTCCGGAGCACAGCATCGGAGCTTCGTACCCGGCGACCGATCTGGGAGCGCGCGAACTGCTTCGCGACCTTCATTGCGTTCAATGTCGTGCACTTCTTTACGAGTGGCTCGAACGGAGTCGCTAGTCGGTCCAAACCGACCGCTTGAGGAGTGCTCAGTACCTGACCTGTGCTGGGGACGGAATACCCTCCGGGGTATCGAGGTTGAACATCGCGGTATCGCCGAGAAGAGAGAGGGCATGAGCATGTCAACTGTCAATCTGACTGCAACGAATATTGCCGACGTCCTGTCATTGAACGACATTGTGCTCGTGGACTTCTGGGCGTCGTGGTGCGGTCCTTGTCGCGCGTTCGCTCCTGTCTTCGAGGCAGCGTCGGTCGAGTATCCCGAGCTCGTGTTTGCCAAGGTGGACACCGAGGCAGAGCGCGATCTAGCTGCATCGTTCGCGATCATGGCCATTCCCACCCTCATGGTCTTCCGGGAACGGGCGCTGGTCTACTCCCGGCCCGGCGCTTTGCCGGCAAGGTCGCTGGCCGACCTCATCGGGCAGGTGCAGGCATTGGACATGGACGAGGTGCATCGGCAGCTCGCGGCGGCTGCGACCGAGCGCTCGGCTTGATCCATCAGCTTGCTGCGGTTGCTGCCGGGACTGGTAACCAGATCGGCTTTTCGAAAGGGCACTCGCCTCGCCATGACGGCCACACTCGGCTGTGATCGGGTTCGTGCACCTTTCGCGGTTGTCGCAGTGCGGGGTCAGTCGGTTGTTCGGCGGCAGTCCGGGCACAATCCCACCAGGTTGAACTGGTGCCCGGTGACCTGATAGCCCTGCTCCTCAGATACCACGCAGGCTGCCTCGGCCATGGCCCGCTTAAGGCGGGGTGAGGGCGTCACGTCCTCGACCTTGCCGCATTTACCACAGATCAGGTGGTGGTGATGGCCGGCCAGTTCCTCGGCCAGTTCGAAGCGATCATGGTTATCAATGCCGGAGACCCTCCGGACCACTCCGGCGTCTATCAACACCTTGACGTTACGATAGGCGCTGCTCTGGGGAAGGCCAACGCTCAAGGCCAGGATCTCCGGAACGGAAAGGGGCCTTCCGGCTGCGGCCACTGTGGCGACCAGGGCCTGGCGCATCGGGGTGTACCGCTGCGCGAGACCGGCAAGGCGCCGGGCAACCTGCTCGTGAACGGACGGCATGGTGCTCACTCAGTCAGTCCCACGGCGCCCGCGGTAGAACTGTGGTCAAAAAGAGGCCGCGAATCGCGCTGAGATGCTCAGGTCCGGCCGTCAACAGGTGGGTGCTTTGGTGAGACGGGCGGCGGGGTCCTGCCAGGTTGCACCGATTGCCGGGCCACTAGGAAGTAGGCAGCGCGTTGTTGTCAGCGTGACTGGGAGCAGGCAGTGGGCCACCAGCCGGACTGACTGGATAGTTCACGTCTTTCCCACAGCGCGGACACGGAGGAAACCGATGCCACAGGGCCACCGTTATCGGCTCGCCACAACTGTCGCAGGCGTAAGTGCCGGCCACTTGGTTGATGTCGTCTGTCTTTGGC
>PLKG01000106.1 GCA_003140595.1 Acidimicrobiaceae bacterium | reverse complement strand
GTGCAATGGGCTCGCGACCTCATGGAGCGGATCGAGGAGCGGAAAGCGGACACGACAGGGCTCGGTCGCGATGGCCACGGTATCGAGCGCGGTGACCGAAACGCTTCTCGCGTTGCCCGAGCGGGACGGAGCGATTCCCGATCAGCGAAACCACAGGAGCAAGCCGAGACGACCACTCGTGGTCTCGATCCAGCGACCGAGGCGATCCTCAGGCGGTCGAGCAGGACCTCCACCTCGGCAGGACCGCCGCGCCCGCCAGAGCGAGAGGGACCGTCACTAGGTCGGTGCTGATTAAGGGGGCCTCGTAGGCGAAGAAGCCCTCGGGGCCCGACCAGATGCGGAAGTCTTGAAGCTGGCCTTTCCCGACGCCTTTCGGGTAGAGGAATCGGTAGATAGCCTCGAACGACTTACGCAGTTCCTGACGAGCCAAGGTTCCAAATTGGGCCACGTCGGCGTGAATGACGGTCTGCCGACTGGACGTAGTGGTCGTTGTCGGAGGCACGGTCGAACTCGTGCACCCGGCGCGCACAAAAGCCACCGTCACCATCGCCACGGTGACGAGCTTGCTCAACGCCCTCATCGCTCCACCTACGCCGTCGGGCTTTCGCTGGCTGCCAGCATCACTGCTCCGGCGTTGGTTTCGCAGGCAGAACGAAGATGTGGGCGGGGATACCCGAGTGGTAGCTCAAGAGCGTTGCACTCCCGGTCCATCCGTTGTCGATGGCAACGCTCGTCGAGAAGTAGCCGATGAAGCCACTCGCCAGGAAACACGCCTTGGCCGTTGACCCTCGTCACCCGCAGCAAGCCCGTCTGGCCGCTCAGGACCGGAGCGGTGGGCGGGTCGCCGTGGGCAAAGACGACGAGCGTGCCGCGGCTCACTTGTGGCAGGCCGCAGTGGGAGAGCGCCTGGCCCATCGGCCCGGCTATCACCTCAGAGCTTCCCGAACCCTCCGTGCATGCGTCAGCAGAGGGAGACACGACCGTCCAGCCAGCCGGGACGTTGACGGCGAAGCTCCCCGACGTGACGCTCTCCAGCGCGGGCTTGTCTACAGCAACAACGGTGGCCGGGGGGGGCCTTGCGCAATGGTGCAGTGGTCGAAGTTGGTGTGGGGCCGTGGAGGTCGTGCAACCCGTCAAGATCACGGCCACGGTCATGATCGCCATAGCCCCGAGCTTGCGACCCGTGGTCATCACGCCCGACGCATCGAGTACAAGATGGTCCGCGCGACCATGCCGTTCCCTGCCAACCCGATGGAGACGAAAACGGGCTTCGAGCGCCCAGGCACGTTCATTCGAACCACGAGTATCGAGTACGCGGGTGAGGTTGCTGGGCACGCCGTCAAACCATGGAGGACGAGGCAGTGAGCCGAAAGGGAGAGTGTCACCGTCGGCTCGGTACGTAACCCCGAATCGACCTGGACCCCGTTCTCCGGTGGCTGGGGAGTCGACGGAAAGAGAGGGCACAAGACGACTAGCAAGGGGTGGCGGTCCGTGCTCAACGTTACCGTCGTGCCCGAGAATACAACGCCCTGTCTCTGACACATGGCTCCTAGGCCGGGAGTCACCTGAATCCGAGTGATGGGCCAGTTCGCTGGAACCGAGAACCGCAACCCGGCGAAGCTCACGTAACGCCATGACGACGGGATTGCCGGTAAAGACCCCGGTGCGAGTACGACCGAGCGCGGTGACCAGGTCAGCGTGTGCAGGACTCGCTGGCCGAGTGGCCCGTCAACGGTGATTTCAACGCCAAGCGATGGCACCAAGTAACTGCGCGGTGATCCCGTGGGGTAGAGGTACGCGAAGATGCCGTTGATGACCTCTGGGTGACCGAGGACGGTGCTGTGTGGAGACGTTGGCGGGCCGAACCTGACCGTGGTGCTCGGACCGGGAGAGGTCTCCGCCGGACAGTGGAAGACGCCAGGGAGTGGATTGACGAATACCTCCCCAGGCGGCGAGCCGCTAGGGCACGGCGGCGAGTTGTAGAGAACCCACCATGTCGACGGCACCGACACCTGCGCGTTGCCGAAGGCGACCGGTACCCACCCGGCTGGGGTGGCCGAGAGGTCCACGGCTGGGAGCAGCTTGGACGTGACCGGGACCCTCGTGGTCGTTGGCACAAGGGTCTGGGAGCTGGTGAATACAGCGAGGACCGCGGCCACGATGACCATTACGACCGCGGTGAGCTTGTGCACCGTGCTCATGGTCTCACGAGGTGTCCGCACTGGCACCGGCTCATCGCAGGCTCTACACGGGCACGGCACTCGCGGAGACACCATCTACGAGGACCCTGCTTCCGATTGGCTTGGTGAGCTTGACGGACAAGTGGTCCCCGTATCCCGGTAGTGCACAAAGAACACCTGGAGGTATGACTCGCGTCTCGGCGACGAACACGACGACGATGGCCTTCTCCTGAACGACACGCGCCTGGTAAGTATCGTCACAACCCTTCGTCCCAATCTGACCGCCGACGAATCCAATGGTTATGACGCGACCCCCATCCCCGAGACGCGCCGAGCCAACTGACACGCTTGACCCCGGCGGAGGCTCGGAGACATGCCGCGGCTGGAACAGGTCCGAAGGCGAGAGCGCGAGCACCGACGCGGTTCCCTTCAGCCCCGAGACGGTGAATAGCCACGCCGGAAAGCGCATGGTCCCGTGAGCGGTCTCCCAGATGTCCGTGCCACGGTGCACACTGAGAACCCTGTCAGGTGGTCCCGCATACATCCCCTGGACCGGCGGCGCTAAGAGACGAAAAGCCTGCTGCGCGGAGATGATGACCCAGCGTCCCTCTCCCGCCGGAGACGAAGGGAACCTCGTAGGCGGCGTGACACGGCCAAGGCCGAAGGCAAGCTTCGCGTCGCCGTTCACGAAGCCAGCGTTCTGGCTCAACTGGACTGCTGGACCCACCAAACTGGGAGGGCTGGAACCCCCAACGCCAGCCCATGCTGTGTTTGCTGCGGCCAGCTCTTGCCTTTCGAGAGAAGAAAGGTTGGCGGTTCTGGTTACGACACCGGTGCCCGTGGTGGTCGTTGGGGCAACCGTCTGGGTGCTGGTGCACGCGGCGAGGGCCAGTGTCAGGACCACCG
>PLKG01000156.1 GCA_003140595.1 Acidimicrobiaceae bacterium | reverse complement strand
GTCTGATGTAACGCTTCCACCGCCCACCTTGTCGCCGACGGCGCTCGTGTCGCCCATCCCACCCGCAATGGCCAGGGTGACAAGCCCGACGACGACGCCGGCAAAGCCCGCGATCCGCAGGGCCAGGGGACCGGCAGAGGTCGGGAGGTGCTCGTTGAACAGGACAGTCCCGACCGCTATGACATAAGTGGTGGACGTGACGATGTTCACCGGTGAGACGACCGCTGCCGAGCAGCGTTGCAAACCGGTCTGGAACAGCACCAGGCCCGTCGCCATGGTGACGGCAAGCACGTAAAGATCAGGCGAAGCCAAAAGGTGGGGTATCGAGCCGATGAGCCCCCAGTGCTGGACGAATGTCGCCGCCGACTTGAGTCCCAGCCCGGCCACGCCGTACAGAAGACCGGCAGCCACGCCGAACAGTGGGCCTCGCAACTGTCTGACCCTGCGCCGCGATCTCTGGGCCCGGTCCGCCATCACAAAGACTGCGAGGCCGACCGCAGAGGTCGGAATCGCGGCGAACAGGAGGTAGGCAAGGCGCACCGGGCCGCCTGCGTGGTCTACGCGCGTGTCTATAGAAAGACCGAGCAGGACCAGGGCGATCACGATGGTCGCGAGAGCGGACCACTCCACCGGCCGAAGGCGATCGTGCAGAACGAAATGTGACAACACGAGCAAGAGGACGATCCCCGACGCGAAGATCGGCTGAGCGACCGAAATCGGTGCCAGCGACAGCGCGAGGCCCTGACAGACGAGTCCTCCCAGCAAACAGGCGCAGCCCCAAAGCCACTGCGGCGAGGCGCACAGAGTGCGGAGCATCATCCAGAAATGCCGGGCGTGAATCTCGGGCAGGCGCTCGAGAGCGACCTTCTCCACGACAGTGCCGGCGCCGGTCAGCACCGCCGACATCGCTGCGATAGCGATCCCGGCCGAGGTATGGGCTTCCAGGCTCATGTCGGCCGTCGTGCAGAAGCGAGAAGGATGGACGAGAGGCCGGGTATGCGGCAGAGCAAGCGGTCAAGCGGGCGAAAAGGCCGCGGGACGTCATGATACGGCGCACCAGCGATGTCGATCCCGACGAAACCGGCGGAAGCGAGGATCTCCTCGAGCGCGCGGCGGGTGAAGATCCGGAGGTGCCCCACCACGACACGGCCTGGCCGGCCGTAGATGCCACGCAGGCTCACTTCGGTGAAGAGCGGCTGAATCCCTAACACGAGAAGGACACGGTTGTACCAGGCCGCCAGATTTGGCGTCGACAACAGCAACCTCCCGCCAGGAACGAGCACTCTGCCCACTTCTGCGAGCGCGGCGTCTGTGTCGACCAAGTGCTCGATCAGCTCACTCATGATGACCACGTCCACGCTGGCGGAAGCCAGAGGCAGGCCCGGGCTGTCTATAGCTGCGCGAACTACGAGTACGCCACGGCGCCGGGCACCCTCGAGAGCGGCACTCGACCAGTCGAGGCCGATGATGGTGATGTCCGCTCCCGGCGTCTGTTCGCAGCGGGCCGCGGCCAGTGCCGTGGCCATGCCGTCTCCACACCCGACATCCACTGCCACAAGAGGTCGCGGTGACGAGGAAGCAATCCCGGCAAGCATCGTCGCCTGGATCTGGGCCCGCTCCAATCCTGAGCTAAGTGGAGTTCCAGGGTCCTCGTAGAGCTCCCGAAGCGAAGGCTCGGTCATCACCACCAGCCTGGAAGGTGCACACAAGAGAGGATCGTCGTTGTGAAAAGGGCAGCGGCGGCGCTCACGCCGAAGGCCATAGTCGCGTCTGCTGTGCAATCAACGAACTCCCCTGACAGAGGTCTCCCGGCGCCTGCGGGCTCTCGTCAGCCCCTGAGGCGCCGCGCGGCATGTTACCTGTCGGCCACGGACAGGTACCGTCGGACGGCCCAGGTGAGACACCACCGGGTACCCGTCGAGCACCCGCGCGGGGTCGGCGCCGAGCGGCGCGGGCCATAGGATGTGGCAACGCGGTAGGAGCGTCAACAGCAAGACCGGGCGCCAACGACGTCAGCCTGGCATCGAGCCGAACGGAGGTGGAGGTCGTGGTGGAAAGCGTGACGATCACAGACAACCGCAACGGTCAGTCGATCGAGATCCCAATTGTCGACGGCGGGGTCGCGGCAGACCAATGGAGCAAGCTCCTTCCCGGCGTCTGGTTCTACGACCCCGCGTTCATGACCACGGCTTCAGCTGAGAGCGCGATCACTTACGTGGACGGCGACAACGGAGTCCTCGAGTACCGCGGTTACCCGATCGAGCAACTGACGAAGCAGTCGACCTACCTCGAGGTCGCTTACCTCCTGCTCCATGGCGAGCTTCCGACCGCCGAGCAAGCCGCGAAGTGGATCCAGGAGATCACCTACCACACGTTCATACACGAGAGCATGCGCAAGAGGTTCCTCGAAGGTTTCCATTACGACGCTCACCCGATGGGGATCCTCGTCTCGGCGATCGCAGCGCTGTCCACGTACTACCCCGATGCGAAGAACATCTTCGATCCGGAGGTCCGTCACAAGCAGATCATCCGACTCATCGCAAAGATGCCGACCCTCGCCGCCGCGGCGCACCGTTACAGCGTCGGCATGCCCTTCGTCTATCCCGACAATTCCCACGACTTCCCGTCCAACTTCCTGTCGATGGTCTTGAAGACCCCGGAATCCCATTTCGACGCTGACCCCGTCTTGGTACGGGCGATGGACGCGCTCTTCATCCTGCATGCGGACCACGAACAGAACTGCTCGACTGCTGCGCTCCGCGTCGTCGCCTCGTCACAGGTCGACCCCTACTCATCTTGTGCGGCAGCTTGCGCTGCCCTTTACGGCCCGCTCCACGGCGGTGCGAACGAGGCCGTCATCCGGATGCTCACCGAGATCGGGTGCCTCGGGAACGTTCCGGACTTCATCCGCTCGGTCAAGGAGGGCCACGGCCGCCTGCAGGGATTCGGACATCGCGTATACAAGAACTACGACCCGAGGGCGAAGATCATCCGAGAGATCGCCTACGACGTCTTCGAGGTCACAGGCAAGAACCCGCTTCTCGATGTAGCGCTCGGGCTCGAAGAGGTCGCCCTCGCGGACGAGTACTTCATTTCCCGCAAGCTGTACCCGAATGTGGACTTCTATTCGGGGCTCATCTACCAGGCGATGGGATTCCCGGTCGAGATGTTCCCTGTGTTGTTCGCGGTTCCGCGTGTCGCAGGATGGGTGGCTCACTGGGTCGAAATGCTCGAGCACAACACCAAGATCGCCCGACCAAGGCAGCTCTATGTTGGGCACCGCCATCGCGACTTCGTGCCCATGGCCGACCGGTAGGCCACAGATGAGAGGGCCGGAGATCCCGTCCTGAGGTGGTCAGCAGGCGGGCTAGGTAGAGCTGGCTGTCGCCGTCGACTGGAACCGTTCACTTGTCCGCTGCGGCGATGGTGGCCTACCGATGTTGGGTGGACCGCTGGCGTGCGACCTCGAACATGGCCACGGCACCGGCCGCCGAGACGTTCAGCGAGTCGATGGAACCGTGCAACGGGATCCGCGCGAGCACATCGCAGCGTTGACGCGAGAGCGGAGCGAGGCCTCGTCCCTCGGCCCCGATCACGAGCGCTATCGGCCGGTCTCCGAGCGGGAGGTTGAACACCGTCTCGGACCCACGCTCGTCAAGACCGACCGTCCAGACTCCGAGTCGCTCCAGCTCCTGAAGAGCTCCTGGCACACCGGGAACGACGGCGATGCTGACATGCTCGATCGCGCCGGCTGCGACCTTGGTGACCGTCGGTGTCACATGCGCGCTCCGATGGCGAGGCAGCACGAACCCGGTCACACCGGCGCATTCGGCACTCCGTAAGAGGGCGCCCAGATTCTGTGGATCGGTGACGCCATCGACCACGACGAGAAACGTCGTCTTCCCCGCCTCTGATCCCCGCCGCTGCTTGTCCTGGCTGGCGCCTTCGATCAACGCCTCGGATTCGGCGACCTCGTCCGGTTCGTCGTCCTCGACCTCGGCGAGCAGCGGCTCGACGTCCTGCGGCTCGCCGCCAACAGGTTCGTCGTCGGCTGGCTCGGTATCGGGAAGAGCAGGCTCGAGGCCTGTTGGCCCGTCGTCCACGCGGGCGAGTGGGCTGACGGCCTGGACATCGCCGAACAACAGGCCCACCAGGTCAGACAGGTCGGCCTCGACCAAGGGCTCGGCAAAGGCGATCACACCTTGCGGCGCTTCAGAGCCCTGGACCTGTTGGATCTGGCGCTGGCTGACAAGTCGCACCGGAACGTGGTTGGCCCGTGCCAACGTCTGGATCTCCCGGAGGATCGCGGCAGGGTCCGAACCCTCCATCATCCAGACTTCGTGTACAGCTCGCCCGCGGGTGGCGAGCAGTTCCCTCACCGCCTGTCGGCCCTCGACCTGGTCGCCGCCGAGCTCACGCCGGACCTTCGAGGAACCTCGCCCACCAGCTGGTTCAGCAGAACGCCCGCCCCGCCCGAAAGGCTTGCTGGGTCCGCCCGGGCTTCTCCGGGTTGGCAATGGCCGCTGGTAGCCGCCTGCGACGGACGACCCACGACCGGCATCTGTGCGCGTGGCGCCTGAAGGGCCCCGAAACGCCTGGCCCCGGCCAGTGAACCGATCCCGCGCGCCTGAAGACGGCTCGGACCGCGGAGCTCGGGGTGGCCTCGGCCAGAGGTTGCGACCGGTCGTGGCTGCCCGGCCAATCGAGCTCGGGACAGGTCCGGAATCGGAGGGGTCTTCCGCTTCGGCCTCTCGTCCAGCTCCAAAAGCGTCTCTCCTTGATGCAGCCGGGCCGTCACGTCTAGGCGCAGGACGGTCCCAGCCTCCGTTCGAAGACCCGCGACCGCCGCCTCGCGACGGCGAGGACCTGAACGCCTGCGGCTTGCGACTTGGAGCCGCTCCCCCGTCAGTCGCAGGCTTAGTGGCGCGATAGCGAGAACCGCCCGAATCGGCATCCCTGCCGGCCGAAGACGAGGTTGGAACGCCCGCACCTCGGTACGAGCTGCCGACACCTGAACTTCGGGTCGCCCCACGGTAGGAGCCACCTGAGCTCGAACCTCTGTATCCACCACCCGCGCCGCGGTAGCCGGTACCGGAAGTACTGGCGCCCGCTCCACGACCCGTGCTGCCGGTACCTGAAGCGCGATAGCCGGATCCCGAACCCCGGTAGCCGGATCCCGAACTGGCGGCATCGCCACCGGCCCTGCCACGACCTCCGTCATAGCCGGTGCCCCGCGGCCCCGCTGAGCCGCCGAAACGGTCTCCGGAGCCGCCCGAGCCAGCAGAGCCGGCGCGTCCGCCACCGGCCCGCGTCCCACCAGATTCTCGCCCGCCGGCGCGACTCGTTCCCGCTGCGCGGCCGTTCGCGGCACGTCCACCGGGACTGCGAGGCGCGCGGTGCGCGCCGTCTCCCCTGTTGCTCTCTGGCATTACAAACCGATCTCCTCGAGTAGCGCAGTGGCGAGGCAGGCAATGCCCTCGACGCGCCCCAGGCTCCCGAGCCCTTCGGGTCGGGTCGCCTTAACGTGCACGGGACCTGCCGCCGCCGCGCTGAGCCGTTCCATCATGATCTCACGCGCTCGGTCGATCCGCGGAATCTCGCAGATCACCGTGCAGTCCGCGTTGACCAGCCGCAGCCCGCCAGCCGCCACGAGCGAGGTCACCTGAGCCAGGATCGCGATGCTGTCAGCACCGGCCCAACGCGGCTCGGTATCGGGAAAGTGGGCGCCGATATCGCCGAGTCCAGCGGCACCGAGCATGGCGTCTGCGACCGCGTGTGCCACGACGTCGGCATCGCTGTGACCCTGCAGACCTTGAGCAGCGTCGAAACGGACCCCGCCTAAGACCAGCACCTTGTCACGATCAGGGCCGTCTGCGAAGGGATGCTGATCGAAACCGATCCCCACTCGTAACTTGGTCACCGGTTGCTCCACTTCTCTGCCGTCGCGAGGTCGTCGGGTGATGTCAGCTTCAAGTTGTGGTACTCGCCGGGGACGACCACGACGCTCAAACCGAGAGCCTCGAGAAGACCGGCGTCGTCTGTCGCCTCCGGTGCGTCGGCATGCGCTCGCCGTAGAGCCTCGGCACGGAAGGCCTGCGGCGTCTGCACAGCCACCAGTTCGCTCCTGTCGAGAGTCTCCACGACGCGGCCACCGAGAACACGCTTGACGGTGTCCGAGACCGCGAGGCCGGGAATGGCCCCGTCGGCGCCAGCAACGACCGCGTCGACGACGGCACGGAACAGTTCGCGCGAGGCCAGTGGCCGGGCGGCGTCGTGGACGACGACGACGTCAGCGTTCTCCGGAACCGCCGCAAGGCCCCGGCGGACCGAGGAGGCTCGAGTAGGGCCTCCCGAGATCACGCGGTCGGCGCCCTTGCCGATCCCGGGACGCCCGAGAAACGACTCCGGCACCACAGCCACGACGCCGCGGGCCACCGAGCGCGACGCGTCGAGGCTCCACTCGATCACGGGCCGGCCGCCGAGAGCGGCGAACTGCTTAGGTTGACCGAATCGCCGTCCTTGACCTGCGGCGACAACGATCACCCAGACCTCGACGCCCACGCGTCGCTTGCACGCCCTGCTCTATGGCAGAGCGGCGTTGAGGCGCTCCTCCGCCTCGGCCTCGCTCACGCCGATCGCGAAGGTCAGCTCGGAAACGAGGATCTGGCGCGCTCGCGTCAACATTCGCTTCTCGCCGGCGGACAGACCACGGTCCTTGTCACGGATCGAGAGGTTCCGAACCACTTCTGCGACCTGATAGATGTCGCCAGACTTGAGCTTCTCGACGTGGTTCTTGTAGCGACGAGACCAGTTGGTGGGCATCCTCGCCTCCTTCTTGCCAAGGACAGCGAAGACTTCCTCCACCTCCTCATCGTTGATCACCTCTCGAAGTCCAACCTCAGCTGTGTTGTCGGACGGCACCATGAGAGTGAGATCGCCGTACGCGAGCCGGAGTACGAGGTACTCACGCTTCTCGCCGAAGGCTTCTCGCATTTCTCGCCGCTCAACAACAGCGGCACCGTGATGGGGATAGACAACTTTGTCCCCGACATCAAACAATGGAACTCCTCACGAAACGAGGGAAGGTGGGGTCCTCACCAGGGTACGGACGTCGCGGCCGTCGCTCAACTCGGGACCGCCGCCAGGCTCGCTCCAAGAACGCGATCTTGCGGCAGGAACCACACCAAGCAACAGTCGAACCGCCTCTAGCAGGGTACCTGCTCTGAGCAGCTCCAAATCCATCGGTCCCTCGGGCGCGGACTGCGGGACAACGGCAAGGCGGAATCCGAGCCTCGCCGCCTCGACCAGGCGGCGCTCGATCCCCTGCACTTGGCGAAGCTCGCCGGCGAGCCCGACCTCACCGCACGCCACTACCTCGTCTCCGATCGGGATCCCTGTCACCGCAGAGACCAGGGCCAACGCGATTCCAAGGTCGGCGGCTGGCTCGCTCACACGCAGGCCGCCCACGGTGGAAACGAACACGTCCGATGCGGCTAGAGCCAGGTGGCACCTCCGCTCGAGCACGGCGAGAACCAGCGCGAGGCGACCGCCGAGGACACCTTGAGTCACCCTCCTCGGGGTTCCCGATGTCGTCGGCCCGACAAGGCCTTGGACCTCGATGACGAGTGGTCTCCGTCCCTCGAGCACGGGCACCGCGATGCTGCCCGGCACGCCACGGCGGCGGTCCCTGAGCAACATGTCGCTCGGATCCACGATTCCGGTGAGTCCGGTCTCGGTCATCTCGAACAGCCCTAGCTCGCCGGTCGAGCCGTAGCGGTGCTTCGAAGCCGAGAGCATGCGGAGCGACTCGTGACGGTCGCCGTCGAACGACAGAACCGTGTCGACGAGGTGCTCGAGAGTTCGCGGCCCGGCGAGCCCACCGTCCTTGGTCACGTGGCCCACCAACAAGGTCGCGACCCCCGACGACTTCGCGTAGCGCACGAGGCGGCCCGCGCACTCGCGCACCTGGCTGGGTGAACCTGCCTGGGACCCGCATGCCGAATCGGAGACCGCCTGGATCGAGTCGACGACGATGAACGCGGGCCCGAGCTGACTCGCGGCGCCAATGGCGACATCGAGGTCGGTCGTCGCCAACAGGTAACAGCCTTCGACCGCAGCCCCAAGTCGCGCGGCGCGGCACCGGACCTGTTCGCCGGACTCCTCCGCCGCCACGAGGAGCGAGGTCTTACCTCGCGCCGCAAGGCTTGCCAGTATCTGGAGGACGAGCGTGGACTTGCCGACGCCCGGCTCGCCACCGAGAACCGTCACCGACCCGGCGACAAGGCCGCCGCCGAGAACCCTGTCGAGCTCGCCAATTCCGGTCGGCGCGGCAGCGGCGCCTTCCGGGCTGATCGAACCGAGGGGCAATAGCGCGACGTCATACCCGGGATCGCCCGAAAAAGGAAGCCCGGCAGTCCGATGTGAGGGCCGTGCCGAGGCGGACACCGGCGCGAGCTGCTCCACGAGAGTGTTCCACTCGCCACAGGCATGGCAGCGACCCGACCAGCGAGACGAGTCATGCCCGCATGCACTGCAGCGGTGGATCGACTTCGGTCGGGTCATGGTCCGACGTTACGAGTCGGGTGTCACACTCCCGTGAGGGTCTTGCGGCCCTGGTCCGGTACCTGCGAGGTGCTCAGGAGTCGGCGCCGGCCCCCGCGAACTCGACCGCCGGCGGCTCGAAGCCCTCGATAGCGCGGAAGACGAGCGCACCATCCTCCTCGTCGACGATCACCGTCTCGCCAACCCGGAATTCCTTCCAGAGGATCTTCTCCGAGAGCGGGTCCTCCACGAGCTGCTGGATGGAACGGCGCAACGGCCTGGCACCAAGCTCAGGCGCGTAGCCTCTCGCGGCGACGAACCGCTTGGCGGCGAGCGTCAGCTCCAGTCCTATGCCCTGTCCTTCCAGTTGGTCGCGGACCCGGCGGATGAGGAGCTCCACGATCTCGACGACCTCGTCCATGGTCAGCTCGTGGAACACGATGACTTCGTCGATCCGATTCAGGAACTCCGGCCGGAAGTGGTTCTTGAGCGCCTCTTGAACTCGCTGCTTCATCCGCTCGTAGGTCACGGACTCGCTCGACTTCTGGAACCCCAGCGACAACTTGCGCAGGTCCGAGGTCCCGAGGTTCGAGGTCATGATGAGCACAGTGTTCTTGAAGTCGACCGAGCGCCCCTGGGCGTCTGTGAGACGACCATCCTCCAAGATCTGAAGGAGGGTGTTGAAGATGTCGGGGTGCGCCTTTTCGATCTCGTCGAACAGCACCACCGCGAAGGGCTTCCTCCGGACGGCTTCGGTGAGCTGGCCACCCTCCTCGTAGCCCACGTAGCCCGGAGGTGACCCGACCAAACGGCTCACGGTGTGCTTTTCCATGTACTCGCTCATGTCCAGCTGGATGAGCGAGGACTCGTCACCGAAGAGCAGCTCGGCGAGCGTTTTGGCCAACTCGGTCTTGCCGACACCGGTCGGTCCGAGGAAGATGAACGACCCGCTCGGACGCTTGGGGTCCTTGAGGCCGGCACGGGTACGGCGGATCGCGCGTGACAGCGCGTTGATCGCGTCCTCCTGTCCGACGACCCGCTTGTGCAGATCCTCCTCAAGGCGCAGGAGACGAGCAGTCTCCTCCTCGGTGAGCTTGTAGACCGGGATCCCAGTCCAGTTCGCAAGCACCTCGGCAATCACGTCCTCGTCGACGACGTCGAAGACCTCTTCACCGGCGGAACGCCAGGAGACGCTCAGCGCAGCCTTGCGTTCGAGTGCGTCGCTCTCCTTGTCGGCGAGCTTCTTCGCCTCCTCGAAGTTCGACCGACCGATGGCGGCGTCCTTGTCGTGGCGGATCTTGGACAGCTCCTCGTCGATCTTGCGGTGCTCGGGCGGAGTGGACATCCGGCGGATCCGAAGACGCGAACCGGCCTCGTCGATGAGGTCGATCGCCTTGTCGGGGAGGAACCTGTCCGAGATGTAGCGGTCGGCGAGGTTCGCTGCGGCGACCAGGGCCTGGTCGGTGATCGTAACCTGGTGGTGCTTCTCGTACCTGTCGCGAAGCCCTCTCAGGATCTCGATCGTGTGGGCCAAGGTCGGCTCCTCGACCTTGATCGGCTGGAACCGCCTTTCGAGGGCCGCGTCCTTCTCGAGGTGCTTGCGGTACTCGTCGAGCGTCGTCGCACCGATGGTTTGGAGCTCGCCCCGCGCGAGCATCGGCTTGAGGATCGAGGCGGCATCGATGGCACCCTCTGCCGCACCGGCACCAACCAGGGTGTGGAGCTCGTCGATGAACAGGATGATGTCTCCGCGGGTCCTGATCTCCTTCAGGACCTTCTTGAGCCGCTCCTCGAAGTCGCCGCGGTAGCGGCTACCGGCGACCAATGCGCCCAGGTCGAGGGTGTAGAGCTGCTTGCCCTTCAGAGTGTCGGGGACGTCGTCATCCACGATCTGCTGGGACAGGCCCTCTACGATGGCGGTCTTGCCGACACCGGGCTCACCGATGAGAACCGGGTTGTTCTTGGTGCGACGTGAGAGCACCTGCATGACCCGCTCGATCTCCCTGTCGCGACCGATGACGGGATCGAGCTTGTGCTCACGCGCCAGCTGAGTCAGATTGCGGCCGAACTGGTCGAGCAGCGGAGACCCGGCGGGGCTATCGGTGCTGGAAGCGCCGGGAGCGGTTGTCGCGCCCTCACGCCCCTGGTAGCCAGAGAGCAGTTGGATGACCTGCTGTCGCACTCGCGTCAGGTCGGCGCCGAGGCTGACGAGGACCTGGGCGGCGACGCCCTCGCCCTCACGGACGAGGCCGAGCAACATGTGCTCTGTCCCGATGTAGTTGTGGCCGAGTTGCAGCGCCTCGCGGAGGGACAGCTCGAGCACCTTCTTCGCGCGGGGCGTGAACGGTGGGGACCCCGTCGGAGCCGACCCCGCAGGTCCAATCGTCTCCTCGACCTTTTCGCGCACAGCCTCGAGCGAGATACCAAGCGACTCAAGCGCCTTGGCCGCAACTCCTTCGCCCTCATGTATGAGGCCGAGCAGGATGTGCTCGGTCCCGATGAAGCTGTGGTTCAAGAGGCGCGCTTCCTCCTGAGCCAGGACCAGTACCCTGCGTGCCCGATCGGTAAATCGCTCGAACAACTCAGACTCCCTTGTGGTCTTCTCTGTGGGGAGAGTCTACCGGTCTGGTGCGCGACAACCCGCCGCGCCGGAAGCTAGCTCCCCCTCTTAACATCGGACTACGGCCCCCCAACCCTTAGTGGTGTGATCCGGGCCAACCGGAGCTGATCTACAAGCCGGACCAACGACCGGTCCGAATTGGACACCTGATAGGGGAAGATTACAGTGTTGCGGAATAATGGGGTGGGCGCCTGGCTATCGGTTCGGTGCTCCTTTGGCCTAAGGTGGCGGACTTGGTGAGCAGCCCGGACCCTTTCGCCCTTCCGATCCGCGAGGATGACCTCGCACGCCTCGAGTTGTGCCTGCGGGACTCGGTGCGCGGCGACGACCCCTTCTTGAACGAAGTGGCGAGCCACCTCATCCAAGCGGGCGGCAAACGTCTCAGGCCGTCGCTTGCTATTGCCGCCTCCTACTTGCAAAGCGACGACGTCACCACGGAGATCCTGCTCGGTGGGGTCTCGGTCGAACTCGTCCACCTCGCATCGCTCTACCACGACGATGTCATGGACGAGGCGACCCGCCGCAGGAGCGTCGAAAGCGTTAACGCCCGGTGGGGCAACCTCGTGGCGATCGTGGCCGGTGACTTCCTGCTGGCCCGGGCAGCAGAGATCGCAGCCGGGCTCGGCACCGAAGTCGCCGGGTTGCTCGCCTCGACGCTCGCCCGGCTCTGCCAGGGACAAGTGGCAGAGGTACGTTCGGCGTTCCAGATCGAGCGGGACGAGGATGACTACCTTCGCTGCATCTCCGACAAGACCGCGGCACTCATGTCGACTGCGTGCCGGATCGGTGCACTCACGGCCGGCCTCAAACGGTCCGAGATCGACGACCTGTCGGCCTTCGGCGAGGCTTTCGGCATGGTATTTCAGATCCGCGACGATGTCCTCGACGTCGTCGCCACCGAGGCCGAACTCGGCAAGCCGCCCGGGCAGGATCTCGCCGAAGGCATCTACACCCTGCCGGTGCAGCGTGCGCTCCTCGACCGTGCCGTCGGTCCAAGGCTTCGCGAGCTGCTGGGCCAACCGCTCGGCGAAGCCGAACGAGAAGAGGCGCGGGCGCTCGTCGCGGCATCGCCGGGCATTTCGGCTGCCCACGAGATCGCCCGGGAATACGCCAGGACTGCCGCCGCAGCAGCCGCCCATCTGGGCGACGGCCTCATACCCAAAGCGCTGGTCGAGTTCGGCTACAACGTCGTCGATGACCTGCAGGGCTCCACTGTGAGGGTCCTCGCTCCGAGCTGAGAACCGGCGGCTGCTCAGGTTTCAGGCTCCCCGGATGCTGTGGAGCGCGCCTCAGACAAATTGTCTTCGGGACGAAGGGCCGGGAACAGCAGGACCTCCTTGATGTTCGCGACATCCGCGTAAAGCATCACGAGCCGGTCGATCCCGAGCCCGAGACCGCCGGTCGGCGGCAACCCGAGCTCGAGGGCCCGCAGGTAGTCCCGATCGACCACCATCGCCTCGTCGTCACCAAGTGCCCTCTCGCGCTCCTGTTCCTCGAAACGAGCTCTTTGGTCGTCGGGATCTGTCAGCTCGCTGAAGGCGTTGCCGAGCTCTCGGCCTGCCACGATCGGCTCGAAGCGCTCCACGTAGCCGGGTTTCGAGCGGTGAGCGCGGGCAAGCGGCGAAACCTCCTGGGGGTAGTCGCACACGAATACCGGGCCCCAGAGCTCGGCCTCGGTCGTCTTCTCATAGATCTCCAGCATGAGCTTGCCGGGCCCGTACCAGGGCTCGAACGGCACTCCCAGGCTCGACGCCACGCGCTGCAGGTGCTCCTTCCCCATCGACAGGTCGACCTCGACGCCGGCGTGCTCCGCTATGAGCTCGACGAGGGTCGCCCGCCGCCACGGCGGCGTGAGATCGATGTCTCGGCCCTGATAGGGGATCACCGTCGTGCCAAGAAGCTCCTCAGCCGTTCCTGCCACGATGTCCTCGAAGATCTGCATCATGTCGGTGTAGTCGCCATAGGCCTGGTAGAGCTCGAGCATCGTGAACTCCGGGTTGTGGCGCGGCGACAGCCCCTCGTTGCGGAAGGTTCGCCCGATCTCGAACACGCGCTCGATCCCGCCGACGACACACCGTTTCAGGTAGAGCTCCGTCGCTATGCGGAGGTACACGTCGGTGTGAAGTGCGTTGTAGTGCGTGACGAACGGCCGCGCCGCCGCGCCACCGGGGATCGGGTGCAACACCGGCGTCTCGACCTCGACGAAGCCGGCGGCACCGAGCCGGCGCCGGATCGAAGCGATCACCTTGGAACGCAACAGAAATATGTCGCGCACCCCGTCGTTGGCCCACAGGTCGAGCTCGCGCTGGCGGTAGCGGATATCGGGATCGGAGACACCGTGCCACTTGTCACCGAAGCCGCGACGAGCCTGCGCGAGCAGTTCCCAGGAAGCCACCTTCACCGAGAGCTCACCTCGTCGCGTACGGACGACCTCGCCCGTCACACCGATCCAGTCTCCGAGCGACAGCCGGCAGAACTCCTCGAAATCGGGTGTGAGGGCGGCAAGTGCGAACAACTGGATGCCCCCCGTCCAGTCCCGTAGCTCGGCAAAAGCAATCCTTCCCTGAGGCCGAGACAGCATGAGCCGACCGGCGGTCGCGACCGTGACGCCCGACTCCTCGCCGGTTGCAAGATGGGCAAACGAGCGGGCCACGTCGCCTGCGCCCGACGTGGTCTCGAAGCGGTATCCGATCTCCCTCACATCTCTCTCCCACTCTCGTCGCGCGCTATGTTGCGCTCGAATACCAGGCGAAGGCCATGCAAGGTGAGCCACGGCTCGTGATGCTGGATCATCTCCGACAGCGGAGTGATGAGCCCGGCGAGCCCACCGGTCGCGATGACCGCGGACGGACCGAGCTCGTGGGCAATGCGGCGGCACATCGCATCGACGAGACCCGTGTAGCCGTAGACGGCCCCGGACTGGATCGACTCGACGGTCGACTTGCCGATCACGTTGCGTGGCTCCACAAGCTCGACACGGCGCAGCGCCGCGGCATGTTCGAAGAGCGCCTCCATGCTGATCGCGATCCCGGGCGTGATGGCACCGCCGAGGTACTCGCCCGCAGCCGAGACGGCGTCGAACGTCGTCGCCGTGCCCATGTCCACGACGATGGCCGGCCCGCCGTACAAGTCGATGGCACCGACAGCATTGGCAACACGGTCCGCTCCGACGTCTTTCGGGTTGTCGTAGAGAATCGGCATCCCGGTGCGGATCCCCGGCTCGACCACGACAAGTGGGACGTCGAACCAGAGGTGCGCCATCTCCCTGATCGCTGAAGTCACTTCCGGCACCGAGGACGAAACGACCATTCCGCCGACACCGCCAGCCGCCGGCGTTGTGAACTCGAGCCCGACCAGCCGGAGCAGCTCGGTGATCAGGAGCGCGTACTCGTCGGCAGTGCGCTCGACGACGGTTGCAAGACGCCAGTGGTAGAGCAGGCCCGCCAGTTCACCCGAGTCGCCCCTCGCCGAGTCACTGCGGGCACTGGCGACCACTGGCTCGTCGCCACTTTCCGGCCGATTCTGTCCCGAGACGGCAGCCGATGCGAAAAGCCCGATCACCGTCTGGGTGTTTCCCACATCAAGAGCAAGCAGCATCACGCATCTGTCTACTTCACCGGCGGACCGGTCATCTCGACTGCCACGCCCAGACGGTTGGTCGCCGGACGCCGTATGGTTTCATGGGAGTGGGGACCGTGACCCAAACCGACAACGCCAGCGTTCAAGGCTAGACAGCCGCCGTGCGTTCCAGGCTCTCTCGAAGCGACATCCGGCTGCTCGTCGCCGGCGCGCTGCTCACCGCTGGGTCGGCCGCTACCCGCTATGTCCATACGGGCCGTGTGGTCCCGTTCATCGTCTCCGCGTTGGCCCTCGGGCTCCTCGCGGCCATCGTGGGACGAAGCGTCGACCGGCTCGGGGATCGTCTCGGGTCAGGCATGACCGGCGTCGTCCAGTCTGCTCTCGGGAACCTCCCCGAGCTCTTCTTCGGGATCTTTGCGCTCCGGGCGGGTCTGGTGGGCGTCGTCCAGGCCGCGCTCATCGGCTCGATCCTCGCCAATGTGCTCTTTGTCCTGGGACTCGCCTTCATAGTCGGGGGCCTGAAACATGGGACACAACGCTTCCCGGCCGAGAACGCCCGAACAATAGTGGTCCTGCTCGTACTCGCCGTCTCGGTCCTCATGATCCCGACTCTCGGCGTGCATCTAGACCTCGCAGTAAGGCATCACGAGGTCGCACTTTCCGACATCGCTGCTGTCGTGCTGCTGGTCGTCTTCGTCCTTTCCACTCCCGGATCGGTCCGCCGCCAGGTGCGGCCATCCCCAGAAGACTTCGTTGCAGACGCACAGAGCGGAACAGACGGGACCAACAGATCCGAGAGTCCCGGTGAACACGACGAAGGAGTCGGCACCAAAGTTGCCACTTGGTCGATCTCACTCGTAGTCGTAGCGCTGCTCGCCTCCAGCGTCGCCGCGGCGTTCGTCTCTGACTGGTTCGTCTCTGCACTTACACCTGCGCTCTCGGCGCTTCACATGTCGGCGGTGTTCGCAGGTCTCGTGGTGGTGGCGATCGCCGGCAATGCCGTTGAGAACGTCGTCGGTGTCCAGCTGGCCGCACGTAACCGTAGTGACTACGCCCTGTCGGTCATCCTGCAGAGCCCAGTGCAGATCGCTCTTGTGCTCATTCCTGCCTTGGTCCTCCTCTCTGGGGTCATAGGCGGAGCGCAGCTCACTCTCGTGTTGTCCCCTTTGCTCGGCATCGTCCTAGCCGTCACGACTCTGATCGCAGCGTTCGTCGTGCTGGACGGCGAGTCGACCTGGCTCGAGGGGGTCTGCCTGGTGGGCCTGTACGTAGTCATCGCGGCGTCGTTCTGGTGGGGGTGACGATCATCCGGCGCAGGTCGGAGTTCGACCTGCTGGAGCAAGGTGCAGGTCCCGTCTCGGCCGTGGAGCGAGCCGTGAGCCGCTCGCGCCGTGGGTGATCGCTCCGGTGTTCGCGTGATGGCCGAGTGCCAGGAACGGCACCGCTAGAACCGGAACCATGAATTCCTCCTCCTGGTCGGAACTTGCAGAGGCGCTCACGACATCGCTGAAGCTGACAACGCCGCCTATCGCGATCACCTTTGACCCCGGCGTCGCCAAGGGCGTAACTCCCTTCGAGGGCCCGAAGCCGACGCCTGCACCCGATGGGAGAACGGGACCGGTCCCGGCCGGCTGCGTATTTTGGACCAAGGCCATTGACAGAACCTTCTCGACAGTTGCCGGTGACCACGCCAATTGCAGCGTCGGCACCCTGGTCCACGGCTTTGCAGATCTAGACGAAGTGGCCGGCAACTCCGATGTGGCCGCTCTGCTGGAGTCGGGTTGGGTCACGCCCGAACAGATCCCGGACATTCCGACGGTGCGCGAGCGCCCAGGCTCGGTGACTTACGGGCCGCTGACTGAGACCTCGGGCACGCCGGACGTCGTCCTCATTCGGATCAGGGCCGACCAGCTCATGCTCATGGCCGAGGCGGTGCCGGACATGCAGATCGGAGGCAAGCCACAATGTCGCGTCATAGCCCTCGCCAAGGAGCAGGACCAGGTGGCGGCCAGCCTCGGCTGCACGCTCAGCCGGACCCGCACCGGCCTGCCGGGAGATGAAATGACTTGTGCGATACCCGCGAACCGGCTTGCCGAGGTCGTGCGAAGCGTCGCTACGACGGCTCGGATCGACGCCGTAGCCGAGTCCTATGCCGCTGTGGATCTCAGCCGCTTCGCCGAGACATGAGCTGAGCGTCCTCAAGAAGCCGCACTTGCCGCTACTTCTTCGCCGCCTCGTAATAAGGGTTGGTACCTGACGCGTGGTCGGTCACGTCAACGATGGTCACGATCTCCGGCACACTTTCGCGGATTGCCACCTCGATGCCCTGACTAAGCGTCACCGCCGCCATGCCACACCCGGCGCACCCGCCTGACAGACGCAGGTAGGCGGTGTCCACCTCGACTGCCACAAGGTCCGCACGGCCGCCGTGTGCTGCTATCGCAGGGTTGATCTGCTCCTCCAGGACCTGGAGCAGCCTTTGAGCCACGTCACCGCTCAGGTCCGGCGGCGGGCCGGTCATCGCAGGGCTCCGACGAGCGGGAGGTGGCCGGTTCGGGTTCCTGATCACCATCCCACCGCCATCTGCTTCCGGGCTCAGGTCCAAGACCGAACCACGTAGACGGTCGATGCTCTGGCCCGGCACGAGCAGGGTGAGACCGTCGAGATTGTCCATCCAGTCACCCGGCGCCGCGTCGGACGCGGCCTGGAAGTACATGTCGTAGGTATACACGTCGTCATGAACGCCGCTTATCTCCACACACAGCGCGAGCGACTCTGGGGCAGCCTCGCTGGCCCTCAATTCGATGATCTCGGCCAAAGCCAGCGCCGTCAGCCGAAGGACCGGGACGCCGTCACTAACGCTGTTGTCACTGCCGCTCATGAGATGACCTCGAGGAAGTTGGACTGCCTATGTTAAGGCCGTCGCGCTGCCAAACCGTCTCCGGACCGTGCGTGGGCAAGATCGCTATAACGTGCGAGCGTGCGCGTCCTGTTGGTGTCAACCTACGAACTCGGACATCAACCGGTGCATGTGGCCTCCCCGGGTGCTGCTCTGCGTTCCGCTGGCCACGACGTGCGCGCGCTCGACGTGTCCATCGAGCCCTGGGACCGAGACCTCGTGGAATGGGCCGACGGTGTCGCTTTCTCGGTACCGATGCACACCGCGATGCGAATGGCATTGGCCCTGGCGACCACGGTCCGGGCTCAGCGACCTGATCTCCCGATCTGCCTGTACGGCCTCTATGCCGGCATGAGCCGCGACTCGACGGTAGGTGGCGTCGCCGACCGGGTGATCATCGGCGAGTACGAACCGGCGCTAGTGGCATGGGCGGACGGGACCGGTGGTGCGAGGGTGCCCGCAAGTGCCGAGGACGTGGTGGTTCAACTCGGCCGGGGTGGCTTCGAAACACCGGCACGCGACCTTCTGCCGCCGCTCGATCGCTACGCCAGGCTCGTAATAGGCGACGAGGAGCGACTCGCCGGCGCAGTCGAGGCGAGCCACGGCTGCTCGCACCGCTGTCGTCACTGCCCGCTGCCGGTCGTGTACGACGGTCGTCTTCGTGTCGTACCCGAACAGGTCGTACTGAGCGACGTGTCCCAGCTCGTGGCCATGGGCGCCAGGCACATCACCTTCGGTGATCCTGACTTCCTGAACGGGCCGCGGCACGCAGTCCGAGTCGCCCAGGCGATCCACTCGAGCTTCCCGGATCTGAGTTTCGACTGCACGACCAAGGTCGAACACATCCTCGACCACGAGGACCTGTGGTCCGGCCTCGCGAAGGTCGGCTGTCTGTTCGTAGTTTCGGCGTTCGAATCGGTCGACGACAAGACTCTCCGCATCCTCGACAAAGGCCATACCGCCGCCAACGAGAGCGCGGCGGTCACCTTGCTGCGGAGCCACGGGATCGAGGTCCGGCCATCATGGCTCCCCTTCACACCATGGACGCAGGCAGCCGAGGTCGACGCCATGCTCGACTTCGTCATCTCACATGACCTCGTGAGAAACGTCGACGCGGTTCAGTACACGATCCGGCTCCTGGTCCCGGAGGGCTCCCTGCTGCTCTCGGTTCCGGAGGTCAAAGGGCGGCTCGAGTACTACGACGCCACGCGTCTGAGCTGGATTTGGACATCTGAAGACGCCGGGCTCGACGAGCTTCAAGAAGAGCTGGCGGCACTTGTCGAGGCTGCGGGAGCCCAATCTGCGCTGTCGGCGGCCGAGGACACGTTCAAGGAGGTGGACGCTCGCGTCCGCGTCTACATGGCGAGCCACGGCACGCGAACCGGCGCGGCCGCTCCGCGCCGCGGGAGTCGCTCGAGCGGGCCAACCGGGCCCAGACCACGCTTGAGCGAGCCATGGTTCTGTTGCAGCGAGCCCACCTCCATACAGCGGCAAACTGTCGGTGCCGACATGAACGATGTTCAAGCCGAGTTCGGACTCGGGAACGCCGTCCCGCCACGAGCGAGCTTGCGAGCCGGATCCGCGGCCCATCGGTTCGGACGCGCAAGCGGACCCGCGCGCTGCAATTAGCTCGCTGGCCTCGACAGCTCTACCAAGTGCCGATCGCGGGACGCCCCGGCCGCGACCAGCCTTCGACAGCTCGAAGGCCGAGATCACAACCTGAGTGACGTAGGGGCGTCGTCTCGGACATGTGAGTCTGGCGCGCAGCTGGGCGGGCCGTGGAGTTGTGGCAGCAGTGCGTCACGACCTGCGTATGCTGTCGTGCCGGGGCTTGCTACTATTTCTAGTAATAGAATAAACTTATGGCCAATAATCGGATCCGTCCATGGACCACGAACAGGAGAACAGTGAAACGACGCTTCATCACACCCGCCGTGCTCGGGCTCGCCGCCGTCCTGGCTGCGCCGTGCTGGGCGAGCTTGTCGAGTTCTGCCAGCCAGGCCCTGTCGGGTTCGTCCTCAAAGGCAAAGCCAGTCATCCGGCTGACCGAGTTCGTGGCGCCGGGTGCCATAACGCTCAATGGAGCGGGTGCAAACTCGATTGCACCGTTCTTCACCAAGGTGTTCTATAACTACGAGCAGCTCCACTCGAAGGTCACCATCAACTACTCGCCTGCGGGTAGCAGCGTCGGCATCAAGGACATCCAGGAAAACACGGTCGACTTCGGCGACTCGGAGATTCCGATGTCGTCATCTGCGCAGGCTGCCGCCACGGGCGGCGCTGTCCTCCAAGTGCCGGTTGCGCTCGGCGGTGTGGCGCTCAGTTACAACGTGCCCGGCGCGCCGAATGGCCTGCACCTCGACGGACCAACAATCGCCGCGATCTTCGACGGTGCGATCACCAAGTGGAACGATCCGGCTATCGCCAAGGTCTCAGGGGTACCAAACCTTCCGGATCTTGCCATCGTCCCCGTCCACCGCGCCGACTCATCAGGGCCTGGATGGGATCTCGACCAGTACCTGATCAAAACCTCGCCCAAATGGGTCACAAAGGTCGGCACGTCGAAGGCGTCCACGTCATGGCCGCTGCCCGACATCGGCGAGGGTGAGCAACTCAACACCGGCGTCGCCACGTTCGTCAAGGCCACGGCCGGTGCGATCGGCTTCGTCTCTTACGGATACGCGTCGAAAGCTGGTTTCACCAACGCCGCTGTCAAGAACGGGTCGGGCTCATACGTGAGGCCGACGTCCTACACCATTGGCCAAGCCGGGGCACAGGCGACACACCTGAGTGCGACCAAATTCTCGATCATCGACGAATCTGGCCCGTCGACCTACCCGTTGGCCAACTTCAGCTGGACGCTGCTCTACAAGAAGCAGGCGAGCGCAGCCAAGAGCGCGGCACTCGATAATCTCTTCTACTACGTGGTTACGACTGGACAACTGCAAGCGAAATCGCTCGGCTACTCGGCGCTTCCGTCCAATGTTGCTCAGCTCGCCAAGGCGACACTGTCCAAGTTGCAGTCCTAGACGGGGGCAGCGCGACCCAAGCTGTGAACGAACCGATCGCCAACTCGCCGCCCTCTCCTGCCTCCGGGTCAGCCGTGCCAGGTGAGGGCGGCGTCAGTCCCGACGCGCGGCGACCCTGGCACAAGCGTCGGCTCCTGCCCTCGAGCCCGTTGTACGCGACCTTAAGGTGGGGGGCGGCCGGGCTCTTCGCCGCGATCGTGGTCGGCCTGATTGTCAGCATCGTGTCGCAGTCGAGCCAGGCGTTCGCTCACTCGGGGATCAGCTTCCTGTGGTCGGGGACCTGGAACCCCGACGCCGGCGACTATGCGAGCGGGACACTTGTCGTGGGGACGGTCATCACCACGCTGGTGGCCATGATCATCGTCGTGCCGGTAGGCCTTGGCGTTTCGGTGTCTCTATCCGAGCTGATGCCCCGGTGGCTGGCCGCGCCGCTTTCCACCTCCATCGAGTTCCTCGCCGCCGTGCCGAGCATCGTCGTGGGCCTGTGGGCACTGCTCGTGCTCTCACCGGTGTTCGCGACCGATGTCGAACCCGCGTTAGAGGGCCTTCCTGTACTGAACCGGATATTTCGCGGGCCTGCCTACGGGCCGAGCGTGCTACTGGCCTCGGTGGTGCTGGCCATCATGACGCTTCCCACCGTCGTCGCCCTGAGCCGGACCGCGCTCGGCGGGGTCCCCATCGCGGACCGGGAGGCAGCGATGGCGCTCGGCGCCACGCACTGGCAGGTGGTGAGGCGCACCGTGCTGCCGGGCGCACGGTCCGGAATCGCTGCTGCAATCACACTGGCGATCGGGCGCGCACTCGGTGAGAGCATCGCCGTGGCGCTCGTCATAGGCAACCGCCCGGCGATCCCCCATTCGCTCCTCGCTCCTGGGGCAACACTCGGCTCGGCGATCGTCAACCAGTTCGCAGAGGCCTCCCCCGGACTGGGTACGAGCGCGGTTATAGCACTGGCAGGCGTCTTGCTCCTGCTCACGATCCTCGTCAATGTCGTAGGACAGCTTCTCGTCCGAAGAAGAGGTGGTCGACGCCTGCTCGGTGTCCGGGGCGCGGTCGTATGAGCAAGCTCCCGTCCATGCAAGTGGCACTTGATGGGGCAATGCCCGATATGGGGCTCGCCGAGGTGGCCCGGCGTCGGCTCGTCGTGCGGGACTCGGCCCGTCGCTCTATCGGACGGCGCCGGACTGCGGGTCGCGCCATGCAGGTGATCTGCCTGCTCGCAGTCCCGATCGCGTTGGCGCCCTTGGTGGCCCTCGCCATCGCGACGGTATCGAAGGGAGCAGGTGCACTGAGCATCGGCTTCCTGGCGCATGCCCCAACGCCGGAAGGTGTGCCCGGTGGGGGCATTTCCACCGCGATCGTCGGTTCCGGTGAGATCATCGCCTACGCGATCGCCTTGGCGGTGCCCTTGGGGCTGTTCATCGCCCTGTTTCTATTCGAACGTCCGGGACCGATCGCTTCTGCCATCCGCTTCAGCGCGGACGTCATGTCAGGCGTTCCCTCGATCATCATCGGCATCTTCGCCTACGCGGTCTATGTCGAGCGGTTCCACCATTTCTCGGACGTGGCTGCCGGTTTCGCGCTCGGAGTCTTGATGTTGCCCATCATGGTCCGAGCGAACGAGGAGGCCATGCGAACAGTCTCGGTCGACCTGTGGGAAGCGGGAATCTCGCTCGGTGCGCGTCGGTCGCGCGTGGCCCGCTCCGTCGTGTTGCGGGGAGCGCTGCCGGGAGTGGTGACCGGCAACCTACTGGCACTGGCCCGTGGCGTTGGCGAAACCGCCCCGCTCCTGTTCACTGTGGCCTCTCCCACATTCGCCATGACGCTGCTCATCTTCAATGACGCGACACAGCCGTACCCGGACGCTCAGCAAACAGCCTGGGGAACGGCGCTGGTGCTCCTCGCCCTTGTGCTTATCCTGAGCGTGATCGCCAGGACAGTCGCGTGGACACTCAACAGGAAGACACGATGAAGCAAAACGACGCTGCCACAGATACGGGAGCGAACCACGAGACCGATCAGCAGACCCTTTTCGGGGACCGATCAGGGCAGCTCGCGAAGGAATCGAGGGTGCCGGCAGGCAAACCGGACGCCGGTGCGCACGGCACTGCGGTGACACTCGATGACGTGAGCATCAGCTTCGGGGATCACGTCGCCGTCCGCAATGTCACCCTCCAGCTGCCCGCTCGCGAGGTGACTGCGCTCGTCGGTCCGTCCGGATGTGGCAAGACGAGTGTGTTGCGCGCCATCAACCGGCTCCACGACCACACGGGAGGGGTCGTTCGAGGCACGATCAGGCTAGGCAGCCTCGACGTCTATGGAACAGACGTTCAGCCGGAGGTGCTGCGAAGCCGGATCGGGATGGTGTTCCAAAAGCCAAATCCCTTCCCAACAATGAGCATCTTCGACAACGTAATCTCAGGGCTGCGTTTCAACGGTGTGCGCAACAAGCGCCTCCTCCGCGAAATGGGCATAGCCGCGCTTCACAACGCCGCCCTTTGGGACATCGTCAAGGACCGCCTCCACCAGCCCGCACTGCGCCTTTCGGGTGGTCAGCAGCAGCGCCTGTGCATCGCGCGCGCTCTCGCCATCGAGCCCGAGGTGCTCCTCATGGACGAGCCGTGCTCCGCGCTCGATCCGGTGGCCACAGCAAAGATCGAGGACCTCATAAGACACCTGTCTGGGGAGGTGACGATCGCCCTTGTCACCCACAACATGTTCCAGGCCGCCCGCGTCTCGGACAACGTCGCCGTCTTCCTCCTCGGCGAGGACCGTGTGGGAGAACTGGTTGAGGTAGGACCAACCGACCGGGTGTTCGACACTCCCAGCGATGCCCGCACGAAGGCTTACGTCACCGGACACGTCGGCTGACCGAGCGGGCTCGCCTAGCCGACACCAGGTGTCGCTGACAAAGCCACGTCAGTTCGCGCCGAGGATCACGCTCTCGAGATCGAGGCCGATGTCCAGTGCCATGACCGAATGGGTCAGGGCACCGACCGAGATCACGTCTGCGCCGGCCCTCGCGTAGGCCGCGACGTTCTCGAGGTTGATGCCGCCCGAGGCCTCGACCAGGACTGACCCGGTGGACCCGCGCGGGTGTGCCCGCACGAGCTCCACGCATGCCCGGACATCGTCCGGCGTCATGTTGTCGCACATGACAAGCGTCGCCCCGGCATCAAGGGCCTCGGTCACTTGGCCGAGGTGCTCGCACTCGACCTCGACCATACGTCCCGGCCAGAGCTCCAGGGCCTTTCGGACACCCTCGCCGATCGAGAGCCCGCATAGGTGGTTGTCCTTGATCAGCACCGCCTCGGAGAGGCTGCCCCGATGATTTGCCGCGCCTCCTGCTCGCACGGCCGCCTTCTCCAGCGACCGCAGCCCGGGCGTGGTCTTACGCGTGTCCCAGATCCTGGTCGACGGGTTGGCTTCGCGGGCGGCCTCGACGTAGCGGCGCGCCGCGGTCGCGACACCAGAGAGATGGCAGAGGAAGTTGAGCGCGGTTCGCTCGGCGGTGAGAAGGGACCGTAACGGACCCTCGACCCGCCCGATCACGCCACCTTGACCTATCTCGCCGCCCTCTTTCACCAGCCAGTTCACTTCGAGGCCAGGGTCGACTTGGACGCAGGCCTGTTCGGCACAACGGGTGCCGGCGACGACACCCTGCTCTCGCGCGACAAATGCAGCCCGTCCCCGCGAATCCTCGGGCATGAGGCCGGAGGAGAGGTCGCCGAGCGGGAGCACGTCCTCGGCTAGAGCGATCGCTACGGCATGGCGGATCGCCATAGCCGGTGGATGGACGTCGTCGCGGTACAACGGGCGCCCCGTCACGAACCGGTCACAGCTGACCCGCGCTGGGGATCGTTCGCGGGCTGTGCGCCGCCGTCTGTATCGTGCGACAACCTGCAGAGAAAAGCGGGCGAGACATCTGGGAAATCCGAACGTACTTGTGAACCGCGCGTCTCCTCGCGTTCGGTCGCGGCTTCGAGCAGTGCTCTGGCGACGTCGGTGAGGTTTCGCACTTCGGCCGTCGCACGCTCCAACGTGGAGCCGAGCTCAGCCGCGACGCTGTTGACGGCTCGAGAGGCCAGCGCGAGCGAGGAGGCGTCGCGGACAACGCCAGCCCAGCTGGTCATGGCGGCTTGAAGAGCGGACCGATGAGCCGCGGCGCTCGCGATGGGATGCGGCGAATCGCCGAACTCCATAGCGGCACTTCCCAGATGGTGATCAGCCCTGCACCGGCACTCAACGACGGGCCTGACCGGGATCGGCCGTGGCATGTCGTCGCCCGGCAGCCCCTGGGCGATCTCTGTGTCCAGGCCTGCGAGCGCACCGGTGGGTTCAGGCGCGTCTTGACCCGACAAGATGGCATCGACGCATCGAGCCCCGAAAACCATGCCTTCGAGGAGCGAGTTCGACGCGAGCCGGTTTGCACCGTGAACCCCGCTGCACGCGACTTCTCCTGCCGCCCAGAGCCCTGGCAGCGCCGTCGCGCCGTCGAGGTTCACAAGCACGCCTCCGGACAGGTAATGGGCGGCGGGCGCGACCGGCAGCCAGTCACGGACAGGGTCAAAGCCTGCCTCAGCCAGCGACTCCGCGATCGTCGGGAACCTTCGCGCGAAGTCCTCCAGAGCAGTCGCGTCCAGCCACACGTGATCGCTGCCCTCCTCCGCCAGCTTGACGGCGATCGCGCGGCTCACGCGGTCACGCGGGAGAAGCTCGTCGACGAAACGATCGCCCGCTCGATCGCGCAGCACCGCCCCGTGACCACGCAATGCCTCCGAGATGAGCGGGCGTGGCATGGCCGGGTGGTGGAGCGCGGTCGGATGAAACTGCACGAACTCCACGTCGGCGACCGGAACTCCGGCACGAAGCGCCATCGCGATGCCGTCACCGGTCGCTTCGACCGGATTGGTAGTGACCGAGTACATCTGTCCCGCGCCGCCGCATGCGAGAACGACGTGGGAGGCCTCGACGCGCTGGAGCCGACCTTCGGGGTCGAGCGCGACGACGCCTGTGCACCGGGCACCTTCGAGGACAAGGTCGAGGGCAAACCAATCCTCGAGGATCGCGGCGGCACTCTCACGCACCGCTGCGACGAGGGCCCTTTCCACTTCCGCGCCTGTAGCGGTCCCTCCCGCGTGCAGAACGCGCGCGGTCGAGTGGCCGCCCTCCCTGGCTCTGGACAACCCACCGCCGGGGCTCCTGTCGAACACGGCGCCGAGCGCGATGAGCTCGTAGACGCGATCAGAACCTTCGTCGACAAGCACGCGAACTGCTGCCTCGTCGCACAGTCCAGCTCCGGCCCGGAGGGTGTCCGCGAGGTGGAGATCGGTTGAGTCCTCGTCGCCGGGCAACACGGCGGCGATACCTCCCTGCGCCCAACGTGTCGTCGACTGCTCCAACTCGCCCTTGGTCAGAACCCCGACCCTGGCACCGCCGAGCTGGGCAAGACGTACCGCGGCGGAAAGGCCCGCCACCCCGCTCCCGATTACGAGGACCTCGAGCCGCTCCAGCGGACTCACCGCCACTCGCGCCGCTCGGCCTGCCAAACCTTGGCAGGCGGACTCAGTTCCATCACTTCACCCCCAAGTTGTCGATCAGTCGGACTGGCCCGACTCGAGCCGCGATGAGAAGCCGAAGCTCTCCAGACAGCGATGCAGGTGACCCGAGGGTGACTGGATCCACGACAACTGCATAGTCCAACTCGGCGCGCCGCTCAGCCGCAACCACGCCGACCATCGTCGCTTCCACTTCCGCACTCTGCCGCGCCCCTGTTGACAGCGCGTCACGCCCCGCTTCGAGCGCCTTGAACAGCACGGTCGCCGCGCTCCGATCGTCCGGCCCCAGTCGGCGGTTGCGGCTCGAGCACGCAAGACCATCAGACTCACGCACCGTTGGGCACCCGACGATCTCGACATCGAGATCGAGGTCCGCGACCAGGCGGCGCACAAGAGCCAGCTGCTGGAAGTCCTTCTCCCCGAAAAATGCCCGACACCGCCCACTAAGCGACAGCAGCTTGGTCACGACGGTCGCGACGCCCGTGAAATGGCCCGGGCGGGAGGCGCCCTCGAGGCGATCGGCGAGAGGTCCCGGCTCGACTCTCGTTTCCGGTTCCCCCCGGGGGTACATCTCTTGCGCCGAAGGCGCGAACAGCAGTCCGACGCCAACCGCTTGAGCCATCGAGATGTCCTTGTCCAAGTCGGCCGGGTACTGCGCTAGATCCGAAGCGGAGGAGAACTGAAGCGGGTTCACGAAGATACTCACCGCCACCACGTCGCAGCTCGATGCCGCGGCCCGCAGGAGTGAAATGTGCCCCTCATGGAAGGCGCCCATCGTCGGCACAAGGCCGAGGCGGGAGCCACCTGCGCGCACGTCCGAGGTCGCCTTTCGGAACTCGTCGCGTGAGGTGATTACCTCCACATTCCCGTCCCGAGGTTGCCTGGACGATGGTGGCCAGCGCCGCGCCCGCAGCTTGCGGCAGGCGTACGGTCGGGCACGCTCATCCTTGCCGGCCCGCGATCACAAGTCGGCGGGCGAGGTCGACCCCAGCGTCGTAACCGCCAAGCTCGGCCGGGTCCAACACCTGGCGGTGACGTTCGATCGTGGTCAGGTCCCCGCGAGAGACCGGGCCTGTGAGCGCCGCGGCAGGTCCGAGCCGGCTGACGTCGTCGAGGGCACCTCGGGCAAGGGGCAGGAAGGCCTCCAGAGGCAGACCGACTGTCGCGGCCACGCGTTGTACCTGGCCGAGCAGTGCCACGAGATGGTTCGATGCCATGCAAGCTGCAGCGTGGTACGCGGCCCTTGCCTGCGCAGGTATCACGAGCGCCTTGCCACCGAGCGCGTGGACGAGGTCGACGATGGCCTGGTCACCGGCCACAGCGAAGTAACCGCCCGATCCAAGGCGCTCGGCTCCGGTCGCGGGGTCGGGAAGGGTAACCAACGGGTGGAGCGCCGCGACGCGTTCATGGGGCGCGAGTACCTCGAGGCCGAGTGCCCCCGAACAATGGGCCACTACGGTGCCGGGAACCGGTGAGACAGCCCACGCGACGTCGACGACAGCCTGATCAGGAACCGCCAGCAACAGTACGTCGACATCGGCGGCCGCCGAGAAAACGTCATCGGCGCGCCCGAGAAGGCCCCGGACCTCGACGCCCGCAGCGCCAAAGGCCGTGGCAAAAGATGTGCCGGCGCGCCCGTGCCCGATGATGCGAACCGTAGTCATGGTGAGCTCTTTCCGTTCCGGCCCTGTCTCCAGGTGCCGTTCGCGTCTCTGTCATCGGAGCGTACCAACCCGACGTACATCTAGTGACGCCGGGTCCGTTTCGGCGAGTCGGGTCCGCCAGCTCGGTGGCACGCGGGACGCGTCGAGGTCCTCGAGCGGTGCCAACACGAACCCGCGCTCGGACATCCGCGGGTGCGGCACCACGAGATCGGGCTCGGTGATTTGAAGGTCTCCGATGAGAAGAATGTCGACGTCCAGCTCACGGGGTCCGTCGCGCACGGTCCGAATCCGGCCCGTCAGGTCCTCGAGCCCGTGTGCAACCTCGAGAAGCTGGCGCGCACTGAGCGTGGACTCGAGCCGGACAACGCAATTGAAGTACCTGTTCTGCGGTTCCGGGCCGCCGAGCGGGGCCGTCTCGTAAACCGGCGAGACACTGAGGAGAGGATCGATGCCTTTGAGCACCTTCACGGCCAGCTCGAGATAGCGGAGGCGATCGCCCATGTTCGAGCCGAGACCCAAGAACGTCTCCACGCTCATGCGGACCTGTCCGTACGTTCCCGGCGGAGCCGCACCCCGGCGGAGGCCAGGTCAGCCGCGACAGGGGGGCGGAGCTTGCGAACCGTCACCGTGACCGCTTGGACCTCAGGTATCTCGAGGATCCCCGTCGCGATCGCCCCGGCGAGCGCCTCGAGCAGACGGAACTGGCGCAGGCTGACGATCTCCAAGGCCTTGCCTACAACAAGCGAGTAGTCGACCGTCTTTGCCAGGTCGTCGTCATCAGCTGCCGCAACAAAGTCGGCCTCGACCTCCAGGTCGATCTCGAAGGGCTGGGCGGTGTCCTGCTCGTCCTTTGAGGCGCCATGGCGCCCGAGCGCCCGCAGCCCCCGCAGCTCGATCCGATCGGCCATCTACGAGGGGTCGCAGGCCGGGTCGTCGTCCTGCTCGTCTCCCAACGGCTCACCTTCGTCGCCTCCGGGGTCCTCAGCAGTGGCCGCAAACTCTTGTTCTGTGCCGCGGGCCTCTTCGCTCGGTAGTGACAGCGGTGCTTCCTCCTCCGGCCCGCGAGCACCCGGAGAGGCTGCCTCGTTGTCCGCCCCGGCGTCTGAGTCGCTTGTCCGCTCTGCCCCGGCGCCTTGCGGTGGCGCGGTCTTGCCGTCTTGCTCAGCGGCGGCGACCTCGAGAGCGGCGAGGCTCTCCAGCGACGGGACCTCCTCCACGACGCTGACGATCATTCGCCCGGCGGTGCCCATCTGGCGACGGAGCAGCTGTTCCATGGCCGTGATGGCTCGAGGTCCGTCGGGAAGGATCTCGCTCCACAGCAGGTAGCCAGCGACCACACCCATCACACAGTCGCCGAGCTCCTCCTGGTGGAGCAGTACACGTTCATTGTTGCGCAACCAGCCGTGCAAGGCTGGATAAAGCTCGGCGAGGACGTCGCGAGTGTCGGAGGCAGCGGGCATGGCAAAGCGCGACCATTCGAGGTGGAGCTCGTCATATGCATGGAGATTGTGAGTCGAGGCGAGTAGCGATACGACCCTCGTAAAGCCCTGGGCTCGAAGCCACAACAGCTCCTCATGGCGGCGAACCTTGCGGTGGTTAGGCGCGTAACCGCCAGGTCGTTCGCTGACCGCCAGGTGATCCTTGACTATCCAGCAGAAGTTCCTCGGGACGATCCCGGCTGCCCATCGGCCCCTCATGCCGCTGCCCCGGTGAACAGTCCGGCCGCCTGCACGGTGGCCGCAACATCATGGACCCTCACCACCGCAACCCCGCAGGCCATCGCCCACACGGCCGTGGCCAGGGAGCCCTCCAATCGGTCATCGGTCCCGAGCGGCGGAACCTCACCTACCCGCCCGTCTGGAGACCCGCCCACTCCGAGATGGCCGATAAATGCCTTGCGGCTCGTCCCAACCAGCACAGGGACGCCGGTCGCAACCAATTGCGGGAGCGCGGCAAGGAGCTGGAGGTTGTGGCGAACCGACTTGCCGAACCCGATCCCGGGGTCGATGTAGACCTCCGTGACGCCAGCTGCACGGGCCTGCGTGACGCATCTCTCGAGATATCTCCGGACCTCACCGACAACGTCGTCGTAATGTGGATTGAGCTGCATGTCCGTGGGCATTCCTCTGCGATGCATCGCTACGAACCCGGCGCCATGTTCGGCGGCAACCGCCGCCAGGCTCGACGAGACATCGTTCAACAAGGATGCCCCCGCCGCCAGTGCGGCGCGTGCGACCGATGCCTTGGTCGTGTCGATCGAGACCCGAACCTCACCCGAGAGCGCCTCGACCACCGGCAGGACACGGTGCAGCTCCTCGTCGGGAGGGACAGCTGAAGCACCGGGACGCGTCGACTCACCCCCGATGTCGACGATGTCCGCACCTTCGGCCACCATTTGGCGCCCGCGGCGCACGGCAGCCTCGCGGTCGACGTAGAGGCCGCCGTCTGAAAACGAGTCGGATGTGACGTTCAGCACGCCCATCACGAGGGGGACCACATCTCAAGAGTAGAGGGTCAGGCGCCTCTACCTCGCACGTGCCCCATTGCTTCTGCCCGAGTCCTCGGGTCGGTCCGGAACAGTCCTCGTACGGTCGAGGTGACCGTGATGGCTCCGGGTTTGCGAACGCCGCGCATCGACATACACAGGTGTTCGGCCTCGATCACCACCAGCACGCCCCGGGGAGCGAGTGCGGCCTCGATCGCCTCAGCGATCTGGGTCGTCATGCGCTCTTGGACCTGAAGGCGGCCCGCGACGGCGTCGACGACGCGGGCGAGCTTAGAAAGGCCAGTGATCCGCCCGTCTTTGCTCGGGATGTAGGCGACGTGGGCCTTGCCGAGGAACGGGACCAGGTGGTGCTCGCACAAGGACGCGAACGGGATGTCGCGGACCATGACCATCTCATCGTGTTCGGCCGCGAAGGTGACGGTGAGGAACCTGGCCGGGTCTTCACTTGCCTCGTCGAAGAGCTCGCCGTACATCTCTGCCACTCTCGACGGCGTGCGAACAAGACCTTCTCGGTCGGGGTCCTCACCGATAGCGGTCAAGAGCTCGCGAACCGCCCGGCGGACACGCTCCCTATCGACCGCTCCGCGGAGGTGATCCTCCGACGCGGGCACATCGCCCGTGTCGCTCATTGATGGGATTGGTGGCGAGAAGCCACCTCGGCCGGGAAAAAGCTCACGTGGGCTCTCCGGTCACGTACACGCGAATGTCGGGAAGGTTGCGGTAACGCTCGGCGACGTCGAGGCCGTAGCCCACGACGAACTCGGGCTCGATCTCGAACCCGACGTAGGCGAGCTCGAGATCCGGCCGCGGCTGAACGCTTCGCTTGACGAGTAGCGAGCAGACGGCCAGGCTCTCCGGGCCGCGAGCAAGAAGACTCTTGCGCAGGTAAGAAAGAGTGAGACCGCTGTCGAGGATGTCCTCGACTATGAGGACGTGACGACCGGTGAGATCGATGTCGAGGTCCTTGAGTATCCGCACGACGCCACTGGTCTTTGTGGACCTGCCGTAGGACGAAACGGCCATGAAGTCGAGCTCCAGCGGCAGCTGGATCTCCCGGGCTAGATCAGCGAGAAACATGAAGGCGCCCTTGAGCACCCCCACCAACAGTGGCGGTCTGCTCGCATAGTCGGCCGTGATCATCTTGCCGAGCTCGGCGACCCGTTTGGCGATCTGCTCGACCGAGAGCACGACCCGGCCGAGGGCAGGATCGGCGTCCCAAACACTCAGGACTCCGGGCACCTCCGACCGCGCTTCGGAGTCCGGCTCTGAAGCTCGCTGGTCAGCATGATCGCCCACTGGCGCCGACACTAGTCGGGGACTGCCGGCACGCACGAAAGGACATCGGGATCCTGCGGCTCGACCAGCTCTCGAGCTTTGGCCTCGAGCGCCGGTTCGATGCGCAGTCGGCCGCGTGACCGGCGTACGCTTCTCCCCGCCCCGATGTCGGCGGCCAGTGTCACTCCGGCGGCAACCGACAGCACCCTGTCCACCGTCGCCAGGTCAGGCGGATGACCGCACCGCAGCCACTCGCGCAGTGCCCGACGCGCGAGAGGAGGGGGGGCGTGCGCGATCGCCTTGGCGTCGGTCGGGTCGAGTGCGGCGGCTAGCTCGCCCAGCAGGTCCGCGTCGTCCGCAAACAACCTCGCCTGACGGATGAGAATCGGCACGATGTCACGGTTTGCGAGCTCGCACAGTACCGGGACCAGCTCGTGACGAATCCGATTGCGCAGATACGCCGGATCCAGGTTCGTCGGGTCCTCAACAGGGTGCAGACCGAGCTCTAAACACAAGTTGTGGGTCTCGGCGCGTCGCAGGGCGAGAATCGGGTGGCCGGGGCCCGGGCGCATCGCGGCAAGCCCGTCGGTGGCGGCCCCACGGAGCAGGTTGACGAGGACCGTCTCGGCTTGGTCGTCGGCGGTGTGACCGGTAGCGGCGCCTACAGGCAGGGCACCAAGCCGCGCAGCACGCGCCCGCGCCTCCAGATTGGGTCCCGCGCCGACGTTCACTCGGTGAACCATGACCTCGACTCCGAGCGCCTCGGCGACCTCGTTCACAACCTTGACGTCCTCGCCGGAGTCCTCTCGTAGGCCATGGTCGACGTGATGCGCGACCACCTCGCAGCCGGCGGCGACCGCGAGCACGAGCAGGGCCAAGGAGTCGGCCCCTCCGGACACAGCGCACGCGACTTGCGTCCCCGGATCGGGAAACGAGCACCTCCCGGTCAACCGAACAGCGGCCTCGCGCGCCCGTGCCCTGAATGGGCGAGTCACGCCGGCTCGAGCGCCAGACCCCGTACGCGTGACACCCATTTGTCAGGCGCCTTGATTTCCGCTGCGCTAGGCAGATTCTCGGGTGCCTGCCAAGCGACCGAAAGGAGCTCGGGACCACCGGCGTTCTCGATCTCGCGAACGAAGCTCGCCCCGTCCGCGTACTGGCGCAGCTTGGCCTCGAGTCCGATCAGCTGCTGGAACAACCTCGTCAGCCCACCAGCAGATTCGCGGCGTGCACGGAGGACCTTCGAGAAGTGTGCGGCGTTCGGGATCAGATCGCGGGCGGCACGGTCCATCGTCACGTCGCCATGACCTTCGAGGAGGCTCATCATCCCCTGGATGGAGCGGAGGGTCTCCAGCTGCGCCGGCGAAGCGAAAGCACCGACGAGCCCGGACTCGGCCAGCGGGTTCCTACCGGACCGGATGTCGACAGCCATGCGGCCGAGTGCTTCCAAGACCTGGTGCGGATCGGGCGACGCGATGGCGATGCTGCGTTCCACGAGGTCGAGAAAGTGAGCGCGCAGCCAGGGCACGCCGGTGAATTGGGCACGGTGGGTCAGTTCGTGCAGTGCGATCCAGAGCCGGAACTCACGGGGTTCGAAGCCGTGCCGCCGCTCGAGCGAGACGATGTTCTGCCCCACGTAGTACACGGCGTCGCGCGGCAAGTCGCCGTCTGCGAACAACAGGTCGTACTGGCCGAGCACTCGCCCCGACATCCACCCGAGCACTACGCCCATCTCGGCCCCTGCGGCCATCCTCCCTACGGGGCCGAGCAGACCTGGAAGGCCTTGGCCGCCTTTGCCGGCACGCGCCAGCACCGGACCGAGCAAACGCCGAAACGAGGAGATGTTTGCGTGGATCCATTCCTCGCGGGTGGCGACCTGGGCCCGTGCCGGGCCGGCAAGCGAGTGCAGCCCTGTCGACTCCTCGACGAGCGCTTCTGCCTGGACGGTGACCTCCTCGAAGTCGGTTACGAGGGAGCGGAGCGTAGCCCAGTCGATGCTGGTTTCGGTCCGTCGCGCCACGCGTGCAGCAACGCGCTCCGCGATGTCCCACGCGACCGGCTCAGAAGGCGACGATGTCTCAGCATGGAAAGGCGGCCCGGCCGCAAGCTCCGTAACGGTCAGAGCTCCGCACCCTCAGTGACTCCGCCGACAGCTGCCCTCGCCTTGTCCTCGTGGTCGATCACAGCGGCGATCCGCGTCTTCAGCTCTTCGGGCACCTTGTCACGACACTTGTCGGCCAGGAGCCTTCTGATCTCGGTCTCGAAGCCGAAAGCCCTCAGGCACGGGGCGCACTTATCCAGGTGACGAGCAATCTGGTCACGAGTCTCAGGGGTGATCTCGCCATCGAGGAAGTCGTAGACGCGATGAAGCGCCTGCCGGCAGTTGATGTTCCGCTCGACCTTCTCGCCCGTCATACAAGCTCCATCCGATGCTCAGCCCTGCCGGGCCGCGACTAAGCCCCGCGCGACTCCAAAGTCGTGCAACGCCTTTTGCAGCGCCCTTCTTCCGCGATGCAGCCGGCTCATGACCGTCCCGATCGGAACGTCCATGATGTCCGCGATCTCTTTGTACGAGAACCCCTCCACATCCGCCAGCAAAACGGTCATCCGGAAGGTCTCGGGCAACGACTCCAACGCGGCCTTGACCTCCTCGTCGGTGATCCAGTCCAGAGCTTCGTCCTCGGCGCTGCGGCCGATGCCACCGTCACGGCCGTTCATGCGTCGGAACAGGTAGAGCTCCTCGACGTCATCCAGCTCCGTCTCTTCCGGATGGCGTTTGCGCGACCGGTAGGTATTGATGAACGTGTTCGTGAGGATGCGGTAGAGCCACGCCTTCAAGTTGGTGCCCGCCTCGAAACCGCCGTAGCCACGGTAGGCCTTCAGGTAGGTCTCCTGAACCAGGTCCTGGGCGTCCGACGCATTGCGTGTCATTCGGAGCGCGGCGGTGTAGAGCGAATCCATGAAACCGGTGGTGTCCTCCGCGAAAGTCGCTTGGTCAGCCACGACCGAACCCTAGCGCCCGGCTGTCACAACCGGGGAACAGCCGTTGCGAACGGACACGTTTATGCATCCACACTGGAAATACGTACGCCGACTTGAAGCTACTCGGCATGCGGCAGTTGTGAACCCCACGACCTGGGAAGGTTCCTCGGGTCGAACACGGACATGATCCGCTTCCAACGGGCGATCGTCCCGCGAGCGCCGCGGACGACCGTCCTGGCGTCGCGAGTTGCCTGGCGGGCCCAGAGCTCACCAGGCGGCGTACCGGCATAGGACGCAGTCGTCGCGAGCATGGCGAGGTCTGCAAAGGCCAGCTCTGCCTCACCGGACAACACTCCGGTCGAGCTGACACGACTTGCGAGCTCGAGATAGGTCTCGGCCCGGCGGCGACGGACGCCGACACGCTCGAGATTCCTCAGCGCGTCGCTCCACGCGGCGAGGACGCCGGCACGTGATTCGCGCCTCAGACGCTGCAAGCGCAGCCGCCTCCACACAACGAGCGCTCCGGTCCAAAAGACCAGACATGCGGGGAGCAGGAGAAGCCACGGTGCCAACGATCTGGCGGATCGATATGCACCGAACCCGGGGCTGCCCGTCCTTGACTTGGTCGATGCAGCGTTGCCCGAGCGATGGGTGTTGTGCGTTGTGCCCGAAGTGGGCGGGGTCGCGGAAGGTCGCGTCGTAGTCGTGGCTGTCGTCGCCGAGGCGGGCGCTGAAGACCCCTGCACACTCGTGCCAGGAGTGGGCTCGAAGTCGATCCAGCCGAAGTTCTCGAACTGCACCTGGGGCCAGGCGTGGGTGTCGCTACCGTCGACCTGCCACTCGTCGTGGCCGACACGAATCCCGGGGAGGAAACCGACCGCGATCCTGGTCGGGAGCCCATCGATACGAGCGAGTACCGCGAAGGATGTGGCGAATTGCTGGCAGTAACCGGTCTCGGACTTGAACAGGAAGTTCACAATGTCGCCGTAACCCGAAGACGGCGCGACCACACCCAGTTTCGTTGGCCGAGGAAGCTCGTAACGGAATCTCGGAGAGGTCAGGTACGCGTCGATGTCGAGCGCCTTTTCATAAGCCGTGGTCGCTCCTAGGACGATGCGGTTGGCGAGCTCCACGAGCCGTGACGGCACCGGCCGAGGAAGCTGCAGGTACTCGCGGTTGGAGACGATCGGAGTATCAGCCTCGAGCTGGACCGGCGATGGATCGGCCTCGACCGAGTCCACGGCGTACAGCGATCCGCGCTGGAGCTGGGTGGCCGAGACGATCGACCCTCCAGACCCGTACCTCCACACGTGACCCGCGTTGGCGACCGTAATGGGATAGCCCCAGCTCGGAAGGCTGTGACCGCGAAGGCCTGACACCTCAAAGATCTGAAGCAGCTGCTCGTGGCCGGGACCGTCCGGAACCGCAGGAGGCGGCTGACGCTCGTCCTCGCCGAAGGGTGGCGAGAACGAGCTGACTTCCGTCGACGAGCCGGGTGCCGTCGCACTCCAGGTGACGCCGTTGAACTCGTCCAATGCCGCAATCATCTCCCGTGTGGCCGTACGGCTATGCACGGTGAAAAGGGCAACAGAGGGATCGTCGACCTCCTGCTGAGCGACCTGAACGAGCGTGCTCACCTGGACGCCAGACGCGGTCGCCCCAGGGGACAATTTGGCGCCCCCATTGCCGGCTCCTCCGGTGCCGTGCCAGGCGACTAGGGCCACCGAGCGTGCACCTGGGAGATTCGGGCCGAGGGCGGCGGCCGAAAAGGCTGCCAAAGCGGCCATCCACAGCGGCACGGCACCTGCGCGGTGGGACGTGGTGCGCTCGCCGGCGCTGAGGCCCGTGTCGGGCGTAGCGACGAGGACGCCTTGATCTCGCTCGCGCTGACCGACGACTGCGACGAGATACCAGCAGGCCGACCCGGCCATAGCCGCGAGACCGGGCACTCGCCAGCTATCTGTTCCCAGTGCGGAGGCGAAAAGATAGAGCCCGAGGGCCGGCACGAGCGCGAGCACCGCCGGGACCCTGCGCTTGGACGAGATCAGCTCCGCAAGCAGTCCCGCAGTGCCAGCCGCCCATGCCGTCGCCAGAACAAGGCCCGGCAGCTCGGGCACCGGTGCGAGTCTGAATGAGAAGGCGGTCCAACCTGCTCGGATGTCAGTGAACATGACATGCCACGCGCCATAGCCGGGCACGATCCACAAGAAGGTTGGCCCCTCAACGATCCCGATCGGCAAGAACACTGCCACGACCAGGCCGAGTGCCCAAGGGACAACTCGGGAGGGACGCCGGGTGCTCTGGTTCGCCGCGAGATCCGGCTCGCCGGTTCCACCAAGTCCGGTCACGCGGAGTGCGGACATGCCGCCGCGCGCCTCGAGGCCAACGAGATGTACGAGAAGGAGGGTCACGAGCGCGGCGGTCAGCTCCCCCGGCCCCGTGAAACAGCGGGCGAAAGTGGCGACGGCTACCACGTCGGTGAGCACGAGGGCGAGCCACGCGCTCATCTGGACACCTCGCGGGCGTCGCCCAACCAATCCGTGAGGTCGTCGACCGGCGTCGTTCCCTCGGGATCAAGCCTGCTCCACGCTCCGGCCAGAGACCTCCCGGGCGGGAGCGGCACGGTCAACAGCGTGCCCCTTTGGCCTCCGCCTGGTTCCAGGGCCGGACAGGGGCCGATCTCTGAGAATCCACCAGTGGCGGCACCGTCGGAGTCGGCTCGCCATGTGGCTTCGACCTGGTCCAGCCCCGGAAGGCACGCGGCTCCGACGAGGACGAGCACGACCGCCGAGTACACCCGCACAAGATCCCCGAGAACCTCGCGATCCGGTGGGCGTCGCCCGAACGCTCCGACGATGACGAGCGCCTCGTCGTGATCGGGCTGACCGAGACGCGCGACGGCGGCACTGAACCGCCCGGGCACCGGTGTCGGCGCCGGGGCGACGGCGGCGATGGCGATGAGCACGTTCTGCAGCGCGTCTTGCCCTCGTTGAGCGCCTGTGTCCAGACCGGCCGTCGTCACAAGGCGGTAGGTGCCGGAGACTCCGGTACCGGACTCGTCCGCCGCGGCGGACAATACGCTCGCGGCGACCTCGACAGCCCGATCCAGCTCGTCAGGCAGAGTCGCACCGTCGCCTACCTCGAGCAGCACCGTGGTGGCGATGCGGTCCGGTTCGTCCCGGTCTCCGCCATCGCGAACCATGAGCTTGCCGACGCGCGCAGTCGTACGCCAGTGAACCCTGCGAAGATCGTCCCCGTGTGCGTAGGGTCGAAGCATCGAGCTCGCGGTGATCGGCCTCTCCGCGAGCGAGAGGGCACTCTCGGCGTCAGTGCGGCCGAGCCCTTCGGGCAGCACCGATGCGAGTGCCTCGATGCGCGGGAGCACGACGCATCGAGTAGGCCGGCTGGCCGATACACGCCGCACGGCCAGGCCTAGCGGATCGGAGATCACCGCTTCGTAGCCTCCGGCGTCGACAAGGCCTCGCCGCTCGGTACTGATCGCGAACCGCGCCATTGCCCGGCCGTCGCGCACCAGACGCGGCACGGTGATCCTCGTCGGCTGGTGCGGCACCGGGCGCAGCGAGTGGTCTGTCTGGAGAGTGACCGGTACCGAGAGCGATCCGGCGCCACCGGGCGCCTCGATGGTGAGCTCGAGCACAGCCGGCTCGTCCACGCTCACCACAGGTGGCAAAGCACGTGCGGTGACCGTGAGGGTGCATTTGACGACGCGGACCCCTATCAGTGCCGCCAGAGTGACGACGACGACAGCCGTAGCCAGGCCTAGAAACTCCGGGATTCCCAGTACCCGGCCCGCGGCACCCGCGATCAGGCCCAGTGTTATCGTCCGGCGGCCTCGGGCGGTCAACATCCTGTTCGCTATCGGCGCCCGGTGGGTAGATCGGGCACGGGCACCTGACCGAGCACCTCGTCGAGAACGGCCTTCACAGGGCTGCCACCGCGACCTGCCGTCGCTCGCAGCTCCAGGCGGTGGCCGATGACCGATGGGACCATGACCTTGACGTCGTCAGGCGCGACGAAGTCCCGGCCCTCGAGCACGGCCCGAGCTCGCGCCGCGCGCTGCAGGGCCAGGGCCGCCCTCGGTGACATCCCCAGGACGACCGAGGGGTGGACGCGGGTCGCGTTTGCGATCTGCACGATGTAGCGCTGGATCAGCGGCGAGACGTGAACCGCCCGCACCCGCGCGGCGAGCGCGATCACATCCTCGGGAGTGGCGACCGGCTCCAGTGTCTCGAGGGGCTCGCTCACGCGATGGGTCTCGAGCATGACAATCTCGGACTCGACGCCGGGATAGCCGATCTGGATCCTAAGAAGGAACCGGTCGAGCTGACTGATGGGGAGCGGAAACGTCCCCTCGTGCTCGATCGGGTTCTGCGTTGCTATCACCATGAACGGATCGGGCAGCTTGTAGGTGTTCCCGTCGACAGTGACCTGGCGCTCCTCCATCGACTCGAGCAGCGCTGACTGAGTCTTCGGAGGCGTGCGGTTGATCTCGTCACCAAGGACGATGTTGGCGAAGATGGGCCCAGGCCTGAACTCGAAAGTCGTCTTCGTGGCGTCGAACACGCTCACCCCGGTGACGTCGGAGGGCAGGAGATCAGAAGTGAATTGGATCCTGCGGTGGCGGCAGGACACCGAGGCCGACAGGGCCTTGCCGAGGCTCGTCTTGCCCACGCCGGGCACGTCCTCCACAAGGAGGTGACCACCGGCGACAAGACAGGTCACCGAGAGTCGAATGGCCTCGTCATTGCCCTGAACCACCCGTGCGATGTTGTCCACGATCCGCTCGAATAACAGAGCCGCCTCGGACGCCTCGGTAATGACCGGGAGCTCGCCGGCCACTGGCCAGCCCTGTGGGTCGAGCCCGGCGCGGGCACCGAGATCCATCCTCGCCACCTCACCTCCGAGATCAAGAGCTGCCGCCACACAAGATCATCCCAGCACTCGGGTTGTTCTTGTCCGCGGCAGGCCGGCGTGCTTGTCAAGCCCCTCTCGTGCTCAGCTTAACCAGCGCCCAGACACACGAAAGCTCCTGCTGCCAACGCCTCCAGCGCTCGTTGGTCGCCTGCGGCGAGATCGCCGAATGATGAGGGATCGGGAAGTACTCGCGCCTGGGCGGTCGCCAGCGCCCGTGCCAACCCGTACCCATGAACCAGCTGCTCGTGCAGAGCCATCATGACCGGGATCACCCCGTCATCGGGCACCGCCGCCGCGCTCGAGACGACGGCTCGCGTCCCGAGCGAGAGCAGGGCAGCGCTTGTGCCCATGAGCTCGTCGCCCGGATGGACCTCCGAGCGTCCCGCTTCGCAGGCCGAGAGCACTATCCACTCGGGCGGCCGCACGATACGTTCGAGGTCGTAGACGGTGAGCGGCCCGTCAGCCAAGTGCAGGGAGGAGAACTGAGGATTGTCTGCACGAAATGTCCCGTGAGCAGCCACGTGAGCGAGGCGTCGCCGTTCGAAAGCCAGTGCGACCGCCCGCACAGTAGCTGCAGGGCCTTTCAAGGTCCGCGCTCTCGGATAGAAAGCCGAGCGGATCCGGTCGATTTCCTCTGACGCGTGTGCGACCCTTGGACCGGCGACGAACACGATCTCATCCGCGCCCGCAGCCTCCAGCCGTAGCTCTCGGAGATCCTCGCACTGGCGGGAGTACCAAAGTGACGCGGACGGCGAAACGGTCACAGCCCGGCCTCGCAGCGACGGGAGCAACGCCCAGGAAAGGGCGTGGAGCTCACCGGTCGGTACGACTACGAGGTCGCGACCGTCCAGGTCGCGGGCCAGGGGCTTCACTAGGAGGCCCTCCAGGCGGTTGCAAGATCGCTGAAGGAGTGCCGCCGCCGCCTCGAGACTTGGTAGGGAGCTACGGCGAAGGGCCAGGCGACGCAGCGCGAACTGCAGCATGAACCGCTCGGCCGCCACTTGGTGTGCACTGCCTAGACGCCATAGTTTGAACCGGCGCCGGGTCCCGGTAACAGCATGCAGCCGACCGTCGTGCTCGACGTATTCGACAAGGACTCGCTCACCGATCGCCTCTCGCAGTTCGGCGGGACTGGGAAATCGCGGGACTTCTGCGAAATCTCCTTCGGCTCGTTGGCTGCGCTGGCGGATCGCTGCCTCGATCCTCCGCTGTCGCGCGAAGAGCAACGCTACGTCGTCGCCTTCGAGCGAGGCGCGCTCGAGGCGAGCGACGGTCTCCCGCAGCGTCGCGAGCATCCGAGCGAGCTCCTCGTCCTTCGGAGGCGTAGCCCTCGGTGCCCGTAGCGCGCCAGCTCGCCACCGCTCCGACCACTGGAGCACCTCTACCGCGCGTCTGGACTCGAATGCCATTTCAAGGCCAAGATCGGCGAGCTCCGAAACGCTCGTCGCAGTTCGCACACGTAGCTCGGTGGCCCCCAGGGTCGCGCGATAATCCTGGGCGACTTTGAGCCCGGACCTGAGCGCCGACAGCGCGCCCGGGCGGTCGTTGAGTGCAAGTCGGCCCAGTGCCTCGCCGTACCATGCGCGCATTCGCTGCGCCGACGGCCCGGACCGCGTACGTCCGTCGATACCGGCCACGAGTGACTGCACAGTGTCCATGTCGCCTGCCAGCAGGGCCGCGCGTGCGCCAATCAGGCGGCACTCGAGGCTCGGTAGCAGCCACTCTTGCTCGCCGAGAACCCCTGCGAGCGCACCGGCCTCTCTGGGGACGCGAGATTGGGCGCTGCCGGCCGCCCATCGCGATTGCGCCTCGGCGAACCGGGCCAGTGCCGCCCAACGGGACCGTCCCTGACGCACGAGTTGTCTACGCGCCGAGCGCGCCGCCGAGCTTGAGACGCCGAGATCGCCCTCGGCGAGAGCAACCTGGCTCAGGAGCAGTCTGGCCTCAGCCAGGTCGAGGGAAGTGCCCGCTGCCTCCAAACTCGCAACACCGGCCTCGATCTGCTGGCGCGCTTCGGGAAGCAACCTCGTAGAAAGCAACAGCTCGGCGCGATCGATCGACAGGGCCGGAGCGCTCAGGCCTCGCTCGGCGAATTGGAGCGCGGCTTGGTCGTACAGTCGCAGCGCGGCAGGGACGTCGCCCTTCAGCGCGGAGACATACCCGAGGTTGTGCAGCACCTGAGCTGCCGCGATCCCACCTTCGAGCGACCGGTACAGGTGCAAGGCCTTGTTGAGATCCCTTTCGGCGAGAGCGAGCTCACTGCGGTAGGCATGGAGGATTCCACGATTGGAGAGAAGCCGCGCTTCGTTCAAGCGGTCGCCGGCACGGCGGAGCAGCGGAAGAGCTCGGCGGCTGTCCTCAATTGCCTCTTCAAAGCGACCGACGCGGATGTGAATGAGGGCACGCTGTACAAAGACTTGTCCGCGCAGTTCTCGCGGGGCTTGTTCGGCCGCGTGATCGAGCTCGGTCAGCGCCGCGTCCGGGTATCCGCCTTGGAGGAGTGCGAGGACCAGGCTCAATCGCGCCTCGGTCGCGCGTACGTCCAGCTTCCCGGCCTCGGCGACGGCGATCGCGCGGCGTAGGCGTTGTCTGGCGACGCTCAGCCGGCCAGTCTCGCGAGCCACCAGACCGACCGTGCGATGGGCCACCGACGCTGCCTCCGCGTCAACTCCACGATCGGAGAGCACTGCCAATGCGGCTGCTTCAGCCCGGAGCGGGTCGTCGACAACTGCCGCGAGGGCGCGTTCGGCCGCGTCGAGTGACGTGTTCGCGGTCGGACGCGCCATCAGGCCCGCCGGCTCACCCCGGACTCGATCAGAGCGTGAACCAACTGGTTGCGACCGGACGGGCACCAGGCGCTGCGGGGTGCCAGCGGAAGCTCACAGGTCCGTCGGGCACCGCAGGGACGTGGAAACAACCGAGCTCGTCGGTCTCCATCTCGGCAGTTCCGCCTCGGTGGCGGAGCTCCACCGTGGCTGCCTGTGGAGGTACGACTTGCCCCACCAGGTACCTGGCGCCTGATACCTCGAGCTCGAGCGCAAGGTCACGTGCCTCAAAAGTCAGTTGTCGGACCGTCCGTCCGCCGGACCGAACACTCACGAGAAGCTCGTCGTCCGTCAGCGAGTCATAGACAAGAGCGGCCAGCTCATCATCGATGGAACGCAACCCGAAACTGGACTTCGCGCTCGAGAGCACTTCGGCCGGTACCGGATCGTCCTCGAGCACCAACGAGTGGAGTCTCCTGAAGGTCGCCTCGCGGGCGGCCTGTGCGGCATCTGGCCATTCAAGATGTGAGGCGGGTGCTCCAGAGCGAGACGACTTGTCCGCGGCCTGGTCGCGTGCATTCATCAGACTCTCCCGTTGCTCGTGCCTGCACCTGCGCGACAACTCCGAGAGTGGAGCGGGTGAAGCGCAGTTCGGTCACAAAGCCGGTCGAGGCCGCCGAGGTCGACGTCGTCCATGCGCCAACTGTAACCACGCCGCGGCTAAAGGCCGGAGAGGGGACCCTCCCACAGGCCACGCGGCCTTGGCCTTGGAAAACTCCCGCGGAGTGACGCGCGACTGTCAGGCTGGGACATAATCGAGACATCCCTGGAACGATGGACCGCAGGCAAAGTGAAGAACGATACCGGCGGTGACTTGTTCGTGATTCGCAGTGACCCGCAAGGCCCACGAAGATGAGACGGCTGGCCGTGGTCGGAGCCGGCATCGTTGGCTTGGCCATAGCTCGAGAGCTGTTGTCGGCCAACCCGGCGGCAAGCGTCGTGGTGATCGAACGGGAAGACGTCGTCTGCGCCCATCAGAGCGGCCACAACAGTGGAGTGATCCATTCTGGCCTCTACTACGCGCCCGGTTCCTTGAAGGCGGAGCTCTGCGTATCAGGGGGTCGGCTAATGAAGCAATACTGCGCTGAGCACTCCATTCCGGTCCATGCTTGCGGCAAGGTCGTTGTCGCAGTCGATGATTCGGAGCTGCCGAGACTCCGAGAGCTGTTCGAACGCGGTGTGGCCAACGGCGTTCCTGGACTTGAAATGGTGGAGGAATCGGCATTACGTGGGCTGGAGCCGCACGTCGTCGGCCTTCGTGCCATCCACTCTCCTTCGACCGCCGTCGTCGACTTCAGTGCCGTCGCTGATGCTCTCGCTCAGGACGTAGCTGCTTCGGGACATCTCTGGCTCGGAACAGAAGTGCTATCAGTCATCTCTCGGTCCGATGGTCTCGTCCGGCTGGAGTTGGCGGGCGCCCACGCCGGGCACTTCGACTGCGACTTCGCGATCGTTTGCGCGGGCCTTCAATCAGACCGTTTGGCTATACGTTCGGGAGCCGACGCCGAGCCTCGAATCATTCCGTTCCGAGGGTCCTACTATCGCCTGCGACCCGCAGCTCAGCGCCTGGTGCGAGGGCTCGTCTACCCCGTTCCCGATCCCCGGTTCCCGTTTCTCGGAATTCACTTGACGAGAACCGTGCACGACGAGGTGCTCGTCGGGCCGAATGCCTGTCTCGGCTTGTCACGCGACAACTACTCGAGATCGGCCTTTGCCTGGCAGGACGTTCGCGAGACTCTAACGTGGCCTGGATTTCTCCGTTTTGCGAGATCGAATTGGCGCGCTGGCATGCGAGAGATCTCTCACGCCACGAGCCGGCGGGGATTTGCATCGGCGGTTCGCCGCTACGTCCCGGAGCTGACCGCTGACGACTTGGAACCGTCTCTGGCAGGCATCCGGGCCCAGGCGATGCTTCGTGACGGATCACTGGTCGACGATTTCTGGCTTGACTTCAGGGGCAGCATCCTGGATGTTCGCAACGCCCCGTCTCCCGCCGCCACAGCGTCGCTCGCGATTGCCGACCACATCTGCAAGAGGGCCGGGTTGAGCTGAGCCTCGTCCGGCGTGTGGATGGTGATCGGCACTCAAGGGCGCCGGGGTTCCTGCGGGCCCCCGGAGGTAGCCTCTCACCGTGCGCAAACTGCTCGTCGCCCTCGGAGTGGTTGCCGTCGGTATCGGAGCATCTGGTTGCACCAGCACGCCATCGGGCACGTCGTCGACGACATCGACATCGAGCCGCACTGCAGCGCCAACGACCACGCTCGCGGCCGTGCCCGTCACCGGAAGCAACAACGCGGCCGCTCAGGCGATGGAGGCGGCCCTAGGTCACGGGCGATCGCGGCCGTCGTTGCACTATGTCAGTACATCGGTCGGCAACGGGCTGACAACCACCATTGTCGGCGACGTCAACCAGACCTCGGGTACCCAGACCATCGTCGTCTCGTATCAGGGATCCAAGGCCTCGATGGTCATCGAACTGGATGGCCAAGAGGCATACTTCCGGGGCGACGCTGCCGCCATCGAGGTGCTCATCAACTTGACGGCGCGGCAATCTGACGCCGCGGCCGGCCAGTGGGTCTCGGTCGCACCTGCCGACTCGGTCTACCAGAGCACTGCCGCCGCTCTCACCGTGGGCTCGGTGATGTCGGAGCTCGCCCTTTCGTCCCCGATTCGCGGGGAGCACAACGCCATCGACGGTGGGCGCACCGTGACCGAGATCTCCGGTGCCTGGGTGGGCGATGGGATCACAGCCAAGGACCACGCGACAGGTGAGCTCGAGGTGAGCAAAGGAGCCGAGTCGCTGCCGGTCGCTTTCAGCGGCGTCATGCCCGCGACGGCGAGCGCGGCCCGTTTCGCGGAGAACCTCGCGGTGAGCAAGTGGGGAGAGCCCGTCCACGTCTCGCCCCCGTCTTCGGCGATACCTCTGGCCACGATCCTCAAGAGCACAACGACCACGACCGTGCCGGTCGTGGTCTGAGTCAAGGGCCAGTCGTGCCGCCGATCGGTGACTATGCCGTCGTCGGAGGAATCGCCGCGGTGTGCAGTTACCTGCTGACCTTCCCGCTCCGGCGCTTCGCGGCTCGTATTTCCTTCGTCGCAGAGCCGGACGAGCGACGACTCCACCACCATGCCATCCCTTACGGCGGAGGTCCCGCGATGTTCCTCGCGTTCCTCGTCGCGATAATCGTCGCCGACCACGTCGGACACCTGAGCGAGATCTTCCAGGGTTCCTCGGAGCCTCTCGGTATCGTTCTCGGCTCCGCGGTCATCCTCGGCGTAGGGCTCCTCGACGATGCCCGTGAGATCTCTGCCCCGGCCAAGGTGGCAGGCCAGGTCCTCGCGGCAATGATGCTCGTGTTTCTCGGGGCCACCATGTTCTGGCTGAAGATCCCTCTCGCCGGGACCGTGGTGCTCTCCACGGACCTCACCCCCTTGATCACCGCCCTTTGGGTGATCGGCATCACGAACGCGATCAACCTGATCGACGGCCTCGACGGTCTTGCTGCCGGCATCGTCGCCATCGCCTCGGGCGCCCTCGCCGTCTACGGGTTGCGACTGGTGGAACTGGGTTCTCTGCAGGCCACGAATCTCGGGCCGCTCATCGCCGTGATCACCTGCGGAATCTGCCTCGGCTTTCTTCCGCACAACTTCAATCCGGCGCGGGTGTTCATGGGTGATGCCGGTGCGCTCTTCCTCGGCCTGTTGATGGCTGCCGCCACCATGGAGATCGGGGGCCGAACCGAGGGTGTGAGCGGCCAGACGTACTTCTTCTACGCGCCGCTGTTCCTCCCGCTGTTCATCCTCGGTGTGCCGATCGCGGACATGGCCTTCGCATATGTCCGAAGGATGGCCAAGGGCACAAGCATCGACACCCCGGACACCGACCACGTTCACCACCGACTCGTGAGGCTCGGGCACGGCCCTCGCCGGACGGTTGTGATCCTGTGGACCTGGACCGCCGCGCTTTCCGGCTTCGTCCTGTTCCCACTGTTCGCTCCCGAGTCGAACGCCATAATCCCGTTTGCCGCGATCGTCTTGGGTCTGCTGCTATTTACCTTGTTCCGCCCTGGCCTGCGGAACGAGCGCCGCAAGCAACGCAGGGGCGCGGCACGCGCCAGGGCCCAGGGCGAAGACGGGTCAGCGGCGCGAGCTGCAGCCGGTGTCGAAACCGCCTCCCAATTCGGGGACACGTCTGCCAACGGGGCTGCACCGGCTAAAGACGGTGCACAACGGATCGGGTGCGGGCCTGACAACGCTGGACCGAGATCGGAAACCGCCCTCAGCTGAGGCTGTCGTGGACCACTGCGCCGAGACGACGAGTAGCCGATGAATCAGAAGTCGAGGTCAGACAGCTCCGGAACTGTTCGCAGCGCCCGGTCGCGGGCTTCGAGCCAGCGCTGGCGGTCGACGCGCCTCTTGGGCTCGATCACAGCCCTCGGCTGAAGCTCCGCCGCCGCTTCCTCGAGGCTCGCCCAGGTGCCGACCGCGACGCCGGCCAGGTATGCGGCGCCGATCGTTGTCGCCTCGGTGACCGCGGACGTCTCGACGGGCCGGCCGATGGCATTAGCGAGCGCCTGGGTGAAAGTCCGGTTCGCGCTCATGCCGCCGTCAACCCGAAGCGCGCCGATCGAGAGGCCTGAGTCCGTCTCTGCCGCTTCGAGAAGGTCGGCGCCCCGGTGCGCGATCCCCTCCAGTACCGCGCGCGCTATTTCGGCCCTGCCTGATCCCCGCGTGAGGCCCAACAACGTGCCGCGGGCACCGTAGTCCCACAGCGGCGTGCCGAGACCAAGTAGCGCGGGCACGAACCAGACGCCACCCGAGTCTGAGCACGAGGCGGCCAGCCCGTCCGATTCGGCGACCGAGGACACGATTTTGAGATCGTCTCTCAGCCACTCCACGCAACTTCCGGCCGACATCATGATCGCCTCGATCCCCCAAGTGATGTTTCCGCCCTGACTCCAGGCCACGATCGGGAAGGTCCCACCAGGCCCACGCCTGGGGAAGTCCGGCCGATCGTCGCCGACGCATAGGTCGAGCATCGCCCCGGTGCCGAAAGTCGCCTTGGCAAGCCCGGGCCTGACACAGCCCTGACCGACCAGCGAGGCCTGCTGATCACCGGCAAGGCCTGCGATCAGCGGCGCGCCCGGCAACGCGCTCGCCTCGCCAAGCACACCGAGAGAGTCCACTGGATACGGAAGGACCTCGTGCGGGATGCGCAACGCCTCGAGCACTACGTCGTCCCATTCCGCAGCATTGCCGTCAAGTAGTCCGGTGACGGCGAGGTTGCTCCGGTCCGACACATGCAGGCTGCCACGCGAAAGCGTCCAGGCGACCCAGCTGTCGACGGTACCCGCGCACAGGTCACGTGACCGGTCTGGATCGGAGATGTCGAGCAGCACGGCCAGCTTGGTCGCGCTCTGATTGGGTGCGAGACGGATCCCCTGTGCCTGGAGCGCCAGGCAATAGCCCACGGTGCGGAGGTCTTGCCAGCCGATGCCCGGCCCGACCGGGTCACCCGTCGCGCGGTCCCAAAGGACTGTGGATGCCCGCTGGCTGCTGATCCCGACGGCGTCGACTCTTTCGCCTCCGGCCAGCGCAGCTGTCGACACATCGAGAACGGCGCGGGCGATCTCGGCCGCGTCGAACTCGACGAAGCCTTGCAAGGGCGAGCTCGGCAGCACCTGCAGATGGTGGACGTTCTCGACCGAGGAATCGGGCCGCACGATGGCAGCACGGACGCCACTCGTCCCTACATCGACGGCCAAGACGCTCATCGCCTGCCTCCTCTCTCGACCCCCCGAGCCGCCTCTCGATGGCGGCAACGCCACAATAAAGGTCGCGGAGCCCAGATCCCGAATGCCTGTGCCGCCAACCGCGGAAGTACCATGCGGCGATGGGCCGTCAAAGTCGACCCGGGGGGGTAGACACGCCCGGTGACCGGGCCGCCGGGCGATCAGCCTCGCCTCGGCAGAACAATGCCGCCCAAGGCCGCAATCACGCTACCGCTGTCGGTCTCATCGCGCTGGTACTCGCTGGCGCCGGGTTCGTCGCATACGCAACGGTGATCTCCCGCGGGACGCCGACACCGAAATACGCGAACCTCGTTCTCTACCCGTCGCCGGCCAAGGCCCCGGGGTTCGATCTCGGCCGCCTCGGCAATGGTGCGAGGATCACTTCGGAAGTGCTCGGCAAGGGTCCAGCCGTGGTCAACTGGTTCCAGTCGACCTGCGTCGCCTGTCAGGCAGAGCTCGGGACATTCGCCTCGGTCGCCGACACCGAGCGGGCGCGGATCCACTTTCTCGGGGTCGATGTCAATGATCCGTCGCCTGCGGCCGCTCTCGCGATGGTACGTCGTGCCGGGGCGAAGTATCCCGTGGCGGAGGCACCCGGCATCGCGAGCATCGCCTTGGCGACCCGCTTCGGCGTCGGTGACCTGCCGGCCACGGTCTTTGTCAGTGCAGGCGGCAACATCTTGGGTGAGGTGCTCGGCAAGGTGCCCCGCGCGGAGCTCGTCGCCCTGTTCTCCAATCTGGCAGCCGGCCACCCGCTCAACTACTGAGCCCTCCGACGGGAGAGGTCGCTCCTGGAACTAGATACGCCCCGCCTTCTTGTGCAGCTCGTTCGCCTTCGCTTGAAGCTTGCGAGCGGTCTGCTCCAGTTTCTCCATCGCCTCAGCCTTCGCTTGCGCCTTCACCGCCGCCTTGATGGCCGCTCTGCCCGAAGACGCACCCGAAACAGACCCGGCGGGGATTTGCGAACACAGGACCGGCACTTGCGATTGGTAGAGCTTGGCTCCTTCTCGCAGGAAGTCGATGATGCTCTCGAGGTCGGACGACGAAAGCCGCTGCGCGGACGCCCGCCATGTTTCCGCGAGACCCGCGTGCAGCTCGGCAATCCGAGTCCTGGCGATCGGGACGAGCTCGACGAGCACGCGCCTGCGGTCCTGTGCGTCCCTGAGCCGACGTACGAATCCAGCGCTCTCGAGGCGATCGAGCAGGAACGTCACGGCGCCGGTGCTGAGTCCCGCCACGCCTGCAAGAGCACCAGCAGTCATGGTCCCGTACTCGTCGAGAAGGTTCACACATCGGACGTCGGTAGGGTTCAATCCCAGGACGCTCGCCAACGCCTCGTCGAAGGCATCGGACGCGTGCAGGAAAGCCCGCAACGCCTGGGGCAACTCCTCGAGGCTGCGCTTGCGTTTCTCGTTGCTCATGATCTACCTTAGCTGCTAAAATATTTGATAGCTAAATTATACAACTTCTTAGCCGTCCGTCGCGTGAGCGCATGTGTAGGCGCTCGCAAGGAGATCCGCATGACACTCGCCATTGAGCTCGAGGACCTGCACAAGACCTTCGGCCATACCGTGCGGGCGCTTGACGGAGTCAGCTTCAGCGTGGAACCCGGCACGATCTTCGGGCTGCTTGGTCCCAACGGAGCTGGCAAGACCACCGCCGTCCGGATCCTCACTACGGTGCTCGAGCCTGACAGCGGAGTCGCGCGAGTGCTCGGTCACGACGTCACCTCCGAGCCAGGTGTCGTACGCAGCCTCATCGGGCTCGCCGGTCAGTTCGCCGCGGTCGACGAGAACCTCACCGGCGCGGAAAACCTCTCGATGGTGGGCAGGCTCAACCACATGTCCAAGACGCAGCTCAAGGAACGCTCCTCGTCGCTGCTCGAGCAGTTCGGTCTCACCGACGCGGCAAACCGGCCGACCAAGACGTACTCCGGAGGGATGCGCAGGCGTCTCGACGTCGCCGCGTCGCTCGTCGCCCACCCGAGAGTGCTCTTCCTCGACGAGCCGACAACAGGCCTGGATCCGGCGAGCCGAGTCGATGTATGGACGATGATCGAAAGTCTCGTTGCCGAAGGGACAACGGTGCTGCTCACGACTCAGTACCTTGAGGAAGCCGACCGGCTCGCCGAACACCTGGTGGTGATCAACCACGGCAAGGTCATCGCTGCTGGAACTCCCGCCACCTTGAAGGCGAACATGGGCGTGACCGTTCTCGACCTCGGTCTTGAAGACGAAAGGACCGCTCTTCGCGCTGCCGAGGCGCTCAGGACGGTCAACGAGAAGGCCCCGCTTGTCTACGGCCGCACAGTGGAGGTCAACGTGAACGACGGCCCCCGCATCGTCACCGAAGCGCTGCGAATTCTCGAGGCAGAAGGCATCGCCCCGACGACGCTCGCCTTGCGTGAGCCGAGCCTCGATGATGTGTTCCTTTCTCTGACCGGACATCGTGCCGAAGCCGAGCTAGCCGAAGGAGTGGAAAGTCTCCCAGGCCCTGGCGGACACCGGCAAAGACACAGGAGGGGCCGAAACTGATGAGTGCGACCACTACCAAGATCCCGACACCCGGCTCCCCTGCCGTCGGCTCATCACCTTCGGGCGGTCGGCTCTACTGGGCGATCGCTGACATGTGGACGATGACCAAGCGCAACCTCATTGGATACACGCGGGTGCCGGAGGCCGTCTTCTTCTCGAGTGTGCAGCCGATCATGTTCGTCCTGTTGTTCCGGTACGTGTTCGGGGGCGCGATCCCGACCCCGGGGTACCACTATGTGCAGTTCCTCATGCCGGGTATCTTCGTTCAGACAGTGGCCTTCGGATCGATCGGCACGTCCATCGGCCTCGCCGAGGACCTGCAGAAGGGCCTTATCGAGCGGTTCCGGGCACTCCCGATGTCACGGTGGGCTGTGCTCGCCGGCCGGACGACTGCTGACCTGTTCCGAAACCTGTTCGTGATGGCCCTCATGACCGCCGTCGGGTACGCGGTGGGCTACCGCATCGGGACCAACGTCGGAGAGTACCTCGCGGGGATTCTGCTCCTCCTGTTGTTCGCCTACGCGCTCAGTTGGGGGTTCGCGTTCGTAGGCCTCTCCGCCCCTAACAGCGAAACGGCGCAGTTGATGTCGTTTCCCGTGCTGTTCCCACTCACCTTTGCGTCCTCAGCCTTCGTCCCGTTGCAGACAATGCCGGGGTGGTTACAGGGCTTCGCAAAGCATCAGCCGGTGTCAGTCGTCTGCAACGCGGCGCGCGACCTCATGTCGGGATTGCCGAAGCCGGACCTTGTCTTCCCGCCCTTCACCTCGATCGTCAGCAATGGTCCAATGAACTCCACTGTCTTCTGGGCAATTGTGTGGTCACTCGGGATCCTCGCGGTTCTGGCACCGGTCTCGGTCCGCCGATACCGCCGCCGAGCGTTCTGACCACTCACTACGACCCAGCGAGCCTCGGCGCCATAGTGTCCCGACGGGCGGGCTTTCGCCTACTATGACCAGGCCAGGGCCGGAGCGCTACTAGCAGATCCTGGCGATAGGCGATCAATAGTCGCCCGGGTAGCTCAGTGGTAGAGCAGCGCACTCGTAATGCGCAGGTCATGGGTTCGAATCCCATCTCGGGCTCCGAATAAGCCCTTGTAGACGCGTTGGAGCTTGGCGACCGCCTCTCGACTAGGCTTTGTCCCAACAGTTGTCCCAACATCCGCGGGGACAGGATTTGGAGAGATGGCCGATGTCCGGGAGCATGCGTGCTCGTCCAGATCGAGGTCCCGACGCCTGGGAGCTCCGAGTGTTCCTCGGCCGTGACGGCTCGGGGCATGTCCGCCACCAGAGCCGCCTGTTCCGTGGGTCGCGGCGAGCGGCTGAGAAGGAGCTCGCGCGGCTGATCGTGAAGCAGGACCAGGCGCCTGCTCGAGTACCTGACGACGCCCAGCGCCAGTGGGGCCCAACGACCACGTTCAACGACGCCATCGCCGGCTGGCGGGAGAACGGCTGGCAGGATCTGAGCCCCACCACTGCCCAACGCTACGAGAGCATCTGGCGTGTCCACATCCGTGACACGATCGGCTGTCGGCGGATCGAGTCGGTCGGGCCCTATGACGTCGAGCGGTTCTTCCGGAAGCTGAAGGCGGACGGGGTCGGACGCGAGACCATTCGGTACTCGCGCTCGGTCCTCCACCGGGCCTGCCGTCTTGCGCGCAAGTGGAGCGGGAACACGCTGTCCAACCCTGTGACCGACACCGAGCTTCCGGTCTTCACCCGTGCCGAGTTGCCCGAGCCGGTCCGTGCACCGAGGCTGGACGAGGTCCTCGCGATATTGCGCGCAAGCGAATCCCTCGACATCCGATACCGGTCTGGGCTGGTCGTCATTGCCGCCACCGGTATGAGACGGGGAGAGGCGTGCGCGCTTCGTTGGTCGGACCTCGATGTGGCGGAGGCAACGCTCTCCATAAACGAGTCCGTCATCGCCGCTCCGCAAGGCGCTGCGTCGAAGGCGCCGAAGACGAGGGCGAGCATCCGCCGGATTGCGATTGACGCCGGGACCTTGGAAGTGCTCGAACAGCTCCGCTTTGCGCAAACAGAGCTCGCTCGGATCGCCGAAGTCCGACTCCTCGAGAGCGGCTTCATCTTGTCGATGGAACCAGGCGGCACTGCACCCATGCACCCCGACACGCTCTCGCATGCCTTTGCCAAGGCTCGAAAGGCGGCTGGCGTGGCCTCCGAGTTGCATCTGCACTCGTTGAGACATTTCCAAGCCACGGCGATCGACGCGGTGATCTCCGAGCGTCAGAAGCAGTCCCGACTTGGCTGGTCGACCGCTCATATGGCGCGGCATTACACCGCCGCCGTCGGTGAGGAGGACCGGCGAGCGGCAGAGCACATCGGTCGCTTGCTCACCGGAAGGGGCGATCCGCAGCCGGAACAGTAGTAAGCCGGCTCGACGAGACCGCTCACGGTTGGCGGGGCGAACAGCGGCGCGGGTGCCCGAGTCGACAGCTCGCCGCCCAGCATCCGCTCGACGGCGACCCGAGGAACTCGCATCGTGGCCCCGACGCGGACTATCGGCAGCGGCAGGCCCGCACGCCCGATCGTCCGATAAAGGGTCGACCGGTGGACGCCAAGGAGGTCCGCCACCTCTGAGATGGTGAGCAAGCGGTTCGTGGAGGGCGAACGCCGTCGAACAGCACTCGGCCGCCCCGTCGGGGACAGTTCGCTCCCGGCGCGGACCGGGGCGCGAGCCTTGGTACCGCGGCGGGAGGAGTCCAACTGCCCAGCATCGAGATCCATCGTCTCCACCTCCCTCCGGAGGCGGCCCGTGCGCGCGCCTCTACATAAGAGGCACTGGCGCGTCCAGGCTATCCAGACTCCCCAACAGCAGCTGGGGCTGCCGGGTCCGCGATAGCCGCTACAGTGTTACATCGTAACGGTAGGAGATGCCCATGGCAACGAACCCAGTCCGAGTCCCCGAAGCGGTGCACGACGAGGTCCATACCGCCGCACGCCTGTTCGGGTGCAACGCCTCGGAGCTCTTGGAACGCGCGTGGCACTCATTTCGCCAGAGTCCTGAGTTCGTCACCGAGTTCGAACAAGCCCGGAAGGCGTTCTCGACCGGCGCTCTCGACCAGGTCGCCTCTCGTCTGTACGAACAGTCCGCGCAGCGGGCCAAGCGTCGGGCGGATTCGGTCAAGGCACTGCGGCGAGAGACGTAGACCACTTCTGAGTCGCCGGACGTCACCTTCACGCGGTGCGGCTTCGTTTCACGCGCTCGGGGACCTGAACTTGTCAGTCAGACGGCACGCCGGTCGATCAGCCACCGATTCGCAGAGCGGCCCGTGTCTTCGTTCAGTTCCTTCCTCGAACGTCGGTCACAGAGCCCCGCGGTTAGGAACTCACGACTGCCCGTTTCGGCTCCCAACTGGGCGAATCGCGGCACTGGTCGGATCCACCGGCGGTGGGATTGCGAACCGTCAGCTGATCGCCGGGAGCGGGACCGCTCGCCAGGTTCGCCCGTCGGCGGACACGGCCATCTTCGTGCCAGCCCCGACGGGACCACTCGGGAGCAACCAGACTTCATGGCCGTCGCCCGAGATGAGGAGGAAGCTCGACTCCTCTATCACGGCACGCTGGCGCCAGACGTGACCGACATCCGTCGAGACGTCGACACCTCCGACGTAGGCGATGCCCATCTCGAGCAGGCGGTTTGTAGGCGACACGAGCGAGGTCGGATATCCGCCTTGGGGGCACGAACCGACCGGGGTAATGAGACCGACTGGGCCGTTGTTACAGCGCTCCGACCACGTAACGCCACCGTCGTCAGAGGTAACGACCTCCATCGGCTCGTAACCGGTGTAGGGGCCGGACAGGCATAAGGCCGACACCTCCCGCCCCGACACCGTGAGGAAACCCGCAAGGCGGTACCCCCACAGGCAAGGCAGGGTTGTGGTGTGCCACGTCCTGCCCGCGTCCTCCGTGCGAGCGAGAACCAGCGGAGGCCACTTGTCACCTTCCCGGGGCCGCTGCCAGCCGAGGGCGTAAGCGGTCGCCGTGTCCGTCGCCACGAGGCTCAATGGCTCGCCGTAGTCGAGGGCCGGTCCGGCAAGCGTTCGCAACGGGAACGAGGCGTCACGGGTCCAGGTCGCACCCCCATTACCCGAGCGCAGGACCGTTGCGGGCGCGTCGTCAAAACCGCAGTTGGTTGCGAACGTCGCCCAGATCGAGGAACCGGCGACGCTCACCGAGCACGCTGGCGTTGTCCCTGCCGACGCTGGGAGCTGTGCGGCGGACAACAGCTCAAAGTTGGAACTGCGAAATGACCCTCGGTAGAGACCCTGCGTCGTCGCCACCCACCACGTGCCCGCCGATGTCACGACCATGGAATGACCGGTCAGATTCGCTTCAAGACAGCCCGCGTGGCGGTCGAAGACGATCGGTAGTGACCAGTGGGTCCCACCGTCGACGGTCGTGTAGAGCGACAGCACGCAGCTACCTCCGGCGGACGAGCCGGTGCTCTCAAGGACTGCTCCGAGCCGGTCTGTTGCAAATGCCAGGCCAACCCAACCGGACTCGGACGTCCCCGGTGCGGCGCTAACCGGCACCGCAGGAACGTAAAGGAACAATGCCAGGACTGCGATGCCCGGCAGCACACGTCCGAGCAACCTCACCATCCTCTGGAGTTGATAGGAACGCACTGCTGCCATCGGCTGAGTTGTACTCCTAACAAGAGTCCAGTCGTACGCGGCCACCTGCCTTCATCACTAACTCCTTCGTCAACCGCCTCCCCCATCAACCACCGCCTCTACCGACCACCGCGTCACCGACCACCGGCTTCACGAACCACCTCCGCGATCACCATCTCCGCGATCACCACCTCCTTCACAACCAAGCTTCTGGACCACACACCCTTGGCACTTGACCAATAAGGGGCTTCTCCACCGTTGCAGTTGAGTTGAACGCGCTCAACTTCCGACAGAGCCGTCACCGGCTCTCCCTGTCTTGAGGGCGGGCAATCTGGGCGTGTCGACGCTGCGAAATGGGTCGCCTCACCCGGTCGCGGAGCGGATCGTTTTCAGATCCGCACGCGCTCCCTCGTGCTCCGGATCGAACGACAGCGCCGTTTTCGGGGCCGCGGCGGCATCCTTTAGTCGTCCAAGCTCGGCCAGCGCGGCGCCGCGTTGCGCATGTGCCTCGGCCCACTCTGATCAGATCGCCACGGCCAAGTCGAACTGCTCCAACGCCGCGGCCGGATTCCCGCAGATGAGCAGGACGAGTCCGACATCAAGACGCACCTCGGGGATGTCGCGATACCTCCCTAACGCCAACGCAGCCTCCACCAGCGCCGCGTCGCACCGACCAGCGCGGGCCAACGAGATCGCCAGATACCCCCGCGCGATGCCATTGTCGCGCCGCAGCCCCACAACCCGGCGATAGTGTTTGGCCGCTTTTACGGAGTTGCGCCAGCAAGCCCGCGCAGGAATTCCCGCACAACAGCCACCGCCTCCTGCCGCAGCCTCGCCGCTCCTTCCTCGTCGTCTATCCCCGCCAGGAACGCGCCGTACGCGATGGGGCCGTCGTGTGTCACCGCAGCGAACCGCTCGCCGAGCAGCCCCATCGCGTCGTGCACCTGCGGTTCATCTCGAATGGGGCTCACCGACGCGCTGCGCCCCGCATCTTCGGGTCCATCACCGAAGTTCAAGAGGCAGTACACGAGATCGTACGCGTCCTTGTTCTCGTGCCGGTCCTGAAAAGCCAGGATCTTCAGAACGGTGTACGAGAGGATGTTCGCGACACGAACGTCGACTCGTGACAGTCCACCTCCGTCGAGACGGTCAGCTTCGACCGCGCGGGACAGGTAGTCCCGCGTCACTAACTGCGCGCCGCGCACGTTGAATGCACCCAAGGCAGAGCCGGCATCCGCTCTGGGCCTAAAGATCTTTCCTGGCTCCACCTCGTCGGTCTCGCAGAGAAACTCAACGGTGACCGCCACACCATCCACGCTGCGCTTCCACCGAAAGCTCATCTCCGCCGTGAAACCGCTCGTCTTCAGATTGTTGGCGAGCGTGCGATACGTCTCGGGACTGTCGTCGCCGAGGGCAAGGCCGATCACCAAGTCCACGTCTGTCGTACCAACGTGCGGCGCGACTCCTCCCGGAAACGTTCCGACGATGTACCGCGGCGCCAACCCGCCCACGAGGTAGATGCGCTCACCCCACGGGCCAATGTCGCCTAGAAGCGTGACAAGCGCGCGCTCGCACCGTCCGGTCGTGACGTCGTCATATGCGCTTTGGTGGTCGCGTCTCAAAATCCGATCACCTCCTCGCGCAGCCGTTGCGCCTGCTCACGACCACGGCGCGGATCACGACGGAGGTCGTAGAAGAGCCGGAACAAATTGACACTCCAGAAGTCATCTACCTTCCGGCGATATACCAGCGGTACGTCGTCTCGGGCTTGAGCGAAAACCACGTTATGACCTTCCTCGACAACCTCTGCTCCGGCCGCGAGCGCGGCTTCCTGGAGTGCGACCGTCTCACTCACCCAAAGCTCCATGACAGGAATCGCCGTCACGAACGGCGCCAGAGCAGCAGCAGCAGCCGCACCTGTCACAGCATGCTCGACACCGGCGTCCGTCAGCGCATGGCTGAGCGCGGCTGTGAGCGTGCGTGGATCGCGCGCCAACCGGAAAGCCCTGATTTGTTTTGCCCCGCGATCGCGCATTTCTTCCGCCCACAGGTCCAACAACGCGGTGCGGCCCGATACCCGGCGAACACGTTTCGGTCCCACACCTTCGGCAGCAACGACGTTTTCGCGTTCGAGCCTGTCGAGGACGCGATGGGCCAAACCCACGGATACTCCGGCTTCGTCCGCCAGATCGTGGACTCCCCATAGCCTTTCCGGAGCGAGCAGCAGGGCCTGGACCGCAACTCCAGCCTTCCCCGTGAGCCTCACCGGCGTCTGGGCAGCGTGACGTGGAGGACCTTCCCGCTGCCCCTCAGTCCGGAGAAACATTCCGGGGAGCTGCACGTTCATGTTCCCCAAGCCGTCGATGACGGCCACGCCTGCGTCCTCAAGGATTTGCCGAGCTTCCGCCGTTGTGGTCCGGGCGACCAGCAGCAGCCAGGTGTCCTCGGCGAGCTGCCGTGCATGCTCGGCGAGCTGCCGCGCGGCGGCCGCGTTGGTATGCGGCTGCGTCTTCAGCTCCACTAAGCAGGTGACGCCGCCAGCACGGACCACAACGTCGGGCCGTCGCCGACCGGACGGGGCTTCAACCACGCTGACCTCGGGAATGTCGTGGAGGACCCGCAACGCCTCCTTCTCGAACACTCCCTCAATATTCACTACTGATTCCTTATTCACAGTGATTGTGAATATGCCACATACTATGAACATGCACAAGGACAGAACCGAGTGCCACCGCCAGCGCCGGATTCCGGTGGCCAGCCTCGACGCCTGCGATCGTGGCACGAGATGGCCGACGATCCCGCCTTCATACTTCCCTCCGGACGTCTTTGGTGCCCCGGTAGACGCGATCCCCTCCTCACGCGGAGCAAGAAGGAGGCCCTCACCTTCTTCCGCGGCTGGGTACTCTTTCGGAGCTAGTTCTGACGCTCGGAGTGTCACTATCGACGCGGAAAAGAGAAAATCTGTCCCAACAATTGAGTCTCCGGGCGTCGCAGGGAGTTGCAGCGGATCGCCACCGTCTCGAGCTTCACCCCTGTTGACCTGCCCTTATGCGACGCGTTGCGAACAGGCGGAACCCAAGAAGACGCCTTTGAAGGCCCTCGTAATGCGCAGGTCATGGGTTCGAATCCCATCTCGGGCTCCCGGAGATTTCACGTTCGAGGGCTCTTCCGATCACGGCTTCACACGGCGTGCCCCGCGCGAGGATGGACGCCGCCGACTCTTGTGCCCTACCGGTCGCCCACCGCACTGCGGGAGGTGCCGTGTCGAGGTCGATGCCGGCCTTGGTGCGATCCGCTGGGTCGAAGCGGAGAGCAGCCACCGACTAGCACTAGCCGGGGACGAACTGATCGATCGCGTAAATCGGGACGCGCTGGCCACCCACGCCTAGGGTTTGGCGGCCAGTCAACCGAGCGATCACGCCGGCTGTTGCCATGGAACCGACGAGCATCCCCGCTCACCGGTGTGCTTCGGACCGTCATGGCGATCGTGGCAAAGCACGCGGCCAAGTGTCGAGCCCTAACCCGAGCCGAGATGTCTCCACCGTCAGCTGGACGTCTCTCACGATGGGCCTACCGGACACCGGGCTTGACCGGGTGATGACAACCTGACCGACGCCGAGGCTGTCAAATATGGCCTCCGCGTGCTCGTGATCCACGACTGCCCGGTCGGCGGTGCCTTCGGCCCGCAACGGTCTAGTGCGATCGACCAGCAGGCCAAGTTCTGACCTGACCGTCAGGGAGAGGGCCAACTCGTAAGGGGCCTCGAGAGCGGTCGCCCGTGCGACGGCTTCGTCCAGCTCCTGGCTCCATTCGCTGGACTCTGCGCCAGATCCATCAGCAAATTCGGCAAGAACGCGCGCCGTGCCGAGAAGACGCAACGTCGTCAGCTCGACCTGTTCGAAGCCTGCTCGTCCCCGGAAGCCCATAAGAAGATCGCGCGCGCGAGCCATCGCCGACGCAAAGTCGCCCTCGAGCACAAGACACTCGTCGAGTCGAACCTCGGTTTCGGCGATGAAGACCGGCGAGCGGATTGCGCGAAAATCACGCAGCGCTTCTTCGAGCAGTGCGCGCCCGCGCGCGACATTGCCCGCCCTCGCTTCTAGCCGGCCGAGGTTCGACGTTGCGAGCGCGGCACCCACCCGGTAGCGAGCCGCCAACCAGGTCGTCAGCGCAGACTCGAAAAGTGGGCGCGCTCCTGCGAGGTCGCCCTGATCGGAAAGGATCTCGGCGATGTTGTTCTCCTCCGTCGCGGCTCCGACGACGTCGCCCGAGCGAACACGCGCCTCGCGGCTTGCCTCATAGTGCTCGAGCGATCGCACCCACTTCCCCCGGTAGTACGCACCGATGCCGAGATTGTTAAGTACGTTGCCCCGCCCGACGAGGTCACCGATCTCCTCGAAGATGGCGAGCGCCCGCGTCGCGAGATCGTCCTCCGGCTGACCTAGGTAGACAGACATCATGTGCTCGAGGTAGAGCGCGTGGGCCAACCCCGAACGGTGCCCTGCCCGTGTCGCATCCCGGGCCGCTTCTTTGGCAAAGCGCGTGCAGTCCAGGTAACGGCCCTGGCGGGAACAGATGCCTGCCGACGCCAGATCCAACTCGGAGCGTTCTGACCAGGCAGCCTGGTTTGCACTCGTGACGAGGCGGCGGCCCCTCGTGTAACACGCGAGTGCCTGACGGTAGTGGCCCAGCCTCTCGTGCAGCACGCCGATCTTGCGCAACAACCGCGCCCGGTCCACCTCTCCATCGACGAGTCGCCGCGCCTCCGCATAAGCGTGGCGCGAGCGCTCGTAGTTGCCGGCCAGCTCGCTGGCATCACCGAGCGCCTCGGCGACGGTTGAAACTTCGGACCGGGGGAGAGTGCGGAGCCGGCTGGCGGATTCGAGTGCCCGCGCGTAGAAGGTGGCCGCTTCCGCATTTGCCCACAAGTTCCGGGCCCGATCGCCCGCGAGACGCGAGTAGTGCCACGCCTGGTCGTAGCGCTCGGCGTTGAGCCAGTGAAGCGACAAGAGATCGGCGCCTTCGTCCGGTGCGGTCATTCTCGTCTCGATGGCCTTCGCCGCACGAGCGTGCAACTCCCTGCGCCGCTTAAAGGACAGTCCCTCGTAGGCGGCGTCGCGCATCAGACCGTGAGCGAATCGCCGACCGACGGCAGTTGGGGCGATGTAGGCGCCCAGTCTGTCCCACACGGTGCTGTCGACGATGACTCCATCCTCGAGCAGCTCATGCAGAAGGCCGGGACTGAAATGGGTGCCGAGTACGGCAGCCGCCCGCAGAACCTGCCGGTCCGATGGCGAGAGCAGGTCGATCTGTGTCGCTAGCAGCGGCTCGAGTGACTCAGGTAGACCCTCGACGCTGCCCGCTTGCCCAGCGGCACGAAGCAACTCTCGGAGGAACATCGGGTTGCCGTTCGCCCTGTCGACGATGGCGGCAACCTGAGGGGGCGCCAGCACCGGGCCGCTCCCGGACCCGGCCAGGCGGATAGCCACCTCCTCCCCGAGAGGCTCGAGCTCGATCACGAGACGGTCGGAACCTTCGGGCAGATCCAGAGGCGTTTCAGGCCCACGAGTAAGTACGACGAGCAATGGCAGGGCATCGGTTTCGAAGATAACTCTTCTGAGCAAGCTCGCCGAGGCTTCGTCCATGGCCTGCGCATCTTCGAGCACCAAAGCGGAAGGTCCCGAGATGAACAGCCCCATGAGCCGCACGGCACCGTGCTCGAGGCGCGCGCGGCGGAACCTGGGCTCGAGCTCGTCTACCTCGCGCGTGGCCGGCACGGATACGTCGACGACGTCGGCAAGGAGAGGAAGAAACGGCTCGAGATCCGGGAGGAAGGCGGCCACAACCCGTCGGAGCTCGGCGACGACGATGTCGTTGGCGGCGTCGGAGGCGCCCCCGAGCAACCGGCGAAAGACGTGGCGAAAAGCCAGGTAAGGCGTCGCGCTCCCATATTGCTCGCATGCCACTCTCAGCGTGTCGAGAGGCCATCTGTCGATTGCCTCCGACACGAGGCGGGACTTGCCGATGCCCGGCGCCCCAATGATCTCGACAACGCTCCCGGTGCCGCCGGCAACTGCGGACGCCCGGCCCAAGAGCGCGTCGAGCTCGATATCACGGCCGACGAAGGGCAAGCTGTCGCTGCTCTCTGTCGCCGCGTCGTTGCGCGGCGCCCCAACGGCCACGGCAACGACTGGCTCAGTCTTGCCCTTGACCTTGAACGGTGGTACCGGTTCGGTCTCAAAGGGATTGCGAACCCGGCCGAGGGTCTCCGCGGTGGCAAGTACCTGACGTGGCCTTGCCTGGCCCATGACACGAGCTGCCAGGTTGACGGCATCACCGGTTATCGAGAAGATCCGCCGATGTCCGAGCCCGACGTCGTGAGAGAAGACGAACACTCTTCCGGCGTTGACGCCGATGCGAAGCTCGATCGGGGAGCTGGCCGGGTGGGATAAGACGATTTCGCGCGCGACACGAAGTACGCGCTCGGCGTCGTTGCCACGCAGGATGGGAACTCCGCCAAGGAGGATCATCTTGCCGCCGTCGGGACCGATGTCCGTTCCGTGGAAGCTTGCGCCGTAGTGCTCGGCTGCTTCCTGAGCCGCGCACACGAGACGGTCGAGGTGAGCGGTGACCGCCTCGGCACCTTGACTGCCTGAGAGGGCATCGACCCCGGAGAACTCGACGAAGGCGACGGTTGCCTGCCGATGCTCGGCCTGCTCGCCTCCACCGAGGAGACGAGCTCTAGTCTCGGTCGGCAGGAGTGTCGCAACATCGATATCGACTAAGTCGTGCAAGCCGCGTATCGGCGACTCCTCTGCCTCGGGCACTTTGCTCAGGCTCACGCCCTCAAGCTTCCGGTCGCCGAGAACGCCCCTGTCGAGTCGGCGTGCCGTGTCGGGGCTGACGATCACTTCACCGGCCTCGGCGATCGTCTCCATGCGGGCAGTGACCGTGGCGGCCGGCCCTGTGACGACGAGCTCGCGGTGGCGCCCGCCAATCAGGTAGAGATCGAAGCCTCCACTATGGGCTCCGATCGAGACGCCGAGGGAGACTCGCCCGGCAGAGGTCCTCAGCCGACCGATTCGGCTCATCATCTGAGACATGAGGACAGCAGCTCGACAGGCACGCGATGGCGAGGCAGGCTCCGAGAAGAAGAGAAGCGAGGCGTCCCCACCCCACTTCAGCAGGTCCGCTCCATAACAGGCGGCGACACTGAGCATCTCGGTGAAGACCGAGCCGATGACATCGGTGATCTCCTCCGCACCTACCTTGCCCCGAGCCGCCAACCGCTCGGTGAGGGCTGTGAAGCCGGAGACGTCCACGAACAGCAGCGTGCCTTCGAGGTGACGGTGCGTCGCCTCGGGCGAGTCGGCCAGCCACTCGAGAGCCACGCGCGGGACATAGGACGCGAGGCTCTCGGCGCCGTCGGAGTCGGCTCCCGGCCGATCGTTGCGTCGGAGATCGCGCCTGAGCTGATCTCCGTGGGGACCTACCCTGTCGACAAGGCTCACTGTTCCACCGTGAACACGGCCATCTGGCTTCTCGCCGGTTCGTATCCGATCCGGATCATCGGAATCACCGTGGGGGGTCCGCTGGTGCGTCCATCCCCCGATGTAAGTGGACCAGGCGTTGCCCTGCACTCGCGGACCTCACCGGAGGTGATTATGTCCTTGACACTGTGAGGTTCGTGCTGCTGGCGCCGCTCGAGCTGCCCAGGCTGGCGTCGCCTGCGTAGGCAGCCGAGACAGCATAGGAGCCGACTGCCAACGCACTGTTGCCGATCTTGCATGTACCTGTGCCGGAGCTCAACGTACCGGTGCACGAGGTCGAGCCAACGGTCACCTTAACGGTGTCGCCGTGCGGGACGGTCTCTCCATAGCCGGTAGTCACTGTCGCCGTGAAGACCGAAGCGGACTCGGCACCTGACTTGACGGTTGTCGGGCTCTCCGAGACCTTCGTGGTCGTTGTGTCCTTGCTGACGGCGAAGGAGAACTTGGCCGACGACGTCGACCCGGCAAAGTTCCCACTCGCGTAGTAGGTGGCTACGACACTCGAGATCGTGCCCACCGCCAGCTGGGCAGCAGACAGGCGACAGCTGCCCGAGCCACTCACGAGCGTGATCTGACAAAGGGTTCCTCCAGACGAACCAACGGTGACAGTACCCGAGGGCATCCCAGCTAACGAGGTGACGGTGGACAAGAACACCTCGGTCGTCTCGTTGCCGTACGTGACGCTCGACGGAGACAGACTGAGCCCCGTCGTAGTGGCCGCTCCGGTGACGGTGAGCCCCACCGCGGCCGTGCCGCTCGACGACTTGAGGTCGGTATCGCCCGCGTACGTCGCCGACACCTTGTAGCTGCCGACGGGCAAAGCGGTGGCTGCGATGGAGCAGCTGCCGTAAGCGCCGAGCAGCGAAGGAGTCATCGAGGCAACGCATGAAGCTGTCCCGACGTTGATAGTGAGGGACTCGGAGGCCGGCAGGGCTTCACCGTTGCCGGTGAGGACGACGATGCCGAACACCAGCCTCTGCTCTGAGCCGTAGGGAGTCGTTGTCGGGAGCCCCTGCAGGAACGTCTGCGTGGAGTCCTGGCTCACCGTCAAGCTCTGCGGGCTCGAGGTCGCACCGGCGTTGAGCGTGTCACCGCTGTAGACGGCCGTGACCGAGTAGCTGCCCGCGGCTTGCTCGACGTTGGTGAGACTGCAAACAGCAGTGACCGAGCTCGCCGACTTCTCCGTCAAGTTGGTCCTCGAGCACAAAGTGGTCGAGCCGGACTTGATGGACACTGTTCCTGTCGGCAGAGAACCGCTGGTCCCGGTGACGGTGGCTGTGAAAGTCTCGCCGGCTTCTGCACCGTAGGTGACCGACGACTTGGTCAACGACAAGGTCGCGGTCGAAGGGCGGGCGGTCACCTGCTGGGTGATGCTCGCAGACACCACCGAGGCGGCGAAATCGAACGAGCCCAGGTACTGCGCCGTTATCGAATGCGTCCCCGCCGCGCCGTAGCTGGTCACCGTACATGTGGCCGTGTCCGGCAGCGAGCTGCTCAGCGGGTTCGCTGTGCAGCCGCTGATAGCACCTCCGCCGTCGAGGAACTCGACGCTGCCGGTCGGGGTGCCGAAGCCGGGACTGGTGACACCCACCGTGGCGGTGTATGTCACGGGCTGGCCGACGAAAGACGGTGAGCCAGTCGTCGAGACCACCGTCGTGCTGGTACCGGCTGGGCCAACCGTTACGGTGACCGGATTCGAGCCGCCGCCGGCGGAGTAATTGGGATCGGTGCCTGGGTCGTAGAAAGCCGTGATCGCGTGCGGGCTGTTCGACGTGGAGCTATAGGCCACCTGGCAGGTCGCGGTGGCGCTGTTGACCGATCCGCTCAGAGTCTGGTTGCCCCCCGTGCACGTGAAAGTGTTCGTCCCGTCCTCGAGGTAGACGGTGCCGGTCGGTGTCGCGCCACCGCTCGGGCCAGTGACAGTGGCCGTGTAAGTCACGGTCTGGCCCACCACAGGCGAGGTGCTCGATGCCACCAATGATGTCGAGGGCGACGACTCGCTCGGCTGGTTCACCGTCTCATCCAACGGTGCCGAGGTGGTGGAGGTGATGAAGTCCGTGCTGCCCGCGTACGTGGCGGTGATCTGGTGCAGCCCAGCGGACGGGTAGCTGACAATGCAACTGACCGCCGCGTTGCTCAGATTCTTCCCGGACACGCCGCCACACACCGTGATCGGGTCGCCGTTGTCGAGGAACTCCACGTTTCCTGCGGGGTTGCCTGTGCCCGACACGTTGGCGCCAACGGTGGCTGTGAAGGTGATCTGCTGTCCGACAAGACCTGGGTTCACCGACGACGACAACGTGGTCGTTGTCTGAATCTGGCTGTTGAAATCCGAGCCCTCGTTGTTCGAGACCGAGACGTTACCCGCGGCGTCGACCGTCTCGACCATGTACTGGGCAACGCCGCTCGAGGTGATGGCCCCGGTGCCCGCCCAGCCGAGACCATCGCCGGAGTTCAGATTGAGGTCCGTCCAGGTGCCGTTCGGACTGGCGGCGTCGGTGTACAGGACGAGGACTCGCTCTACCGGATCGTCCGAGCTCGAGGGTGTCACATCGACCGTGAAGTTCAAGCCGCTGCCCGTGTTGACGGCCTGGGAAGAGTCGACTGTGGCAGGCGTGTAGTCGCCTGCGAGCGGGGCATTCGAAGCCTGGTAGTAGACATCGGCTGACATCGAGGTGAAGAGCCGCTCGGTACCGCTGCCGGTGGAGGACGAAGGGTTCGGAAGGAACTGACCGGCAACAAGGTCGAGCTGAGCACCGGTTCCGCTGCCAGTGAAAATCCCGTAGGTCCCGACGCGTTGCAGGGTGCCCGGGAAAGCGGCGTCCCCGATGACTGGCGACGCCGCGTCCGCAGACCCGGCCGCCGGCATGACGTACACGGGCTGGAAGTTGGGAATGTCCTGTGAGGTGAGGCCGGTCACGAGCGCGCCGTGGGGAACGAGATTCGGCTCGGTCGCCGCCACTGTCACGAGCGGCTCTATCGGGCGGTACTCGGTCGTCTGGATCCCGCCGTTGTCGCTGCTGGTACCGTTCACCTGGTAGTAGCTCCCGTCGGCCTTAGTGACGAGCCCGAGCTGACCTGCGGCGGTGCTCGTTCCCTGTCCGAGGCTCAGCGAGACCGGAGCCACGGTCTCTCCGGTAAGCGAGTCCGTCGTCGTCGACGGACCAGGAACGGGCTGAGTCTGACCCGTCGGCTTGCCGTTCAAGGAGTACATCGGCAAGCCGTAGAAAGTCGACTCCATCAAAGCCTTCAGGTCGTACGGGCTGAGAATGGCGCTGTCGGCCGCGTATTGCTGCTTGGCCTCCGCGAGCGCCTCGCCGATCGTGACTGTGCCGTTGAGGTTGGACGCGAACTCGGCCATAAGCTTGGCCGAGTAGGCGACGGTGTCGGTGTCGGCGTAGCCATAACCGGTGTTCGCCACCCAGAGCGCACCCGAGTCCGCGAACGTCTTCGCCCAGTCGTCGACCGGCGACGTGGCGCCGAGGGAGGCATCCACCTCTGCATCGTCGATGTCGAGACCCGCGTGACAGCCCATCGAGAAGAGAAGCCTGCCCGTGTAGGAGGTTGCGTCCGGCGGATTGCGAACGTCGGTCGTGGTGAACAGGTTGCTAGTGGCTCCGGTCGTGTTGTCGTTGGCAGGCAAGGCACGCGAGTAGTCGAAGTGAGCGTTGAGGCTGTCGACCCCCGGCGTGGTGCAGTTGCCGGCGCCGGCAAGGGCCGCGTCGAGGTCCGACTCGGCCCAGCTCTCGCCTATGAGATCGCAGGCGTTCATGGAGTTGAGGTGGTTGGCGGCGAGGTTGGCCTCCACCGCCTGGGCACCGGAGGCGAGGAACGAGTAACCGGTCGTGAGGCTCGCGGTCGCGTCGAGGTTGCCATCTGAGCTCACAAAGCGCGAGAGGGCAGACTCGATCTCGGGTGCCGACTCGATCAGGCGCCCTACGGCGAGCTGGGGCGTGTAGAGCGTGGCGCTCCCGACCCCAAGCGGCTGGCTGGCAGCATAGGGGTCGTCGCTGAAGTAGTAGCCGAGCGACAGTGCGTCCCCCTCGACATTGTTCTCCCCGGCGAAGGTGGCGGCGCCGTAATCGCGTTCGTTGGATTGTGTGGCGCCGTCTGCGATCCGGGCAAGGGGGATCTGGTCGTCCGCGCCGACGATGACGATGTTCCGGATCGTCGGGTACTGGGCGCGTAGCTGGTCCACAACAGCCCCGATGGCCGCGACGACGCCGTTGGCGGCGTCGACCGAGCAAGGGTTCGTGTTCCATAGCGCGTAAGCCTGCTGCACACCCGAGTAGCTATCGACAGGAACAACGGCTCCGTACACACCGGCATCAGAGGCAGCGGCGATCGAGTTCAGGTCGGTGACGACCGTCTCTTGACTGGGATCGGCCGGGTCGTCGAAGGCCGAGCCGAAGGCAGCCGACATCCGCTGTGTGTTCACGAGAAACAGCGTGTTCACGTTGCTCGGAATGGCCACGTTCAGGTCGCTCAGAGGGGGCGCGCCCTGGCTGGCGTCTGGCAATGGGTCCGGGTACGAGATGCCGCCCGGGCAGCTGGGCGCGGTCTCACCTCCGAGGACGTTCGCCTGCAGCAGGTACGGTTGCGCGCTGAAGGCGCCGTTGTAACCGGACACCTGCACTATGTATGTCCCCGCTGCCAGCGGCGGCGTCTGGATGTACTGACTCTGCCCGTCTGGGTTGTTCGAGACCGCCTCGAGCTGATCACCCGCGGGCGGTGTGACGGGGAGGTCCTCCGAGCCAGGAGTCGATTCTGTCGTGGCGCCCGGGGTGATCGACGGCAAAGTGTCCGCGACTCCTGTCAGGTCCTGGCTCGGGGTGCCCTGCAGCTGGGACTGTTGCGCGTTCGGGCCGAACAGCTCGAGGTCGTAGGTGGCAGGCAGGTTCGTGAGCGCCAGGCTGAGCTCCTCACCCGCACTCACGGTCACAGCCCAGTCGTCGATGTCGCCGTGCGAGGTGAGGTAGCCGATATTGAGGTTGCCCGGCGTAGTCGTCGGCGAGCCGGGCGTGAGGGAAAGCGAGCTCCCAGGGCTGTCGACAAGGGGCTGCTCGCCGTTCACGACGTTGACCGTCGCCGACGTCGAGGAGCTGATGGCCCCGTTCAAAGAGGTGGACACCGTCGCCGCCGCTGGGCCGAGCCCGATGCCTGCTTTGGCCTGGAACGTCACGGTGTAGCTAGCGGGCTCGAGCGCGAAGTCCCAGCAAAGCGAGGAGCCGCACGGGGTCGGGTCCGCCAGTGAGGGCTCCCCGGTCATTGTCCCGCTACCCGGCAGGTAGGAGAACGACGGAGGCAAGGCGAGATCGACGGCCACATTTGCCGGGCCGTTGCTCAAGGTGAGGGTCATGGTGTAGGTGACCGTTCCGCCGGCAGTCCCATCGGCTGCGAGCGGCAGTGCGGGCAAAGAGACGCTCTGCCATGGATACGAGGAAGGCGGCATGGTCGCCACGAGCAGGTCACCGAGGGTGATGTTGGGGTAGCCGGCTTGTGTCGTGACGTCGCCGACGAGCAGCTGCGCGAGGCTCATGCCGGTGAGGACGCTCGGTGGCAGCTCGCCGATGGTCGTCCCGTCGTAGGTCGGGAGGTCGAGCAGCGTCGCCGAAGGCAGGAGGGCACCTGCCTGAGCCGCCTGTCCGAGGGTCGCGGTCGAGCACTGCGAGTAGGTATTGCAGTTGACGATGTCCGCCACGAGCGGGATCGAGCTGAGGGGGATCGAGCTGAGGGGGATCGAGCTGAGGGGGGCCGACCCCAGCAGGATCGAGCTGAGCGGGATCGAGCTGAGCGGGATCGAGCTGAGCGGGATCGAGCTGAGCGGGATCGAGCTCAGTGGGCTGCTCGCGAGGTTGATCGAGCTGAGGGGGATCGAGCTGAGGGGGATCGAGCTGAGGGGGATGTCGGCGAGGTTGATCGAGCTGAGGGGAATCGAGCTGAGGGGGATCGAGCTGAGCGGGACCCCGGCGAGAGCGAGGGAGAGAAGGGTGACGCCGTTGTCATTCGAACCCGAGATCCCGAAATCCGAGCACGGGAAGTTGAGCGAGGCCAGGGTCGTGCACCATTGCGCCAGCGCACCGGAGCCGGGAACGGTTCCTGCGAGGCCGATCGAGCTCAGCGGCAAGGAGCCCAGTTCGATCGAGCTGAGTGGGATCGAGCTGAGCGGGCTCGATGACAGGTCGAGAGCGCTGAGATCGACCGAATCGAAACTGGCGGCCGGCGAAGGCTGGCCCTCGCTTCCGGTTGCGGTGTCCTGCAGGACGTCCTCGAGCGTCACCGACTCGAGCGGCACGAGGGCATACTTGCTGCCGGCGAGGATGCCGTTCCAGCCCGAGCACGCGTCTGTCGTGCAACCGTCCGGGTCATAGGTGATCCCGATGTCCGATAGCAAGGCGCTGGAGAGCGCCTGTTCTGCGGCTGTGATCGCGGTGTCCCCCGATCCCGGGAGGGCGACTGAGCTGAGCGGGATCGAGCTGAGCGGGATCGAGTGGAGTGGCGACGAGGCGAGGGCTATCGAGCTGAGCGGGATCGAGCTGAGGGGAGCCGAGGCGGCGCTACCGGAACCAGAACCTGCCGCGCCGCTTACAGAGGTGGGGGGGATGACCGACTCGGGCACGGTCTCGACGCCGGCGACGGTCGGTGAGCCCGCCGAGAGGGTTGTGCTGACCGACACGACGTCCGGTGAGAGGCCCGCGGAGTACCAGTTCGCACCGTTCGCGCCTGCGACGGCTGGTGTGCCTTCGTGCTGGCCGAGGACGACGTAGAAGGGACCAGTCCCGACGTTTCCGAGCGCAACACTTCCACTACCGCCGCTGGAGGTGACGGTGACCGTACCGTTGCCCGAGCCGTCGACCGACAGGGTGATGTTGTATGTGAGGTTCACCGCGGGTGTGTTGGGAGACAGCACCGCCGTGTCGGCAGACGACGCGCCGATCCCGTTGTTCGCCCAGATCCCGTAATTGCCGCCGTCGGCGGGATTCAGATCACCCTCGAGCGACAGACCCTTTGTCGCATTCGCATTGACCAGGTACGCGGCGAAGGCGCTGCCGTTGGACTGGGTGCCCCGAACGCTTGTCGTGAGCTGGAAGGGAGCCGAGTAGGCGTAAGTCGACTGGATTCCGGTGAACTGGCTGTTTCCTGTCGTTCCCGCCATGTGCATCGGGGTGAACAGGTCCGACGCGACCTCGAATGTCAGATTGGGTGACACGTCCGTCGCGCCGATGGCCGACTCGACGTCCGCGATAGTCGGGGGCAAGGTCGTATAGGGGGGTTGCTCGACTTGCCAGCAGTCCTGTAGAAAGCCCTGATATACGCTGCCGTTCGCGTAGTCGAGTCCGAAGTCGGTCGAGAATGAGCTGGCCGAGCAGGAGCTCGTCGTCAGGCTGGCGTTGTACCAGACGGCCTCGTTCGGCCCCTTCGGCGTCGCTGATGGGGGGTTGCCGGGCTCCTCGTCGTCCGACTCCCTCTGCCCCAGGATGACGCGAAAGGGCCCGTTTCCGATCCGGCCCAGTGCTGCGCTCGTGATCGTGGTCCCGTTCACGTTGATGCCGATATCGCCGCTGTCGTCGAGGGAGATACTGATGTGGAACGTCGTGCCAAGGGGCTGGTTCGAGAGAATCGCCTGACCGGCAACAGAACTGTTTATGTCACTTCCAGCCCCCAGGTACCCGGTCGCTTCGGCCGCCCAGATTCCGTTGAAGCTCGATGACGACAGGTCTCCTTCGAGGGAAACGCCGCCTCCGGTTGTATTGGCAATGTAGATGACAAAGGAGTTGTCGCCTGACTGGACGGCTTTGACGGTTGTCGTGAAGTCGAAAGGTGCCTGATAGGCCGCGGCTGACTCGATGCCTGTGAACTCGGGATCGGCAGCCGCGCCTTGCATGTCCATTCCGCCGCTGAACGAGAGCTCGGGCGCAATCGACGTCGCCTCGTTTACCGCGGCGGCGGAGAGCGACGGAGTCCCGGTCTCCCAACAGTCCGAGAGAGAAGTGTCGGTGGCAAAGTTGTCGTTGAACGACGACGGCGACGCACAGTCCGCCATGCTCGCCGGAACCAGCGAGACGTTGTCGAGATTTGCTCCACAAGAACTTTGATCCGACGGCGCATCGGCAAATTCGACGGTGTCGCTTCCGGTAGCGACGACGTTGACCTGCTCTTCCACCCAACCCATCGAAACGTGCGTGAGACCCGTCGTGTCGAACGAGGGCTCGTCCACGAGGATTCCATTCCAGTAGACATCCATCATCTTTACTGCCTGTCCGCATTCTGGGTTGCCAGCCAGGAACCAGGACAAGTTGTAGGTCGCGCCGGCCGTCGTTCCAGTTACCGTTTGGGAAACTGAGCCCGGAGCGTTGCCCGACAAGTCGAGCGACTGAAGACCGTCCTCGGCCTGCCAATAGCCAGAGTCATCGAGATTGACACTGCCTCCTCCGATCGTCCAGTCCGTCAGCCCACCTGATCCGGGAAAGAGCGCGGCGTCCGAAGTTTGACGTGGCTGTTCGAAGCTGCCGTTCAGGATGAGATTTGGCTGGGCACCTGCGGCGGAGCTCATGACCGCCTGCACGATCGGCTCGAGCGTGCTGGCGAGGCCGAGGACGAGTAGCAGGCCGGCTCCCGCTCGGCCGATACGTCCAACCTTGCTGCGCAGCGACGCGAACTTTCCCCTGCCCGTCGGGATCCCCCTAGGGAGGTCACCGTAACGCTGTGACCGTCGCGTGCCTGACCGATGAGAACTGCCCTCTGGCCTCATTTCTGGTTCCCCCCTGGCAACCAACGTGAGGGCGCGCCAGCAACAGAACCAGTGCGACTGCCCCCCCACAACTTCGCCGCGATAGTAGTCACACAGGATGCGGAATGCACGAGTTAGGTCGCAGGTCAGCGACCCAACAACTTCAGGTCAGCTCGTCGGCCGAACGCGAGGTCCCTGTTTCGGGATCTCTCGTCTGATCGACTTGGCGGTCCGAGCCTCGTGTGGCCACGACAAGACCTCAGCGAAACGGCATCGCGAAGCGTTTTGCCCAGCTCGCGATGATCTGGCCCAACCCTGCTCCGCGCTACTACTTCTCGGATGTCATGATCGGGCCGACTTAACGAGGAGCACGGCCTCCAGGAACCACTCCGCCGGCATAGGTGCGGTCGGCCCAGCCACGAGGGGCCAGATTCGTCCGGCCAGCTCATAGCCGAGCCGGACGCGCGCATCCTGGGTGTACCCGCCCCGGTTGGCGAGGAACGTCCGCGCCAGCGCCAGCTCCGCGTCGGGCACAGCACTCACGTCCCAGTGCGCGAGCTCGAAAGGGAGATAGCTCGGAGTCCCTGCGACCGACAACCCCGGGCTCCAAGCCGGCCTCCCAAAGCTGGCGGGCGAGGTCCACGGTGAGCGGCTCCAGGTCGTCGCAGCACCGACGCGCTCGCGCACTACGAGTGTGTTGGCTATGAGGTCGCCGAGTCGTTGGTTCCGGCTGGTGGAGAGGATGAGAACGCTCCCGACGAGGTAGGTGAAGCCGAGTTGCATGTCGATCAGGCGGAGCACGTTACGGAGCAGGCTCGACCAGAAGCCGACCGGCTGGCTGCCGACACGGACCACACGTAGGCCCGCCGCTCGCTTGCCGAGGCTCCGACCGTTGAAGAGCATCTCGCAAAAGATGAAGTAACCGATGAAATCGACCAACACGAAAAGTGCGAAGGCCCCGCCCTCTACGAGCCCGCTGGTCGTGGTCCCAGAGCCGTGGAAAGCTGAGACGACGACGATGGCGAACCCAATGAGCGCGAGCACTTGCAACGTGAAGTCGATGAGGAAGGCGACGAAACGGGAACCAAGCCCTGCCAGGACCACGTCGAGGCTGATCCCTTCCGGGGTGACCGTGACATGCCGGTCCTCGAAGTCCACCTGATCAACGTACGACGAATGTCGACCGGCGCCGGTCGGAGCGATCGGAGAGCAAGCTGAACCTCGACCGGTTCGTGACTGATCGCGGTGGCGACTGGGCCGAGCTCGAAGATCTCGTGAGGCGATCGCGAGGCCAGGGCCGCAAGTTGGCGCCCGAGCAGATTCACCGGCTCGGCGCCCTCTACCGCTCCTCGGCCGCCGACTTGGCGGTGGCGAGACGTCTGTGGCCGAACACTTCCGGAACTCTCCGCCTGCAGGCGCTCGTAACAAGCGCGAACACCGTCGTCTACTCCAAACCCGGACGCGAGGACTCGGCCTGGGACTACCTGAGCGTGCGGATCTGGCGCCGGATCCGCGAGCTGGACCGCTGCCTGGCGATATCAGCCGGCCTCCTTTTCGGCTTCTTGGCGCTGGGGGCTCTGTGGGCGCTTGCTGAGCCATCGTCAGCTTCCGGCCTGCTCCCGTCGGGCTTCCATGCCTCTGCGCATCCTGGTAAGGGCGCCTACTACGGCGTCTCGATCGTGGGACGGAGCGGCCTCGCCGTACAGATCTTCGTGAACAACATCCTCGTGTCGATCCTCGCCGTGGCCGGAGGGTTCACTTTCGGGCTGCTGACGGCGTTCTCACTCGCCTACAACGGGGCCATCTTGGGCATCCTCGGCGCTCTGGAATGGCGAGCCGGCGGCTTCGGCCGTTTCTTCAGCCTGATCGTGCCCCACGGCCTGCTCGAGCTCTCCTGCATTACACTCGCCGGTGCCGGCGGCCTGGCCGTAGCCCGTGCCCTGATCGACCCGGGCAACGACACACGGACCGAGGCACTCGGCCGTCTCACGCCGACGATCGGCTCCATCGTGCTCGCCGTGATGGGCTTTCTCGTCGTGGCGGGACTGACCGAGGGCATCGTGACACCTTGGGACCTTGCTCCACCTGTCGCCTTCGCGGTCGGGATCGCGCTCGCGGGTAGTTTCTGGTGCCTCGTCTTCGCACGCGGGAGAACACCGGCCGCCGTCGGGACCTAGAGGCGGGCGTGTTGTTTCAGCCTCAGATAGGCGCCCACACAGGCCGGCCCTAGGGCCTCGGGTGGCGCCTCCACGACGACGGCGCCGAGCGCCTGCAGGACGACGACGACTCGACGACGACTGGCGAGCAGTTCGGCGGCGACGGCGGCGCGCATGACCTCGATCTGGTCGCGCGGAGGTCGTGTGGTCGCCGCCGCCAGGTCAGGATCCGTGCAGCTGGCCACGAGGACCGCGTGGCGGCGGGCGAGCACCGGCGTGGCGGCGATCAGCGTCCGGGCGGCCCCGTCGTCGACGAGGTCGGTGAACACGACTACGAGCGCCCGCTTCTGGCGCCCGACGGCAAAAAAGGCTCTTTCGTAGTCGCTCTCGACCTCGACCGGCTCGAGATCGTACAGAGCGCGGACCACGGCCTCGGCGCCGCGCCGGCGCGGGGCGAGCTGGCGGGTCACCTTGGCCTCGAAGGCGAGAGCTCCGACTCGGTCGCCCGACTCCTCGGCCGCCACCGCGAGCACGGCGACGGCATTGAGCGCGACATCGAGACGCGACATTGCCCCGGCAGGAGACGCCATCAAGCGGCCGGTATCCACGACACACATGACGTCGCGGTTCTCCTCGACCCGGTACTGATTGGACATTGGGCGACCGACCCTGGCGGTGGCTATCCAGTTGACCTGGCGGATGTCGTCGTCCTGGGTGTAGTCGCGGATCATCTCGAACTCGGTCCCGAGCCCGAGGCGTACCCGGACCCTTCCCTCGTCGGTGGCCTTGCCCCGGCGGCGCGCAGCCGCTAGGCGGCGCGCCCGCGGAAGATCGGGGAAAACGGCCACGTCTCGGCTCGTGCCGACCGTGTGGTCGACGGAGGCGAGTCCGAGCGGCCCGGCGGCGCGCACGGTCACCGGCGGCAACTCATGGACTCCACGATGGCGCCCGGTGAGTTCTCCCTCCAGGAGATCGCCGTTCACCCACGGCGGCTGCACCGCGAGTGTCGGCGGGACCGGCTGGCGGGTCCGTACCGAGCGCGCCTCGCCCAGGCCACCCACCGCAGCCCGGAAGGGAACCGGCACGAGGAGCGACAAGGTCTCGGGCTCTGTGCGCTCGAGCGTCAGGACTCTGCGACGAGCGACGAGGAAGTCGACGAGGAAGCATCCGGTGATCGCGCCCAGTACCAGTAACGGTACGAAGGCGGGTACGGGAAGAGCGGCCGAGGCGATCGCGACCAGCGCGATGACCAGCGCTGCGAGTCGGGTCGGGCGCGGCACCGACCGGCCGCTGCCCGGGTGATTGCCACCGGTCGCTGACGGCGTTGGCACGGCGCGGTCTCTCTTGTGCGCTCTCAGCGGGGGATGGGGACCGAGGCGAGCACATTCGACAGGGCATCGGTGGCGGTGAAGCGGTCGAGCTCAGCCTCCGGGGTCAACAACAGGCGGTGAGCGAGCACCGGAGCTGCGAGCGCGACGACGTCGTCGGGCACTACGAAATCGCGGCCCGACATGGTGGCGAATGCTCGCGCGGCTGCGAGGAGGTGGACCCCGGCGCGCGGACTCGCACCGAGCGCCACGCTCGGGAGCTCACGGGTGCGCCGCACGAGCGATGCCACGTACGAGACGATCTCGTCGCTGACAGCCACTCGATCTACTTGGCGGCGCACCGCCATTAGTTCTTCCTGTCCGACTATCTCCTCGACGTCCGCCAGAGTCACGGGCACGACCCCCGAGCGACGCAGCCTCAGTAGCGCCTCCTCGTTCTGCGCGCTCGGATAGGTGACGACGACCTTCATGAGGAACCGATCCAGCTGCGCCTCAGGAAGCGGATAGGTCCCCTCGTACTCGATCGGGTTCTGCGTGGCGAGCACGATGAAAGGCTGCGGCAAAGAGTGCCCCACGCCATCGACGGTCACCTGGCCTTCCTGCATCGCCTCGAGCAAGGCCGCTTGTGTCTTGGGGGGCGTCCGGTTGATCTCATCGGCGAGCAGGATGTTGGTGAAGACGGGTCCTGGGCGAAAACCCAGGTCGTTCCCTTGCAGGGTCAGCGTGCCGGTCAGGTCCGAGGGCAGCATGTCGGGCGTGAACTGAACCCGCCGAGTCTCGAGCCCACAAGCACGGCCCACCGCAGACGCGAGGAGCGTCTTGGCTACCCCGGGCGGTCCCTCGAGCAGGAGGTGGCCCCCGACCGCGATCGCGATCATCGTCGCGTCGACGACATGCGACTGACCGACGACTACCTTGTCCACCTGCTGGTTCAGTCGGGCACGGACGACCGCCATCGGGCCCGCGTCACCGCGTTGGTGCAGCTCGGTCATGACCACCTTCCTCTCTGCGTGAGCGTGGCATAGGCGCGGCCGAGCGCCAAGAGATCTTGCTCAGAGCGGGGCTCGGCAACGATGGATCTGACGAGCTCAGACGGCAGTGGCGTCGTGGCCGCCCTTGTCAACAGCTCGCTGTCTGTCGCATCACGGGGAGCCCTGAGCACATGACACAACTGTTCCCGCGCGGCTTTGCGCAAGGGGGCTGCACCGGCTGCCACCCTGCCGGGCGGACCAGACGCCAAGAGCGCGGCCACGGCATCGACGTGGGCGATGCGGGGCGGTATCAACTCGCGGCTGGCCCTCACGGGTGGCCCGAAGCGTCGCGCGGCGGACAGGATCCAGACCACGACCGCGACAAGAGCGAGTAGCAGGCCGGCTTGCCAGTGGCCCGGCAGGCCGGCGATGCCAGACCCGGAACTCGTCTGCAGGTGGTCGTACTCGTCGAAGGCGACCGCGGTCCCGGCCGGACCGGCCAGGTCGAGGGCGAACGCGGCATCGTCGCCGCGGGCGAGAAGGCCGTTGTCGAGCGGAGAACTCGACGCAAGCAGGACGAGACGTCCCCGACCGACATCGGCAATGAGCGCCAGGGCGCCACGGGTTCCGCCGACGAGCGTACGTACCTGTCCTGGCTTGGGACCCGCGACGCCGGTCGTCGTTGTCGTGCGCCACGAGCCTCCTGTGTTCGAGATCACGGTTCTGGCTGCGTAGTTCTGCGGCACCGGTGCTCCCGCTCGCGACGGCCCAGGCGTCGCCGCCTGCCAGAGCGGTAGCGGTCCGCGTCCCAACAGGACTCTCAAGGTGCCCACTGCCGGCCTGCCGGCCAAGACCACGCTGCCCCCGGCTGCCAGATACCGGTCGATGGCCGGCAGCTCGTTGGTCAGCGTGGCCTGCGGGTCGAGCACGAACAGCGTGCCTGGCAGGGGCAACGAAGCGGACCGGACGGGCACGTTCAATTGGCGAATCGGGTGACGTCGGCCGGCCAGCAGCTGTGCCAAGGCGGAGACCCCCCTGCTCGAGGTATCGAACGAAGAGGCTGGGCCGACAATCAACCGGCTCGGCGTGCCGTAGACCGAGCCAACAAGAGACAGGGCGAACTCGACGACAACGGCGCCGGCCGCAATCACCATTACCGCTCTCCACCGTCTAGGGACTTTTTGCCACCGCTGGGCTGAGTCCGGATTGGCTCCCACAGTCCCCTTCATCGGGGTTGCCGGCGTGGCGGCACTCATCGGGCACTTGCTGTCTTCAACCAAGCGTTCTCGCGGCATTGCGCTTCATTGGAGGCTTCGGCGAGGAGCTGCCCCCAACCATCCCGGGCCGCCGCGACATCATTAGGTGACGCGGACTCTTGGGCGTAGGTGATGGACTCGTGGCGGGAAGCAAGCTCGTCGAAGACCGAGGACAGAAGGATCCTCCGCAACTGGAGGCTGGTCGTGGTGAAGCGATCGGAGATCACGCCCCCGGCTTCGAGGCGAGCGAGCCCGTACCGGAACCGGAGTCGGACGGCCAGCTCGTTCTCGCCGTTCGCTTCCGCCTCCTCGGCCGCCCGCTCCAGATCAATCGGCACTTCGTCCGTCGTCCTAGATCTCTTGTTGGTCGGGCGTGAGGCTATGTGCGACCTCCTGCGAACGAGGAGCACTCCCACGAAGACGCCGAGCCCGAGCGCGAGCACAAGCGCGACGACCCAACCCCCAGAACCGAGCGCACTGTGGGCGCCGTGGAAAATCGGCACGAGGACTCGGTGCAGCAACCAACGGGCCGGATGCCCGAACACCCAGACGAATCCGCGCCCGATCGCACTGAGCACTCCTCCGAGAGGGTCGGCACTCCGCGCCGGGCGCCGTGCGTACGGGGGTCGGGAAAGGATCTGGGCCGCTTGATGGCGCGCGTCCGCCGCGAAGGTCGAGGCGCCCGCCTTAGAAGGCACCTATTCGGACCGGGGCGCGTCCGGCGCCGGTGGTTCAGGGGGGTCGACGGGGTCGACTGGCGAAGCAGGAGCGGAGGGGTCAGCCGCTTGCTCATCGCCCGTCGCGGGCGATTGGCTCGGCCATCTAGCAGGCTCCGATTCGGAGGGAGGCGGCGAACTGAGACTCGGCGGAGGCGGGGGTGGCTGAGGTGGGGAGGGACGCGGCCAACCGGGCGGCAGCCCCGTCGGCGGATAACCGGTAGGTGGAGGCGGCGCGTCAGAGGGACGCGGCCATCCGGGTGGCGGTGCCGGAGGGGGATAGCCCGTTGAGGGCGGCGCAGTGGGTGGTGGCACTGGGTAGACGGGAGGCGGATACCAGGGGCCCGATTGAGGTGGATAAGCCTGCTGCGGGTACCCGGGCGGTGGGTATCCCGGTTGTTGGGAGTAGCCGGGCGGTGGGTATCCCGGTTGTTGGGAGTAGCCGGGCGGTGGGTATCCAGGCGGCGGGTATCCCTGCCGTGGATATCCGACAGGCCCGTAGGGGCCTGGTGGTGGCTTGGTGAAGTAGAGAGCGGACGCCGTCGTCGGGAGGCCCATCCGCGTCGAGAGAAGCTGGATGTCGAAACCCTCCTTTCGGACACGCAGGTCGATGGTCAGAACAACAAGGATTGCAGCGGAGAAGGGCGCGAACACCACATAGCTGATCGTCTGGACGAAGAATCCGTCCACAACCGCCAGGGGCGTGCCCCCATGGAAAGCGGCAAAGATGGCACCGAGGACGAGACCGACGACCGCACTTGCTATCGAGACGAGAAGGCCTGCGAGGAACTGGGTACCGAACACGGACCACCAATGACCGCGGCAGAGTGTCAGCGCGCGACGTATCGCCTTGGTCCCCCGTTTGTTCTCGAGCATCAGGACCGGCACGGCCAGCCTGGCCGACACGAGAAACCAGACCATTGCCACCAATCCCCCGACGCCAAGCACGACCGAAAAAAGAACCGTGAGCACGGCGAGGTGAATCGCCACCATGATGACGATGAGGACTGCGGTCATTACACCACCGATCACGACAGCGACGTAGGTCAGTACCGAGATCCAGATCACGGCGGGCAGCCTCGACCAGCCGAAGTGCAGAGCTTCCCGCCAGTCCGCCCGCTGTCCCAGATAGGCGTTCGCGATGACACGAAAGCAGACCGCTGTGACGAAAGCACCGACCACCAGGGTGATCACGAGAGTCAGTAGCTCACCACCCAGTGCGGTGTAGAGGCTCCTGTTGACGCCTGCGTTCACGGCGCTGTCCTCGGATGATCTGACCGAGGCCGAGATGATGGCGACGACGATGCCTGCGGGGATCGCCACGACCAGGGAGGCCCGTGCGAGCGTGAGGAAGTTCGCTCGGACGATCTTTATGGCGGCGTCCATGCGTTCGCCCACGCCCAGTGGACGAAGGACCGTTGCCTGTGCTGGCCACATATAGCGTCCTCCCGGTCAGCGACGACGTGGCTCGCGCGCGACCATCGCGCGACCAACGCGACTTGATCATGTCTACACGTAGCCATAACCCGCCGTGGCCAGGGTAATCCGCGGAACCGACCCGGATGTGCCTGCTCCTGGCCTGTCCGCTAAGGCTGTCTTCTTGTCAGTCAGGTGGCAGCCTGCCGGCGGACTCCGTCATCACGAGCGACAGAGCGCGGACCTGAGATGCCCGCGGCAACATCGACCAGGGCGGCCGGAACGCCGAATAGTGATTTATGGTCGGCAAGACGATGTCCTGCGGCCGTGCGGTTGGCCAGCCGCAGCGAAACCGGGTGCCTCGCCGGGCGCGCCCCATCAGTGCGACGCGAGATCCGGTCGATAGAGGTGGCACGCGACCTCCACCGGTTCAACGGTGTCGGGGACCAGCTGCAGCTCAGGCGTGACATGGTCGTGGAACCGAACTGTGACGCCATTGGCCTGCGGCTCAACCGACACGACCCCTCGCCAGAACGGGTCCTCGGGCGTCGAGCTCCGTAACTCGGCGAGGAGGGCAGTCAGCTCGGCTGCTGCGTGCCCCTTCGCAGCAGGGATATGGGCCTCAGTTGTCGGCGAGTCGAGGTCCTTGAGATCGCCGACGATTGCACGCTCGCGGAGGTACTCGTCAGGAGTCAGCGTCGCCCACCGTTCATCGAGCATCAGGCGCAGATCACGGCTCTCCCAACCGCACGGCGCGAAGGCTCTCGGGCAGCGCGGGTGGAACGAGCAGCCAAGCGGCGGGATTGCGGCGTCAGGTACCTCGCCCCTGGGAAGGTCACGCGGCACATGGTGGCTCGGGTCTGGCTCGGGGATCGCCTCGAGCAGCGCCTTGGTGTAGGGATGGCGGGGATTTGTGTATATCTCGGCCGCGGAGCCGATCTCGACGATCCTTCCGAGGTACATGATCGCGATGCGATCGCAGAAATATCGTGCGGTCGCGAGGTCATGAGTGACGTAGAGATAGGTGAGGCCGAGATCGCGCTTGAGGTTCCCCATCAACTCGAGCACCTTGGCGCGTACGCTCATGTCGAGCATCGAGACCGGCTCGTCGGCGATGACGAGCTCCGGTCCGAGGATGATGGCGCGGGCTAGAACGGCGCGCTGCTTCTGGCCACCCGAGAGGTCGCTCGGGTACTTGCGCAGGAACCGCTCAACGGGCACGAGGCCGACCCGTTCGAGAGACTCGGACACGAGACGACGGACCTCGTCGTCGCTCTTCGCGATGTGGTGAATCCGCAGCGGGTGGCCGACGGCGTCGAGAATCGGCATCGCCGGGTTGAGCGAGGCATGCGGGTCCTGGAAGATGAGCTGGAGCCGCTTGCGCAGCGGCCGGAATTGCCGCTCGGACAGCCCGGAAATCGTCTGTCCGTTCAGGGCGATCGACCCACCCGTGACCTTGACGAGCGAGAGCACGGCACGCGAAAGCGTCGTCTTCCCGCTCCCGGACTCGCCGACGAGGCCCAACACCTCGCCACGCTGCAGCGTGAAGGTGACGCCATCGACCGCCTTCACCGACCCGGTGTCACGGCCGAGCATCCGCTGCAAAAAGCTCCCCCGGAGCGCGAAATGAACGTTGAGATTGCGGACGTCGAGGAGAGCGGGAGCCGCAGGATCAGGCTTCGTCTGCAATGCCGATCTCCTCGCGCTCTAGTGGGCGACGACCGTCGGGTGGGATCTCGTTCTCGGGACCATGGAGCCAGCACTCGGCGAGGTGGCTCGGCCTCACTTCGACACCCACCGGCTCCTTCGCCCGGCAGACCTCCATCGCGTACGGGCAGCGTGGGTGGAACCGGCAACCGGAGGGCGGCGCCACCAGATCGGGTGGCGCACCCGGGATGTAGTGGAGCTTCCGCGTCGACAGCGAGATCGTCGAGCGCATGAGCTCCTGGGTGTAAGGGTGCTCGGGGCGGGAAAAGATATCGACGACGGCGCCCTGTTCGACGATGCGCCCCGCGTACATGACCGCGACCCGGTCGCACGACTCGGCGACGATACCGAGGTTGTGCGTGATGAGCAGCAACGCCGTGTCGAAGTTGTTCTTCAGGTCGGCGATGATCGAGAGGATCTGGGCCTCAACCAATACGTCGAGAGCAGTCGTCGGTTCGTCGGCGATTACGAATCGCGGCTTGAGCACGAGCGCAAGGGCAATCATTATCCGCTGTCGCATGCCGCCCGAGAACTCGTACGGATAGTTGCGAAAGCGCGTTGGCGGGATGCGCACTCCGCCGAGCGCCTCGAGTGAGCGCCGGCGGATCTCGGCGTCGGAAATGTCGGGCTCGTGGGTGTGCAGGGCTTCGGCGAAGTGATCCGAGATCCGCATGAGCGGGTCGAGTCTGGTCATCGGCTCCTGGAACACCAGGCCGATCGAGGGTCCGCGAAGGCGTCGCATCTCCTGCGGCGTGGCCTTCACGAGATCGCGCCCTTCGAAATCGACGGACCCGTCCCGGATGGCGCCCACCGGCAACAGGCCCATAATCCCGCGACCCAGGGTCGACTTGCCGCTGCCGGACTCGCCGACCAGGCCGAGTGTCTCGCGCTCTTGGATCTCGAAGCTCACCCCGTCGACGGCGCGCACCGGGCCCCGGTCCGTCGCGTACCACACCCTGAGGTCCCGGACGCGCACGACGGCGTGTTCCGTCTCGACGGCCACGGTGGTGACCTCCCGGACATCTTTGGGCATCGCGAACCGGCGATGGTTCGGCCGGCGCAGTAGTGGGTTGAAGGTGTCGTTGATCCCCTCGCCGACGAGCGTGAGGCCCGTGACGAGGAGGATGACGGCGAGCCCAGGAAAGAGACCGGTCCACCAGAAGCCGGCCTGAGCGTCGGAGACCCCGCGAGAGATGTCGTAGCCCCACTCGGCGGCGACCGAAGGGTCCATCCCGATGCCGAGGAACGACAGTCCTGCCAGGGTAAGGATCGCATCGGCCGCGTTCAGAGACGCGACGACGGGGACCGAGTGGACCACGTTGGCGAACACATAGCGGCGGATGACGGTTCTCGGCTTGGCGCCGAGCGCGCGGCCGGCTTCGACGTACGGCTCCTCGCGCACCGAGAGCACCGTGTTGCGCACGACGCGGAAGTACTGCGGAATGTATACGACCGTGATAGCGATGGCCGCGGTCAACACCCCGCCTCCGACCGATGTCGAAAGGAGGAATGCGATCACGATCGCCAAGAGCAGATAAGGAAAGGCGAAGATCGAGTCGTTGATCAGCACGAGGAGCCGGTCGAGCCATCCCCCGAAGTACCCCGAGACAAGGCCGAGGGGGACACCGATCACGACGGAGAACATGAGAGCGAGCACTACGACCTCGATCGAAGTGCGCGCCCCGAAGATCACACGGGAGTAGACGTCCTCGGAAACGACCGTCGTCCCCAACCAGTGGGCACCCGACGGCGAGGCTTGCTGGGGGAACCGGATGCCGTGCGCGATGTACTGGTTGAAGCCGTATGGAGCAATCTCAGGGGCGAAGACGGCGAGGACGACAAAGAACAGCGTGATCGTCGCTCCCGTCCAGAAGAGCCACCGGGGCAGTCCGCGGACCGCTATCAGCGGCGCGAAAGCGCGGTGTAGGCCGCGTAGTCGCCCCTCGCCGCTACCTGTCCGCGACGCGACGCCGGACTCGAACTCGTCGGGAAGCAGAGTCGTCGCCATCAGTAGCGCACCCTCGGGTCGATCCACGCGTTGATGAGGTCGATTAGGAGGCTGATCGCGACCACCGCCAGAGCGAAGACCGTGATGATCCCCTGTACCGCGATGTAGTCGCGGGCCTCGAGGTAGAAGATGAGCTCGCTGCCGATCCCCGGCCAGTTGAACGTCTCCTCAGTGAGAACCGCTCCCGAGAGAAGCAGCGCCGCCTGCAATCCGGTGACGGTCACGATCGGAACGAGGGCGTTGCGGAAGGCGTGCCGGACGACTACGGACCGCTCCTTCAGCCCGCGGGCTCGGGCGGCCTCGATGTAGTCACCTTTCATCGTCTGGATCACGTTCACCCGCACGAGCCGCAGGATGACCCCGGAGATGACGAGACCGAGCGTCGCCGCCGGCAGCACAAGGTGTGCGAGCAGGTCAGGGATGTCACCCCACTGCCCGTCGATCATCGCGTCGATGATGAGGATGTTCGTGTGCGGCGTGAGATTCGCCTGGACGAGGACGCCCGACTCGCTCGATGTCGGGAGCCAATTGAGGATGTGACCGAACAACAACTGGGCGAGCAGGCCGAGGAAGAAGACCGGCGCTGCGTAGATGACGATCCCGAAGACCCTTGCCCCGGTGTCGAGCCAGCTGTCCCGCCTCCGGCCGGCAAGCATTCCGAGCGGGACGCCGACGATGAGAGCGACAAACATTGCCGCCACCGTGAGCTCGAGCGTGGCCGCCCCGTTCTGCGCGATCACCTGCGTGAGAGGACGGTGGTCGGTGAGGGTGGTGCCCAGGTGCCCTGTCACGACCTGTTTCAAGTATTCGCCGTACTGGACGATGAGCGACTTGTCGTAGCCTCCGATCCGTTCACGGACCGCGAGCTGGGCAGGAGAGAGGTGACCTCCGAGTGCCGCCAGGATCGGATTGCCGGGAGCGACGCGCATCAGGAGGAAGACGAGGGTCAACAGGATGAAGACCATCGGGATGACGAGGATCAGCCGTGTGATGATGTAGCCGCGGAGCGATCCCTTCGACGACGACAAACCTGAGCGCCCTTCTCGAAACCCGGTCTGCCCAGGGGTCAGGCGCCCAGCGCCTGACCCCTGGGGATGAGCTGGTTAGGACTTCCCGACGAGCCAGAACCGGAACGTGTACGACGCATCGAGCGTCGACTGGACTCCGGTCACGTTGTCGCGAGTTGCGGCGATCTGGCCGCCTTGCCAGAGCGGGACGAGCGACGGGTTCTGCGCGGTCAGCATCTGGATCTGCGCGAACGCCTTGTCACGGACCGACGGGACCGCCGACGCCTCTTCCTGCAAGATGAGCGAGTCCACCTTCGTACTGCAGTAGTGGTCGTGCATGAACTCCTGGTTGCAGAAGTAGAAGGGGCCCGTGTAGTCGTCCGCGTCGGGGTAGTCGGGGAACCAGCCGAACAAGAAGACCCCGTACTGGTCCGTGTCGGCTGCCTGGGTGTAGGTGGTCCACTCGGCCGACTGGAGCGAGACGTTGAACAGGCCGGACGCGTTGAGCTCACGTTGCAGCTCGGTCGCCATGTCGGTGTCCGCGTAGTGGTTCGTGTTGTACCAGAGGGTGAACTTGACCGGCGTCGCCACGCCGGCAGCCTTGAGCACGGACTTCGCCTTCGCGAGGTTGGGGGATGCCCCGTACACATCGGAGAACGAGTTGATGTGCCCCTCCAGCGCGTCGGGGATGATCGAGTACAGGGGCTTGACCGTCCCCTTGTAGATGTACTTCGCGATCGAGGCCCGATTGACCAGGTACGCCACTGCCTGACGGACCGCAAGCTTCTGCGCTGGGTTCGCGCCAGGCTGGATCTTCTCGTTGAAAACGATGTAGCGGATCTCGAGGCCCTTGCCCACAACTATCTTGACGCCGCTCGAGTGCCCGAGCGCCTCAAGCTGGGTCGGGGTCAGCTCACGGTAGGCGATGTCGATGGCGCCCTGCTGCTCGTCGGAGACGAGTGTCGTCGCGCTCTCCTCGTAGCGGATGATGAACTCACTGTTGTGCAGGACGTCGTTGCCGCCGTAGTGCGGGTTCGGCACGAACACGGCCAACTGGTTGGGTGTGTACGTCTTGAGCTCGTACGGGCCGGACCCGATGATCTTCGCGTCGGGCTGGAGCTTGGCGAACGGATACACCTTCTGGTCGACGATCGCTCCCACGCCGGTCGTCAACACGGCCGGCCACACCGAGTCGGGGGCCTTCAGCTTGAACGTGACAGTGTTCCCTGACGCCGTCACGCTCTTCATCGCGGTGATCAGGGCCCCTGGGTCCTGCGGGCTGTTGATCTTGAGGACGCGATTGAAGGAGTACGCGACGTCCGCGCCGGTCACGGGATCGCCGTTCGAGAAGTACTGCTTGGGCTTGACGATACAGACGTATGTCGTCGTGCCGTGCCACGCGCATGTCGCGGCGTCGGGGACGATCGTCGTCGTGTAGGGCACGTACTTGACCAGCGTCTGGTAGACGTTGTAAATGATCGTCCACGACGGCAGGTCGTAGGAGCCTGCCGGGTCCGCAGAGACGATCCGGTCCGTCGTTCCCAAGATGACCGTCGCGTTCGGGATCTTGCTGTGGGACACCGACGTGGCCGCGCCACTCGAGCCTGCCGCGACTGCCACGGGCACAACGAGCACCGCCGCGGCGGTCACCCCGATCAACCATCCGATAGCTGATCTCTTGAAACCTCGGTCTCGGTGCATAAAGCCCCCTTTGCTAGCGCTTTCGCCGGTCCCGATGCCGTCGTGGTGATCACGTCCGACACGGGTTTGGGCGCCGATCCCGCGGCCTCGGCCAGGAAGACCAGACAATCGCCGCATCTCCCAGGGAGCGCCGCCTCCGCGAGTGGTCGGATTGTAGTGCGCCGAAATGAGCAAGTCCAAGGTGCCCGCCGAGTTGAGACCAACCCCAGGGCGCGAGAAGGGCCCATGATCGACGGCTTCACCCGGGTCCTGCAGACCGCCAGCGACCTCCGGGTGCTTCTCGGCCTCGTCCGGGGCGCGCCCTGCTCATCATGCCTACATCCACTTCGCCGGGCTGTTCTCCTTCTCGGCCGCGCACGGATCGCGGGCCAGAACTCACGACGCCCCTCGACGTCGAGGGCCGCCGTCGGCTCGTCCAGCACGAGCAGATCCGGATCGGCAACCAGCGCGATGGCCAAAACGGACGCGCTGGGTCTGGCCGCCCGAGAGCTTCGTCGTCGCCCGATCGGCGAGTTCTGCGGTGCCGGTGAGACGAAGTACGTCGTTCAGCTCGAGTGGATGAGGGTAGAGCGACGCGACCATTGTGAGGAGCTCGCGGACACTCAGGAACTGGACGAGCGGTCCCGTCTGGAGCATTGCGCCGACGGCCCCGGCCTTCGCGGCCTCAGCGGGCGACGAGCCGAACACCGAGACCGTTCCGGTGTCCGGTCGAGTGAGCCCGAGCACCATGTCGATCGTGGTCGTCTTTCCCGCACCATTTGGCCCGAGGGGCGCCAGGTCTCTCCAGGGGCAATCGCAACATCTATCCCCCGTGCCGCCCGCAGTTCACCGTAGGACTTGGTCAGGTGAGAAAGACGAATGCCGTCCCGGTGATCGTTCGCGATGGCCATGGTTCAACCTTGGCAGGATCTCCGGGCAGCGTGCAGCCTCACAACTTGCCGATGACATATGTCACACGCGTGCCGCCTACGACTGGCGCCGGAGGAGATGACTCGGACTCCCCCGGCGCCTCATGTCACTCAGCGCGGCCAGGTTGCCTGGCTGACGTCGCGGTCACGCACGAAGTCGATCTTCGCTGCGGCTTGTCCAGGCCATGTGAGAGTGGCGGCCGTGGGAGGTGTCTCGGCCACGACCCGGCCGTGAGCAATGACGTACCACGGTCGCACCTGACGCCGGACGGCGTCGAACGGATCGGTCGCCGGCAACACGATGAAGCTCGCAGGCCGGCCGACCGCTATCCCGTAGGAATCGCCCAGCGAGAGAGCCTCGGCCCCGCGAGTGGTGACCATGGCAAAGCACTCGGCGATCTGAGCCGGCGAGGTCATCTGGGTTGCCAGTGCACCGACATGGGCAACCTGGAGCGGGTTGGCCGTGCCCATCGGGAACCACGGGTCCATCACGTCATCATGGCCAAATGCCACGTTGACTCCGGCCCCGAGCATCTCCTTCACCTGGGTCAACCCTCGTCGCTTGGGATAGGCGTCGAAGCGGCCCTGAAGGTGGAGGTTCACCATAGGGTTGCAGACCAGGTTTATTCCGGCCCGCGACAAGATCCGCTGCAGCTTGTAGCTGTACGCGGCGTTGTAGCTACCCATCGCTGTCGTGTGGCTGGCCGTTACCCGTCCCCGCAGACCGGTACGCATCGCGTGTGTGGCGAGCACCTCGACAAAGCGCGACTGCTCATCGTCGATCTCATCACAGTGCACATCGATGAGCAGCCCTGCATCCAGCGCTGTCGAGACCGCGATTTCGAGGGACCGCACCCCGTCGTCGCGAGTGTCCTCAAAGTGTGGGATTGCTCCGATCGCGTCGACGCCACGGCGGGCAGCCTCCGCGATCAGCTTGTCACCATCGGGGAATGAGACGATGCCCTCTTGAGGAAAGGCCACCAGTTGGAGATTGACCACGTCGCGCACGCGCCCTCTGACATCGATCAGTGCATCGAGAGCCACCAGTGACGGGTCGGTCGTGTCGACATGGCTTCGTACGTGCAGGACGCCGTTGGCGACCTGCCAACGCAACACCTCATTGACACGAGTGACAACGTCGTCGTGAGTGAGCATCGCCTTGCGCTCCGACCAGCACGCAATGCCCTCCCACAACGTGCCGCTCTCGTTCCAGCGTGGCTCACCGGCAGTCAGGCACGTGTCCATGTGCACGTGTGGCTCGACGTAAGGCGGGCTGAGCATGGCCCCACACACGTCGATTTCCTGTTCTAGGTCCCCGACTCGGACTCCGGCGCGCTCCACAGCTACGAAGCGGCCATCCTCGATGAGCACGTCGACAAGACCCTCCGGAACACCACCAGGGACAGCCAGCCGGCCATTGCGGATCACGAGTTGCATCACACACCGACTTCCTCAGCAAGTGGCGTGTAGGTCTTCGAGAACAATGACGACCTGCTGGGGCGGCCGATCACGAGGTAAATCGCACCTGCGACTACTGAGCCGACGAGCCATGTCAGGTCCACGTCGTGGAGAGCCGTCGAGGCCGGGCCCATAAGCCAACCGACCTCGCCGTACTCGAAGCACCAAGCAGCGACAGCGCCGGCAACGAACGAGAATATGGCCGACCAGCGGACATCGGCGATCCGGGAATGCCCGGGTGGGTCGTACAACAGGTCGACATCCACCTCTTGGCGTGCGAAGTAATAGAAGTGGATCAATGTCACTGCCGCCCACGGGGCGATCCACATCACCAGTCCTGACAGCCAACTGTCCAGTGTGCTGGCGAAGTTCTGCTGGAAGACCAGGACGATCGTGAACGCCAGCGCGATGGCGCCGACCAGCAGCGCGATCTTGCGCCGGTTGAGCTTCCAGTCCAGGGTCTGCGCACACAACGAGCAGCTGTAGATGTTCAAGATGTTGGTAGCGATCGGGCCGTGCAAAACGAGCAGCAATACCGGGATCGCCAGGATGCCGAAGTTCGACACGACCAGCGCGCCGGGGTCGACCTTCTGGGTGACGGTGGCGAGAGTCGCACCGAAGATTCCGAGCCAGACCACCGGGAGGAACTGCCCGAGCACGCTGGCAACAAAGACCTTGGACCGCGACATCGCCTTCGGCAGGAACCGGGAGTAATCCGAAGCGTATGCGAACCAGGTGCAACCCCAACCGATCCCGATCGCGGTCATGATCGTGCTCTCGGCCGAAAGCAGGGCCCAACCGTGCAGGTGCGCGCCCGCGTAGCCCCAGTGCACATTGTTCTTCGACCAGGCGACGATCGTCATCGCTATCAAGACGCAGAACGTGACCGGAACGGTGTACCGCTCGAATTTCGCGATCGACTTGAAGCCCCTCGCGGCCAGCCAGATCTGCAGACCCATCACAAGCAGAACGATGACGATCTTCAGGTTCGTTCCACCGTGGTAACCGAGCTTGCCGATGAGAGCCAGAACCAGATCGAGCACGATCCACGTGTTGACCGCGCACCATCCGGCGGAGATGAGCCCCTGGATCGCGGCCGGTAGGTAGGCGCCGCGACGTCCAAAGGCGCTGCGCGCCATCACCATCTGGCTGACACCAGTTCGCTGGCCCATCAGAACGAAAAAGCCGAAAACGGCCATGCCGATGATGTTGCCGATGACCAGTACCAAGACCGTCTGGAACAAGCTCAGGCCGATCTCGATGCCCAACGAGCCGAGCACCCAGTTGATCGGTGCGATGTTCGCCCCGGACCAGATCCAGAACTGGTGACCAGCAGTCGAGGTGCGCGCGTTGTCCGGCACCGGCAGGAGGATGGTCTCGACTTGCTCGACCGCCTGCTCGTCGATGGCAGGAGTGGTGCTCACGACACGGCTCCCCACCGCCTACATGCGCCTTCACTTGCCGACATGATCCCTTCCTTTCTTCTCGGGAAACATTTCACAAGCATGTCCGGACCACCCTGTCCGAGCGCGGGCCAGATAATGCGGCCCTAGACGGCCGGTGCCTTCGTTACCCAGGTGTCGACGGGCAACCTGTTGTGGATCGCCCGCCACACGTCCTCAGAGCGGACGGGCATATGCGTCAGCTCGGCGCCGGTCGCGTCGTGGATGGCGTTGGCAAGCGCCGGCGCCACCGAGATCATTGGGTGTTCGCCAACCCCTCGTGCCCCGAAAGGCCCATCGAGCTGAGGGGTCTCGACGGCGATGCACTCGATCTCCTCGGGAAGATCCTTCGCCGTGAGGATCTTGTTGTCGGTGAGTGACGGGTTGAGCAGATGACCCTGGTCGTCGTAGATGTAGCTCTCACACTCCGCAGTCCCAAGGCCTTGGATCATGCCGCCGATGCATTGGCCGCGCATCGTGCCGGGATTGATCACTTTTCCTACATCGAAGGCCGATGCGATCTTGATCACCGTGTACTCCCCCGTTTCCGGGTCGACCTCCGCGATCACGCCGTGGGCGCCGTAAGTCCAGTCCAAGGCCGGGAGTCCCTGTCCGGTTTCCTTGTCGAGGCTCGTCAAGCCTTGAGCGGTGTAGCGGCCCAGGCCGATCAACGGCCCACCGATTCCGTTGCCGTTTGGGTAGACGTACCCGATCGACAAAGCAGCAAAGGTCACTGACTCCTCCGGGCGCTGTTTGACGAAAATCTTCTCACCGTCATGGTCGAGATCCACGGTTTGCGCGCGCAGAACTTGGGCCGCGTCCAGGTAGGCCTGTCGCAGGAGGTCGTCGCAGGCGGCGATCACCGCATTCCCGGTGAGAAGGAGGCCCTTCGACGCCACTGTCTGCCAGTCGAAGGGGTCCTTGTCCGTGTCCCTCTCGACTGCGACCTTCACGCGGCTGACCGGGAAGCGCAGACGGTCGGCCGCCATTTGTGTGACGACGGTCGCCGTGCCCTGGCCGATCTCGGTGAGAGCGATGTTCACTACGACGGACCCGTCCGAATTCATCTTTATGACCGCCGCCGTCGAAGTGAAGCTCGGCATGGCGGGGGCCTTGTGGAGAGTCGCGATCCCCTTGCCGATACGGCGGCCAGTGCGCGCCTGGCGCTCCTGCTCCTCAGGGGTGAGCCGGCCGTAGTTGATCGCACTGGCGGCCGCCTCGAGGCACTTGAGGGGATTGCCCGTGTGCTCGTTGATCCTCTCGCCCGTCAGCGTGGTCGAACCCGGCTTCAGGAGGTTCTTCTTGCGGAACTCCAGAGGGTCCATCCCGATGACCTCGGCGACGAGCTCCATGTGCCGCTCGAGGCCCCAGAAGAACTCGACATGGCCGAATCCGCGGTAGGCCGTGCCCCACGGCTTGTTGGTGTAGATCGTGTAGGCGTCCACCCAGGCATTGGGAATGTCATAAGGGCCACCGGCCGAGTAAGCCGAAGCGCGCGTGACGTTGACGGCGTAGTCGGCGTAAGCACCGGAATCCCAGTACATGAGCAGCTTCTGCGCCGTGATGCGGCCGTCAGCGCCGACGCCGGTCTTGATCTTGTAAGTCAACGCGCTCCGGCAGGGCAGGAGGCTGAACTCTTCCTCCCGAGTGGCCTGGAACTTGACCGGCCTGCCTCCTGCCTTGCGGGAAAGACAGGCCAGCAGAGGTTCGAGGTGGATCCCCGCTTTGCCTCCGAAAGCGCCGCCGACATGGGGTATCACCACCCTCACCTTGTTGTGCGGCAACTTGAACGCGCGACAGAAGAGATCCCTCAAAGTAAATGGGGATTGGGCGCTCGACCAGATGGTCACCTCGTCCCCCGCCTTCCACTCGACTATGGCGACGTGGGTCTCCAGCGGCACATGCTGCACGGAGGGATTGGTGTACTCGCGCTCGACAATCCACTTGGCTTCCGCGAAGCCTGCATCGATGTCGCCTTTGCGGATCTTGGTGAGGTTGGGGATGTTGGTGCCCGGCTGCGGACTGAAGGAGGCCTTGACGTAGTCGTAGCTGCCGAGGTCGGGATGTACCAACGGAGAATTCTCGTCGAGCGCGTCCAACTGATTGAGGACGGGTGGCAAGACCTCGTACTCGACGTCGATCAGGTCGACAGCCCGGCACGCGATGTCCAGGCTTTCCGCCGCCACAGCAGCGACCGCCTCGCCGAAGTGCCGTACGACATCCTTGGCCAGGACGTCCTTGTCTACAACGTACAGGCCGATGCGGTAGTCAAGCTCCTTGCCAGTAAGGACCGCGTGGACACCCGGGAGGTTCTTGGCTTTGGAGGTGTTGATCGCCAGGATCTTCGCGCGCGCGTGCGGGCTCTTTTTCACCTGCGCGTAGAGCATGCCGGCGAACACCAAGTCGCTGGCGTACATGGCCCCGCCCGTTAACTTCGCGGCGTCGTCAACCCGCTGGACGTCGTCGCCCACGTGGGCGGCCGCCGGTGGCAAAGTGCTCTCAGACATATTTCAGTCCCCCCCTGGATTTGCTGTCGATCTGACCCGACACGTCGAGCACAGCTTCGATGATCTGCTGGTAACCGGTGCATCTGCAAAGGTTTCCCTCGATGCCCTCTTTGATCTCGGCCACAGTCGGCTTGGGGTTGTGCTCCAAGAGCTCCCGGACCGACATGACCATCCCTGCGGTGCAGTAACCGCATTGCACCGCGTAGTTCCGTGCGAAGGCTGCCTGGATCTCCGACAGTTCGCCGTCAACAGCTTCCGCCTCGATCGTCTCGACCGTGGCTCCATCGGCCTCGGCAGCCAGTACCATGCACGCGTTCACCGCCTGGCCGTTGAGCATCACCGTGCAGGCGCCGCACTCGCCCGCCGAGCAGCCGTCCTTGGTCCCGGTGAGTTCCAGGTCCTCCCGGAGAAAGCGCAACAGGGTCCAGTGCTCGGTTACTTCGCGCTCGTAGATGTGACCGTTGACCTCAACTGACATCCACATCAGCGCACCTCCTCGAGCAGCCTGCGGACAAAGACCTCGATCATGTACTCCCGGTACTCCTTGCTGCAGCGCAGATCGCTGATGGGGCGGATCGCGGCGCGCGCCGCGGCTACCACAGCGTCAGCGGGGTCTTGGTCGGTGAGCCCTTCTATCAAGAGCGGAGTGGGGGCGGCCGAGCCGATCCCCACCCGGACATCACCGTCGGTGTTCGTCAACGCGACACCGACCAGGGAGAGGTCGTGGCCGTCGATCCGCTTCAACTTGCGGTACGAACCACGCGAGCGAGCCGTGCCGGCGGGAACGGTGATCGACTCGACGATCTCGTCATGGCCTAGCACGGTCCGCTTCACTCCGGTGAAGAAGTCCTTGAGGAACAGCTCGCGCCGGCCACGCTGAGAAGCGATCTGGACCCGAGCACCGAGGCAAAGAAGCCCGGGCGCCATGTCTGCACCGGGGGAGGCATGGACGATGTTGCCTATCACCGTCGCCCGGTTGCGGAGCTGATGGGAGGCGATCGACAGGGCACATTCGGCGAGCAGCGGGTAGCAATCGCGGACCTTGGGATCGTGGAGAACATCGTTCACGGTCGTCGCCGGCCCGATGATCAGGCCCTGGGACTGGCTCCACACGAGTTCCGGGAAGTCCTCCACCTTCTTCAGGTTGATCACGAGCTCGGGTCGGACCAGCCCGCTGCGGATATCGACGAGCAGGTCGGTTCCACCCGCCAAGATCTTCGCACCCTCGCCGTGTGCCGCCAGCAGGCCGAACAGCTCCGCCCGTGAGGTCGGGGCGCGGTACTTGAAGCCGTCGTTCATTACTGGTTCCGCGATTCCGAGCGCCCAGGCGCTCCCCGTGGCACCGCTCGCAGGGCGAGCGCCCGCACGGCGTCTGCGAAGACGGACATCGGCGGAACCACAAGACCCGCCCCCACCTGACCCACTCCCGGCTCGCGGCCGGCGATCCCGGTGTTTACGGCTGGCAGCACGCCGCTGCGAACGATGAGCGTGGTGTCGATACCTGTCGGTGTTCCGCGGAAACCGAGTATTGGCACCTTGTAGAAAGGATGTTCGGTGAGAGTTATCTCGTACATCCGCAACGTATTCTCCAGCGCGTCGGACACTTCGCCGCCCACGAAGAGCACTATGGCCGGCGCCGCCGCCATGGCGAAACCTCCTATCCCGTTCGTCTCGGTGATCGTCGAGTCACCGATGTCCAGTCCGGCGTCCTCGGGGCCGTATCCAGCGAAATACAGCCCTCTCACCGGTGGTGCGGGAGCCGTGAACCAATCGTCGCCGGTCCCTGAGACCTGGATCCCGAACTCGGTCCCGTTGCGGGCCATCGCAACCACCATCGTGGACCCCGGGATGTCACGGGCGGCGTCGGCGGCCACTTTGCAGGCTGGCATGGAGAGGTTGAGGAAGAAGTGGTCGTTGCCGTTGATGAACCGGAACGCCGCCACTATGTCCTCGCTGCGGGCGCCGCTCTCGAGCATGTCGGGCGTGATCTCTCGCAACAACAACGATGTGGCGGCGCGGTTGCGGTTGTGACACTCATCGCCCATCTGGAGAGCCTGGGCGATGAGGCTGCGCACATCGACTGGCCCCCGTTTGCGCAGCGTCGCACCCAACAACGGGCCTAACGTCCGCTCCAACCAGCGAAGGCGGTCGATGACCTCGCGAGAGTACGCCCCATACCGCAGGACTTTTCCGAGGCCCTCGTTCAAGGTGCAGTACGCGCGCCGACCGGTCTCCTCATCTTCAAGTACTGACAGCGGCATGGACGCGCTGACCACGCCGGCCATCGGGCCTACCGTGGAGCGCGAGTGGCACGGCGCAAGAGATATGCCGCCTTGAGCGGCGATCCGCCCGGCCTCCTCGAAATTCGAGGCCAGCCCCTCGTAGATCATGGCGCCAGCCAATGCTCCACGGATCGGACCGGACGCATCGGCCCAGTCAACCGGCGGTCCCGCATGAAGGAACTCACGGGGCCCAAGACCCAGTACGTCGCCGGCAGGGAGCACGTCCACCCACCGCGGATTCGCGGCGGTCAGCCGCCGAACAGATTCGGCCGTGGCTGCGTGGGTCCGAAGATCGGCTGCTATGAGCGCCAGATCCGCCTCGCTCCCAGGTACTGGCGGAGTCCACTGCACTTCGAGCGGCGCAGCAGCTTGGGCGGTGAGCGCATCCGCGAAAAGCGATGCACCGACTGTGACCATCGTTGGTGACTCGTCCAGCCGGATCATCTGCCTGCTCCCTCAACAAGATCCACCGCTGTCCGCGCGGCAGCGGCATTGGACAGGTGAACACTTGCGCCGGCCGCGGCAAGTCTTTCTGCGGTCGCGTCGCGGCCCTGCGGATCTGAGCGCGACCCCACGAGAGAGACCACAACGGCGAGGTCTCGACCGCAGCGCTGTGCGCTTTCGCGGGCGGTAGCTATGGCCGGAGCGAGCTCGCTCGCTGGGTCCAGATGCGCTCCGTAGCCGAGAACCACGTCGAGAAGCAGCACAGCACATCGAGGGTCGGAACCCTCCTGGGCAATGCGTTCGAGGCGCAGGGACTGGTCGATCATGGGATGTGGCCGTCCCGCGGTCAGCCGGTCGTCACCGAAGTCGATCATGAGATGGCCACGCGCATTCAAGTCGTCACCGATAGCCCATGCCTCCTGGAGAGGGGTATTCGACGCGATCGGCCCAAGCCGCTGCGCTGCGATGGCCATGGCCTCGTCGCACAGCGTCCCCCCTGAGAACAGGCCGCGGACGAAACCTGACCTCGGGGTTCGATCATATGGCGCCGGCCACTGCGGCGGTGCGGTCGGAGACCTACCCAGGGCCGCAAGTATCTGCGCTGTGGCGGCGGTGAGATCGCCCTGGCCCACACCGACGAAGGCCACCAGTGAAGGTGTGTTCAACCGTCCGGCTGCATCTCTCACCGTTTCGGCGACCTTTGGGTCCGGCGGCTTCGACAGCACGACGATGAACTCGGTGGCCGGATCATCATCGAGCGCCTTCATTGCAGCGAGCGTCGAACGGCCGCCAACAGCGGCGGAGAGATCACGCCCACCTACCCCGAGCACGGCCGTGATGCCGACGCCGTCCGCGTCGAGCAGGCATGTGACCTGCTGCGCCCCGGTCCCCGACGCGGCCACTATGCCGACCGGGCCGGGACGGAGCGCGTTGGCGAACCCAAGGCCGAGCCCACCCACCACGGCAGTTCCACAGTCGGGTCCCATGACGAGCACGTCGTGCCTCGCCGCCTCGTCTTTGAGCGTTATCTCCTGTTCAACAGGAACGTTGTCGGAGAACAGCATCACCGAGACTCCCGCCTGGATTGCGTCCATCGCCTCCACAAAGGCGTGTTGACCCGGCACCGAGATCAGTGCCAGGGAACCGCCCCGGCGAAGCGCGGATGCGAGCGTCCGGGGTGCAGGCGGTGATCCGAACCCGTCGCCCTGCGGCGTCGCAGATGGCGCAAGCTGCCGCTCCAGTTCGGCTCCCGCCGCGTCGAGCGCGTCGTCTTCGCCACGGACGGCGACGAGAAGATCGTTTGGGGAGGCTCCCTTCACCTCGGCAGGATCGAAGCCCAGTCGCTCATATATCTCGATATTGAGCGGCGTGGCCATCGCCACGATCGCAGCCGCGACGCCGTGACATGCGGCGACGGCCTGGCTCACCTGCATCAGAACCACGGAATCGCGGTAGATACCACGCCTCAACTCGACCCGGGTATTCATCGCGGGCTCCTCGTGCTAGTGGTGACCTCGCTAGTGGACCAGAGCGTTCCCTCCGACGCGGTTGCGGCGAGGACACCAGCCATGCCGGTGCACAGGTCGTGGCCGGAGGTCGCTCCGACACAGAACAATTCGGCGACGACCGATCTGAGTCGGGCCAATGGCCCGCCAACGGCAAGGACGCTGAGCACGGCTGCAGCTTGCGGTATCACCTGTCCTCGACCCGCGGCGGCCAGCAAGGCAGCCGACAGGGCGGTTGTATGGGTGCGGGCGCGTGAATCGATCGCGTCTCTGGTCCGCTCGGGGAGCAGACCTCCGAGAGCGAGCACCGCCAGAGCGCCGGCCACGACGTCGTCGGCAGCGGGTGTCAGGCCTGGGCCGAGTCCGATCACTTCCAATGCCGTTCCACAGTCCCCTCCCCCCAGGCCCACGGCCACGTCCAGCGCGTCGCCTGGCGGCAGTCCGAACGCGGACGCCGGCTCTTCGCCGATCAACTCGAGGAGCTTCGATCCACTCTGGAACAAGCCCTCGACGCTTAAGCGAGGACGCGGGTCCCACCACCGCACCGGCCGCCAAGTGTGGTCGTGTGCGACGATCGACCCGTCACCGACGCGCACGATGATCCCGGCTTGCGGTAACTCGCCCGTCGCCACGCTTACGCCTATGGGCAGGCGGACGGCGCGCTTGGTCAACAGCGCGATGACAGCCGGCCTCGACCCGGGTTCGGGCACGCTGAGGTAGGCCGCCACCTTGGTCGAGGCGAGAACGACTGCGTCCTGGCTCTGACCGCAAAGCAACTCGCCGACCGCGGTGCTCGCCCACGCTGGTGACACCTGCGACTGCGACATCATTTCTCCAGGTCTGAAACAGACGGTCGGGCCCGCCGGGCCCGACCGTCTTGGCGAGTACGTCTATCCCAGGTCCACGATCGCCACAACAGGGCCACCGCCTGGCGGGCCTTGGTGAGCAGCCGATACGGACACGAAGATGGCAGGGTCGCCACACACCGCAGCCGCTACACCGCCGACGCACGCCTTGATCTGGCGATGCCAATGGACATCGGAGTCGTCGAGCATGATGTTGCGCTTGCCGCGGACCTGACCAGAGGGATCGGCCTCACATTTGAGGAACAAGTTCACGAGCCGCCCCTTCAGGTGGCGCGGATGGGGGCAATCGACGGGCAAATCGTCGAGGCCCGCGTTACGGATCGCCTGCCAGACCCCGTCGATGTCAAGGGCGTCTTCCATGATCGCGTGGCCGATCCGGTACCGGCCGCCGATCCCCCGGACATTGCCAGCGAGGACGATCTGTGCCCTGTCGAGCTCGACTCCGGAGGAACAGGACGCTACCGACGAGTAGAGCGAGCGGTCGTTCATCACCTGGTCGTCTGCCGGCATCTCTATCTCACCCAGCGCTACGGCGATGCCGAGCCCCGCTGTCCCATTGGACAGGTCCATTGACTCCAGAGTGTCCTCGGTCCACACCTTGTGACCCCGCCGCTTCGCGTCGTTGATGGTGTCGAGCACGAGCAGCGGTGTCTTGGTCTGGACATAGTGCACATCCGCAGGATCGCTGATACCCGCCGATTCCATTGCCCTGCGCACTCCGGCCGCGACCTTCTCGATCATTGCCGCCCGGCCGATCTCCTCGGGCAGTATCGGGTCGCTCATCGCGACGCCGACCGAGAGGCGGAACTCATCGGTGACCGGTGCGCTCTCAGCCGGGACCGTCGCGAAAATCGTGGCGTGAGGGCTGAGCACACCGTCGGTGCCACCCGACCATGCGAGCGGAATCTGCCTGACCTGGTCCCAACTGCGGGTCCCCTTAGCGACGAGAACCTCCCGGAAGGCGCGGTCGGCGAGGAGCCGCGTGTAGTCGTTGACGCCGCCGTTGCCCTCGGTCTTCCCCACGACGCCGACGACGTCATCGGCCCGGAAGGTGCCCTTGTCGATCAGCTCCTCCAAACCTGACGCGTCGGTGACCTTCTGGAGAAGAACCTTCCTGACTTCAATGGGCTGAAGCATGTTCTCCGAAACTTCCTTTCTTCTATGCCTGTCGATGTAGGCCCAGAATTCGGTACCGTTCGTACCTGGCGGCCAGGCGCTCGGTCTTGTCGCGGTGAATCAGGAAGGCCAGCTCGAACTCGAGAGCCCTGCTGAGGCGCCCGAGAAATTCGCGCGGCTCTTCGGCTGCGTCAGGCCGTTCGGACACGATACGGTCGACGATGCCAGCAGCGGCAAGGTCGATCGACCTCACGCCTTGTGCCGCGGCGAGCTCTGGGGCTCGCTCGACGGTGCGGTAGAGGATCTCGGAGGCACCTTCGGGAGGAAGTGGTGCCACCCATCCGTGCTGGGCAGCCACGACTCGGTCGGCGGGCAGGAGGGCAAGCGCGCCGCCGCCCGCCCCCTCTCCGAGAAGGAGGCAGACCGTAGGCACCGGGAGCGTCACCATATCGGCCAGGCACCGGGCGATCTCCCCGGCAAGCCCGCCCTCCTCTGCTGCTTTGGACAAGGCGGCGCCGGGGGTGTCGATGATCGTGAGCAACGGGAGCCCCATCTCGGCGGCCAGACTCATTCCGCGCCGCGCCTCGCGAAGGCTGTCGGGCCCGAGGGGCCGGCCCTCACGGGGGAAGAGGCGATCCTGCCCGACGACCACGCACGGAGCCAACCCGAACTTCGCCATGGCGAGGATGAGGCCACCGCTGCGCTCGCCCTCCTGGGTGCCGCTCAAGATCGTCACCGAATGCGACGCGGCACGGAGAAGCTCCTCCACTCCTGGCCGATCAAGCCGGCGGGTGTGCTCGATCGACTCCCATGCGGGGATGTCGTCAATCTGTTCGTCGGGAGGTGGCTCCGCGACTGGAACCTCGTCGATTCGGGTGCACATCACGTCAAGTGCCCGGGCCGCTATCTCCGAGAGAGCATCCGGATCGAGCACCGCGTCAACGAGACCCAGGCGGTACAAGTTCTCGGCCACTTGGACACCCTCGGGGAACGTGTCGCCGTATAGCGCCTCGTAGACACGCGGCCCGAGAAACCCGATGAGCGCTCCGGGCTGCGCTCCGGTCAGCTGACCTAGCGATCCCCAGGAGGCGAACACTCCGCCAGTGGTCGGGTGGCGGAGGTACACCAGATAAGGAAGACCGGCACTGCGGTGCTGCATGAGTGCCTGGACGATCTTGACCATTTGCAGAAAGGCCACTGTCCCTTCCTGCATTCGGGTCCCACCCGACACCGGGGACGCCACGAGCGGAAGCCTCTCCTCGGTGGCGCGTTCGATAGCCACCGTGAGACGTTCGGCCGCTGCGACGCCGATGGTCCCACCTAGGAAGCCAAACTCACAGGCAACTACGCAGACACGGCGACCGCGAATCATGCCTTCGCCGGTTATCACCGCCTCGTCCTCCCCGGAGCTCCGACGGGCTTCTGTCAGCTGATCCAGGTACTCCGGCCCAGCTGGCACCTCGACGAGGACGGAGTCCCAGCTACGGAAACTGTCCTGATCTAGAACCTCGGAAAAAAGCTCGCGAGCACCGATTCGCCTTCTGGCGGGGGGGTTCGCGGCTCGTGCATAGCTGCCGCGTACGACCTCAGCGATCTCACGTTCGATCGTGACGTCCGGCTCGGCCGTGTTCTTGGGTACTCCCCCTGTCGGCAGTCCAACAACCATGACTACACAGTCACGTCTTGGGGGATCCTCAAGTGCTCGTTGGCCTTGACGATGTCCGCTGGGACGTCGAATACGAGGTCAGCGCCGACCATCTGATGGACGTAATCCTTAACGACAGCGTCCCAGTACTTCTTCGTGACGTAGTACACACGCGCCCCTCCCAGCTCATGCTGGTACTCGGGCCAGGGGTAGGAGGGCTGCGCCATCCCGAGCCCCCAACGGTGCCACCCGTTATAGCTCTCGTACGTTGCCCAGAACTCCTTGCTGCCGAGAATCTCGAAGGCGTAGTACGTCTTGACGTAGTACATGATCGCGCCGATGCGGCCACCACGGGCCAGCGCCATCGTGTGCAAACTGATGTTGATGTCCTCATTCATCAGTCGGCCATTGGCGAATCCCACCCATTCGCCGTCGATAAGGCCGAGAAGCGTGTAGGGGTCCTTCAGGCGTTTGCGGTACCACCCGGCAATCTCTGCATGGACCCGAGCGCCGACCACGTCGTAGAAGTCGTGATCCTGCTCCATGACACGCTTCATGTATCCCATCATGGCCGGTGCTTCCTCTAGGGTCGCCTCGCGAATGTACATAGTGCGACCATCCTTGAGGGTAATAGTGGCGCCAGGCCAGGGTGGAACGTTCATCGGCGGCGCCTGCAGCAGCGGCTCGATCTCTCGCACGCTCAGAGTGATCTCATTTTGCGAAACCACAGTGGGTGGGTCAAGCAACATGATGCCTCCATCTCCTCTTTGATGACTTCGGGCCTGCTTGGAGTCGGGCCTACATGCACCTGCCAAATAGGGTCTTTGGCCTCGATGTCCGTGTCAAACCTCTCCCTTGGCGCCCTTTCGTCTTTGATCTAGACGTTAGGACCGGGTCCGCGCGCCCGGTAGGGTCTTTGTCCCCTATCTCGGTCCTTCCGGTTGCAATAGGGAGTCGGGCAGTCGGTCATGTCTGAGCTCCCGCTATTTCGCTGGATCCAGACACGCAAACAGTCCTGCTAAACGGCGGTCGGACGAATCATGACCCACGAGTCATATTTCAAGCAAGCAAGAGCGGCGGTGCCCCGGGGAAACTGTGCGACGCATTACGTCCGCTGACTGCCACAAGGTGCCTCGCCACGCCGAACCGCCATGGCCACTCGTTCGGATCGGGAGGAGCGCCGCTACGGCGACCTCAGCCGCCGATGCTCCGCAGCGGCGCCCGGGCCGCGTAGCGCCCCCAGCCCAACTCCCCGATGAAGCGGCCATCCGCGGCCACCGTCTCGCCCCGACTGAGGACGAGCTCCGGCCAGCCAACCACGACCATCCCCTCGTAGGGCGACTGGTCTACCGCCATATCGAGGTCCGCCGCGCCAAGTGGCTGGTGGCGCTGCGGGTCCCACACGACCACGTCGGCATCGGCACCGATAGCAAGCGAGCCTTTGGCGGGCCACAGGCCGAATGTCCGGGCAGGGGCCTCGGCACACAACCTCACCCAGTCGGCTGTGGTGATGCGTCCGGCCCGTACGCCCTGCCAAACTAGGCTGAGGCGGGTCTCAATGCCGGGAAGGCCACCGGGAATATCGGTGAAGTCGATCACGCCACCGGGACGGCCTGCGACGCCCGCACGCCGGTCGGCGCGCCAGAACGGGCAGTGGTCGGTCGCGACCGTGTGGATGTAGCCGCGTGCCAGTCCCTCCCACAGCTCTTCGGCGTGCCAGGGGTCCCGTAGCGGCGGCGTGCAGACGAAATCGATCGCGTCGGGGCCCTCGAGCCGGCTCGAGTCGAGGTAGAGGTACTGCGGACACGTCTCTGCCTTCACATCCACCCCGCGCTCCTGAGCGGCCCGCACCGCCGCAAGCGCGGGAGCCGACGAGACGTGGACGATATAGATCGAGGCGCCGGTGATCTCCGCCAGCGCGGCCGCTCGCCCGACAGCCTCGCCCTCAAGGACAGCCGGCCGAGTCCGAGCGTGCTCCAGCACCCCTGTCCGGCCCGCCGCGAGCGCCTCCCGTCGCAGCTCCTCGATGGCACCGCCGTTTTCGCAGTGCAGCGTGACTAGTGCCCCGTGACTGCGGGCGGCGCGCATCAGGCGCACGATCGTGCCGTCGTCGACCTGCAGGCGGTCCGGGTAGGCCAGATAAAGCTTGAAGGACGTGATCCCCATCTCGACACCGGCCGCGACGACCGACTCTGGCACGGCCTCGGTGAATGTGAGGTGGAGGCCCCAGTCGATGACCGACGGCTCGGCCCACGAGCGCCACGTGGCGACAGTCGCCATCGGATCGTCCCCCCGAGCAACGGTCACGTAGTCGATTATGGTCGTGGTGCCGCCGATCGCAGCAGCGCGCGTCCCGCTCACGAAATCGTCCGACACCCGAACGGTGCCCACGGGCATGTGTAGGTGGGTGTGAGCATCGATCCCACCCGGGATGACGAGCTTCCCGCTCGCATCGTGCACCTGCTCGCCGGGTAGTGGATCAAGACCGAGATCAACTTCTGAGATCCGCCCGTCGTCTGCGGTGCGCACATCTGCGTGCCGCTCGCCCCCGGCGTCGACGACCACTCCACCTCGTATCAGCACGACCTGATCCTCCTTGTCCGAAAGGCCAGCCCGGCGTGCCGGGCAGGACTGTCAAACGACTGAGCCGAGCACGGTGCCGGAGAACAGCACCGTTCGCTCAGCCAACGTAGTTCCGGACCTGTCCGCGCCGCTCGGAGCCCACGCGCGAGCTGGAGGAACCGGACCGTCAAGCTACCGGCAGGCTCCGCTAGCTCCGCAAGCCGGCGAACAGATCGTCCTCAGGCGTGGGCACACCTGTCCGGTCAAGGGCACGAACGAACATCTCGCGGCTCATAAGTTTCGAGAAGAGATCTACTCCGAGTCGTAGGAAAAAGGTCCCATCGCCCTGACTCGCGTGTGCCTCTAGGGCGGCGTATTGACGCCCCACGTAATCGCTGCAGTCAACGATGGTGGAAATGAGCTCGTCATCTATGGCGAAATCCCAGTCCCCGTCAACTTCGTCCGGCCCTTCAACTCCGGCGCTGCGCAGCGTCTCGCGGAACACGGCCATCGCCGACTCGGGGATCCCGGGGTAATAAAGCTTGTCGGGTATCGGCGTCGCCTCCAGTGCGGCGAGCGTTATCCGGTGCGCCTGGATGTGATCGGGGTGCCCGTAGAACCCGTTCGCGTCATAGGTGACAACGACCTGCGGGCGGTAGTGCTCGATGAGCTTGGAAAGGCGAGCTGCCGCCTGCGCTACTGGTGTCGTCCAGAACGAGCCCGCAGCGTCGTTCTGTGGCCAGCCCATCATGCCCGAGTCCCGATAGCCAAGCATCTCGAGGGACGAGACGCCTAGGATCTCGCAACTTGCCTCGAGCTCGCGTCGGCGAGTCGCAACAACCCACGCCTCGTCGTGGCCGATATCGCCCGGCTTGCTGGTCTCGTGGCCATCACCGAGCTCGCCATTGGTGCAGGTGACGAGTACGGTGCGAATCCCCTCCGCGGAATATCGGGCGAGGATGCCGCCGGTGCTCGACGCCTCGTCATCAGGGTGCGCATGAACAGCCATCAGCGTAAGCGTCGCTTCGGTCAACGGGCCCCTCCTCCTTGATCGGGCCAAATCTTCTGGCAGTTGCGAGTCGACCCCTCAAGGTTTGCAGATGGATCGAAGAGGTCGAGCGAAGCGCACGAGACCGTCTTCAAGCCCCCTTCCCGCCATCCTGTTGTGCCCCGAACAAGGGCATCTAGCGCTCGCAGCGACAATAGACGCGGTCACGGTCGGCGCACGGTCGGGAGTTCCAGGGTCCCGGGGATCGAGTTGTTCTCAGCTTCAAGCTCGTCTCGGCTGAGTTACGCGAGCACGACGCGAAGCCCGGTGGCCTCGAGCCGCGAAACAGCTTGTGGATCTGCCTCGTTGTCAGTGATGAGCTGGTCGACAAGGTCGATCGGGCAGATGCTCGCGAAGGTGATACGGCCGATCTTGGAACTGTCGGCGACGATGACGGTGTGCCGCGCAATCTTGACGAGCGCTGCATTCGCTCTGGCCTCGGAGTCGTCATGTGTCGTGCAGCCGGCGTCAGCGTCGATTCCGTCGACACCGATGAAGGCCACGTCGAGGTTATAGCCGGAGAGGGTGCTCTCAGCGATCGGCCCAGACAACTCAAACGACGCCGTGCGGCAGACGCCACCGGTGAGGACGAGCCGGATGTTCCGGTGGCGCGCTAACTCCATGCCCACGTTGAGCGCATTGGTGACGACCGTGAGCTTGCGCACCGATGCCAGAGCCCTCGCGACGGCGATCGTCGTCGTGCCGCCGGTGATGCCGACGATGGCACCTTCGCCGATCAGCGTCGCCGCAGCAGCGGCGATCCTGCGCTTCTGGGCCACAGCGGTTCCGCGGCGAAAGCTAATCGGCACCTCGAGCCCAACGTCAGCCCGCATGGCCCCGCCATGGGATCGCGTGATCACCCCCTGGTCGGCTAGGCGGGCGAGGTCCCGGCGGATTGTCGCGGTCGACACTCCGAGCAGCTCCGCGAGGTTCTCGACACCGACGGCGCCGTTGTCGTCGATGACTTCGATTATCGACCGCAGGCGGCTTTCTCGAATCCGCGGGCGGATGTCCCGTGCGCCACGGCCGACCGTCAAGGCGTGCTCGATACCTCGTGCCCACCCGTCCTCGGGCACTCCGCGTCTAGCGCCTCGCGGGTCAGGGGGCACCATCGGGTCACGGTCGCCGGCAGTGGGAGGCAGGTTCTCATCATGGACTCTCGCGGCGCGACCTGGCAAACGGCCCGTCACTATTTGACACTGCCCGCGATGATGCCTTCCACGATCCACCGATTCAACACGAATACGAGAACCGCAGGGATGGCGATCGCAACGATTGCGGCCGCATTGACGATCGTGTAGGGCACGATGTGGCGGCCTTCGAGCGAGGCGAGGACGACGGTGAGGGGCTGGGTCGACCCGGTGCTGCTGAGCACCAGGGGGAAGATGAACTGCCCCCATCCGAGAAGGAACGTGATGATCGCGGTCGCAGCGATCCCCGGTCTCGCGATGGGAAGCGCGACCCTGTAGAACGTCTGGAGCATAGAAGCCCCGTCGATGACGGCGGCCTCTTCGATACTCGGAGGGAGTGCGAGGAAGACGTTGTACATGATCCACATCGCAAGGGGCATGAATCCCGATGCGTAGACGAGGATTATGCCGAGGTAGGTGTTCACAAGGCCGACCTCGCTCATGATCCGGTAGAGGGGAATGAGTGTCGCGTACACAGGGAGAGTGAGAGTCCCTAGCACGGTGTAGAAGAACAGGTTCTTCAGCCGGAATCGCAGCCGCGCGAACGCGTAGGCCCCGAGGATCGCGATGACAAGCGTCAGCAATGTCGCCCCACCGCTCTCCACCACGATATTCACGAGAGAACGCGTGATCCCACCGGCTGCGGCAGGGGCCTGCGGACCGGCTCCGAAGATCGCCTGATAGTTCGCAAAGATTGGGTGGGTGACCAGGAAGTGCGTAGGGGTGCTCTGGGCCTCCTCATTCGTCATGAGACTTGTGTTGAGCGCCCAGTAGACGGGAAAAAGCGACCACGCGATCACCAGCCCGATTGCAGCCCGCCGTGCCCAGACAGCAATCCACCGTCTCATCTAGAAGGTGACCTTCCGGTAGAGAACCTTCAAAGCGCCCAGGGACAGTGCCACCGTCACCACGGTCGCCAGCAGCGAGAGGGCATACCCTTGCCCGAAGTTGAGGCCCTGGAACGTAGTGAAGTACGTCACGCTCATCACCGACGACGCCGTCGTTGCGCCCGCGTTCAGCACATAGACCTGATCGAAGATGTTCAGCGACAAGACGAGTGCCTCGACCGCGGCGATCGCGAGCCCGGGCCGGATGAGCGGCAGCGTGATCCGGCGGATCACCTGCCACCAGCCAGCACCGTCGACGCGAGCCGCCTCGTAGACCTCGCCGGGGATGCTCTGCAGCGACGCAAGCACGAGCAGCGTCGCGAGCGGGGTGATCTGCCAGACCTGGACGAGTGAGGTGAGCAGGATGCTCTCGATCTGACGCGTACCGATGAAGAGCTGGTATTGGGAGAGAAGATGGAGACTCTTCAGTACCGAGTTCAGCACACCGAACGTCGGGTCGTAGATCCAGGACCAGATCACACCTTCCACCACTCCGGGCAGCGCCCAGGGGAGGATGACGATCGCCAGTACGACGCCCCGGCCTCGGAAGCGCCGCTGGAGCAGGAGCCCGAACGCCGTGCCGAGCACGAGCGTCAGCATGACGCCGAACAGGACATACCAACCGGTGTTCTCGAAGCTCTGGCGGATCTCGGGGTTGGAGAAGATGGCTGTGAAGTTGCCGAACCCTGCGAAGTGGTTCGGCGGCGTGAGCGCGTCGATGTGCATGAACGCGTCGATCGTCGTGAGCACCGTTGGGTACAGCGCGAGAGCCAGGATGAAGACGAGCAACGGTGCGACCATGGCGTAGCCCATGGCCTCCGACCGGCTCGAACGTCGGCGGGCGAACCCTGCCTGCGATCGGCGCCGACTCGGGTCTGCGGGCTGCGACACGCTCCTCCTTCCTCTCAAGACAGAGGTCCCGGCCACGCGCTCGGTGACGGCCTGGCCGGGACCCACGTCCGACTCTCTAGCTGTTGAGGCTGTTCACCTCGGAGGCGATCGCCGAGATCGCGCCGGCAACACTCTCCTGGCCAGCGGCGGCGGAGTGAAGGTTGGTGTAGACGGCGTTGCTGAAGTTCGGATACCAGGGCGGCGCACCGGCGGGGAAGACCGCGCGACCATGATTCTCGACCAGGTTGACGAGATCGGCCGCGCCGGGGACCTTGCCAGATGAGGCGAGAAGGCTAAGGCCGCCACGGTTGGACGGCAGCGGGAAGGTACTTATGACGTTCTTCGGCCCAGCGGCACCAGCGAACGCCGCTTGGTTTGCGGGCTCCTCCATCCACTTGATGAACTCGACCGCAGCTTGGACATGTTCGGCCGACCTTGGGATGCCGATCCCGTCGGGGTTGCCAAGATTGGGAGCCGCGCCGGAGATTCCTGGCGTCGCCGAATAGGTGACGTCACCGACGACGCTCGACTGGCTGGCGACGTCATAGACCGTGCCGATGTCTCCCGAGTAGTCGGAGAAGACGCTAGCGACGAGACCGTGCGCCATTTGGGTTTCGAACCCCTGGTAGTCCTCGTAGTCGAGGTTCGCCTTCGCCACGAGCCCGGTCTTGTAGGCGTTTACCATCCAGGCCATCGCCTTGTAGCCGGCAGAGGACGGAGCGGTGAACAAGGGCTTGTACGACGCGCTCAGCACCTGGCCCCCCATCGCTGCGGTGAGCTCGTACCAGTACGTCGAGAGCCCTTCGGCGGCGGCAAAGGGGATATCCAGCGGGTGCGCGACAATGCCCTTGGACTTCAGGGTTTGCAGGTCCTTTGTGTACTGATCAAGCGTCGTCGGCATCGAGGTGATCCCGGCCTTGCGGAAAAGCTTCTCGTTGATGGTCGTGACGAGCAGCGACACGTCCATCGGCATCCCGACGAGCGTCCCGTTCCGGACGAAAGAGCTGAGCTGCGGGTACTGGGACGTGAGAGAGCTGACTTTGAAGTACTGGTTGAGCGGCAGGAACCACTTCGTCACGTAGTACTCACCCACCTTGGACCAGTCCACGTCCGTAACGTCGGCGAAGTAGGTGTCGGCCTCCGCCGCGGCGGCGATCTTGGTCTGCAGGTCGTCCCACTGCAGGTACGACCAGTTGACCTTGACGCCTGTCTGGCTCGTGAACTTGGCGAGCATCGCCTTCGGCGGGGCGGGATAGGCGATGGCCACGTTGATCGTCACGCCGCTCACGCTGGCGTGGCGCGGGGTCGGCGAAGCGGATGCTGTGCTCCCGAAAAGCACCAACGATGCGGCGACGGCCGTCGCAGCTGTCTTGAACGCCGTGCTATTTGTCCATGTCCTCTTACTCATCGTTCCCCTTCCTTGGATGCTTGGCTGCTCATTTGCTGACTGCATGCTTGCGGTAGAACGCATTCAGAAGCGTTGCGGAACGCCTTGGCGGACGGAGTACTGCAACGCCACGATTCATCGATGTGCTGGCCGGTCGACCCCGCCACTGCGACCCTGTCGCCTGCAATGACGCGCCGCGTGAAGGCCCTTTCCTCTTGCCTGGGCGTGCGCCTCCTCGGCTGCACCGAGCGAGAGCTCACTGACCTTGTGGGTCTTGTCGAGGGAGGCGTGAGGGGTCACGCTGAGGATCCTCGACGACTCCTCGCTCCTGCGGCGGAGCTCGCACCCGAGCTCGCGACGCCGATGCAGTCCCGGAGCGCCACGGCCACCGCCCCGTGGAGCGACGCGTCGCCCGCGAAGCGGGCACGCACAACCTCAGGGGGGTAGGGCACTGCGCGTGCGACGAGGCGGGCGATGGCATCGATCGGGAATCGGTCGGATCGAACATATCCGCCGCCGAGAACAAGGATCTCCGGGTCGCAGACAATTGCCAGGTTGGCAGCGAGCGCCCCGATCTGGTCCCACACGCGCTGGAGCAACACGTCTGCACGCTCGTCGTCTTCGACCCGTGCCACGAGCTCGGCAACTTCGACCGGCCACCCGAAGAGCGCGGCGGCCCGGCGCGCGACACCCCTGCCGCCGAGGGCCTCTTCCGTCGGTACCGCGCCGTCAGCGGCCATTCGAGGCGTCGCGGAGCCATCGGTGAGCCAGTAGCCGACCTCGCCGGCCGCCCCGTGGGCGCCCTCGACGACCTGTCCGCCGACGACGAGAGTGGCCGCGATGCCGGTCCCAAGGTTGAGGTAGACGCCAGAAGTCACGCCAGCGAGTGCACCCCACGCAAGCTCGGCAAGTGCTGCCAGCTTCACGTCGTTTCCGAACGCCGCTGGTAGCGCGGGAAACGCCTCGTCGATCACCGCGGGGATCTTGAGGTTCTCCCAGCCTGGGACATTGGGCGCGAGATCGACGCGATCGACGCGAGTCAACCCCATTGTGGACACGCCGATGGCACCGACGTCACCACCGCTCGCCCGCTCCTCCCAGAGCACCTCTTTCGCGAGAGCGATCGCCGCCTCGAGCACGCGTTCGGCGCCGCGTTCGGCCTCGGTCGGCAGCGTGCGCCACCGATGCAGCTTCCCAGCGGCGTCGCCGATAGCCGAAGCGATCTTCGTGCCGCCGATGTCTAGTGCGACGACGGCGCTCGGTGCACCACTCGTCATCTCAGCGGCGGTCGAGCATGATAGAGCGGACGAGGAAGCGGGGGTGGTCGGGATCGATACCCCGCCTAGTCGCAAGTTGTTGAACGGCGCGGTGGACCCGGACGAGGCTCGCGAGCGGGTCGCTCCCACTACGCACAACACGTGCGCCGGTGACCGCTATTTCGGCGTCGATGCTCAGCTCGGCGTCATCGAGGATCCATATGAGTGATCGCTCACTGGCGGCGGAGATCGGACCGTGGCGATACTCCATCGTGGGATAGGACTCGGTCCAGGCGCCGAGCACCTCACGCATCTTGAGCGCAGCTTCGTTCGCCAGCGCGGCGCCGACACCCCGGCCGAGAAATACGAAGTGGTCGGCCACGCCGACGTCTTCGGACGGCTCGTCGAGGAACTCCTCGGCCCTGGTCGCAGAGGCCCCGACGTCCCACCCGCAGCTGGCGAGGAGGAGTGACAGGGTGCTCGTCGCGAAGCGCGTTTGGACGATCGACCGCTCGTCAGCGAACGAGAGCACGATCCGGTCCGCGACTAGGCGGGCGAGGGGGCTGTCGTCGACCGCTGTAATCGCCAGGACCCGCGTGTGCGGAGCGAGCGTCGCCGTCGCGTCGAGGACCTCAGTGGTCGTCCCCGAGCGAGAGATCACGATGACGACGTCATACCTGCGGCCGGGGGGCACCTCCGAGGCCGGGAAAGCATCGCTCTCGCCGATCATCTGCTGATTCCTGTATGCGGCGGCCGCCTGGGCGATGTAGAGAGAGGTTCCGCAGCCTACGAAGGCGACCCGAGCACCCGGTGGAAACAGCGTCACGGTGGACGCGAGCTCAGCGGCTCGCCGCCACATCTCCGGCTGTGTCGTGAACTCCTGCTCGAAGTTGCTCATGATGAGCGATCCTTCCCCGGTAAGTGAAACTGACTTTGTGTACCCTACGCAACTCTCGACGACCGCGCCAGGCACATCACGACTCCCACTGTTTACCCTATTCAACGCCAGAAACCGTCCGAGAGCCATGATCGCGACCTTCCGTGGTGGGGGGAAGTTCCAAAGTCGGGCAACCACAGCTGAGGTGAAGCACGCTGATTGATATTGCTCACAATGAGCAAGTGTGGCGGAGAGGTTGCGCTGCCAGTCGAAGACAGGCAGCGGACAGTGCGCGCTGATTCCGCGCGCACGGACATCATCGGTGATGCCGATGAACGGCCCCGAAGAACGCAGGGACTGGGACCGCGCTACCGGTTGGACTAATTGCGGGAGGAAAGCCTCAACTGCGTCGGAGCCGCTACGTCGGGGCTGTACAGATCTAGCTACTGAAGGCGACACAGGAGCCCGTGGCCGATGAGGGTGTCGAACCGCAGCGGCGATTCGAGGAACCTGGCGAAGCTCCGCTGAGGTCGACCCGAACTTCCAACGGTGGGCAGACTCCCAGCCGGTGTCATGTCATGTCGAAGATCCTCGTGTTCACCGGTCTCCTTCCTCCGACTTCAGCCGGGTTTGAAGGAGACGATCTGGCTTGGCGGAGGGAGTGGGATTCGAACCCACGAGGCTAGTCACCCAACGGTTTTCAAGACCGTCGCATTCGTCCGCTCTGCCATCCCTCCGTGCTGGGGCTCGTTCTCCAGAGCGAGTCCCATCCCCATAGTCCGTCCCATAGTTACTGAGAGCGTCTGGGTGTGCTCAGGATACGTGAGCGAGCCCCCGGCGTTTGGGAGGTCGCCGCGGCGGCCGGCCGTGACCCACGCACCGGCCGCTACGGACAGGTCAGCAAGACAGTGCGCGGTATGGGACGGGCGGCGAGCCAACAGCCGCGGAGCTGGGTGTTGCGTCCCACAGGATGGTTTCGCAGCTGGACATGAGATTGCCGATGTCCTGGCCATAGCAAGGTCGAAGCCATAGTCGAAGGTCCAGGTTGGAGCGTCGACGACGCCATCGAGGCTCATGAACTCGTGCGCTTTGATCGTTCCCATGGCTAGTGGTTCCTTTCGGTCTCGGCGGCGACCTGCTCGCCGGTCACCTTTTCCGCGAACGGGGAACTCCCAATCGGCATCGAAGCGTCAGAAAGTTTGGGGGCGGTCTGCTCACAGGGCGGCCCGTTGGCGGACCAAGAAGGCGCGTTCGACTGCGTTGGTGGTGAGTTCGATGGCTCGGTCGTAGGCGCCGAGTGCTTCGTGGCGGCGACCCGCTCGTGCGAGAAGGTCGGCGCGCGCCGCGTGGTATGGCTGGTAGGTGTCGAGCGTGCCGGCGGCGATGGCGGCGAGCGCGGCGAGCCCCTCGGCAGGGCCGTGAAGCTCGGCGACGGCCACCGAGCGGTTCAGGGCAACAACAGGGTGGGGGCGCAGGGAGTAGAGCTGGTCGTATAGGGCGATGATCTGGGCCCAGTCGGTGGCTTCGGCGGTGGGGGCGTCGGCGTGCACCGCGGCTATGGCGGCCTGGACCTGGAACGGTCCGGGCTGGTGGCTGCGAAGGCAAGCACGCACGAGCTGGTGACCTTCGATGATCAGTGCCTTGTTCCAGCGGGAGCGGTCCTGGTCGGCCAGGCGCACCATCGTCCCATCGGGGTTGCGGCGGGCTGGCCGGCGGGACTCGCTGAGCAGCATCAGGGCGAGAAGACCGATGGCCTCGGGTTCGTCTGGCATCAGCTCGACGAGGGTTCGCCCCAGCCGGACAGCTTCCCTCGATAGATCGGTTCTGGTCAGGTTCTGTCCCGACGTGGCGGTATGGCCTTCGGTGTAGATGAGATAGATGGCGGCGAGGACCGCAGCGAGCCGGTCCGGGAGCTCCGCCGCGCGGGGTATTCGGTAGGAGACGTGATTGTCGTGCAGTTTGCGTTTGGCCCGAACGATCCGTTGCGCCATCGTTGCCTCAGGCACCATGAACGACCTGGCGATCTCACCGGTCTCGAGGCCGGCGAGGAGCCGCAAGATGAGAGCGACCTGGGCGTCAGCAGCCAGGGCGGGATGTGCGCAGAGGAACATGAGCCGGAGCTGGTCATCCTCGACGACATCGACGAAGTCGTCCAGCCTGTCGAGTTGCGGATTGTGGTCAGGGTCCATGCTGTCGGTGTGGAGTCGATGGGCCGCAAGATGACGCTCGCCGCGGGTTGATTCACGTCGGAGCCGGTCGATGGCGCGGTTGCGGGCGGTCGTGGTGATCCAACCGCCCGGGTTGGGCGGTATCCCCGTCTTTGGCCACCGCTCCGCGGCGATGGTGAACGCTTCGGCCACCGCGTCCTCGGCGAGGTCGATGTCGCCGAGGACGCGGATCAAGGTGGCGGTGCAGCGGCTGGCTTCGCGGCGAAAGACCTCCTGGAGACCGTCAGTCACCCTTGTGCAGGCCGGACCTCAACCGGTCCCTCGCACGCCGCGGCTGCCTTCGCGGCCCATTCGAGCGCCCCATCAAGATCGGCGGCTTCGATGATCCAAAAGCCACCCATCTGTTCTTTGGTTTCGGCGTAGGGCCCGTCGGTCATCGATACCTCTCCTCCCGAGGATCGCACGACCGTGGCCGATGATGCGGGGTGCAGGCCCGCAGCGAACACCCAGGCGCCAGCCTGTTGCAGATTGTTGTTGAACGCGTCCACCTGAGCAGCGAGGCGCTGCGCGTCGGGAGTGGAGAAGTCGACCTCGAACGTGTCGTCATGCCAGACGGAGATCAGATATTGCGGCATCTTGGTTGCTCCTTTCGTTTAGCAAGTTGGATTCGGGTCAGTTGGCGTGTCGTGCCAGCGCCGGAACAATGATCGCCGCTGCGACCAGGTGCAAGCCAACAAGCGCGACCCTGCTGACGGTCGTGTCCGCGAACGTTGCCGGGGCGACACAGGAGATCGCCGTCAGCCCGATCGTCCACTCGACAAACCGCCGACGTGGAGCAGAGCTACGCCGGTTCAGCAAGGCAACGAACACCCCGCCGATGACAGCGGCCACAAATGTGACCTGGGCGAAACCCGCCAGTGGGATCCTGCCATCAACGGCCAGTGGGACCCCCGCTGCGCGCAGACCAACCGCACCGACAGTCGTTACCACTGCAGCCACGACACCGACCGAGACCGTGGTACGCGCCAGCGTGCCGGTCAACCACAGTGAGGCGTGCTCAGCAGTGACGTGGCGAAACGTGGCAACGGAAGACATGGCTATCCCTTTCGTTCGGCGGCAGTGCCCTATGCACCACTCACCATGTCCACGAACAGCCAGGGCGGAATCGACACCGAAACTACTAATCCTTCTTGGGTCGGCGTCGTGCCGACCAGCGCTCCCCTCCGAGCCGGCGATCGGAGTCACCTCCGGCAGGCTGACCGGATCTGTTGCCGATGTCCGTCGCTTGGCGAGGTCGACGCCGGAGCCGGGTGCACGGGCATGGCGCACGTGGCATGAGGGCAGCCGCGGCGCCCACGACGAGGACGGCAAGAACAGAAACGGGCCACATCGGCCGATGGCCCATTTGCCCAGACCGGGAGCACCACTGCGAGTACAACGGCTGCAGTCATCAGCCAGTGGATGAACTTGTGGGATGTGATCCAGTTGCTCAGCCTCACCCATTCTTGCCCACGATGTGGAGCCGGGGCGTCACGGACAGTGCCTCCGAGGTGGCGCCGTTCCCCAACTCACCGGCGTAGGTGACGCCGTTCGTGATGGATGAGCATTCCCAAGTTGACCTGAGACGCCAAGCCGCCGAAGAGTTCGGTGGCTGCCATCACTCTGCGAGCCGGGCGGCCTCCGTTGCTAGGTAATAGCGCTCGCGCAGATTGGTAGCCTCTTGCGACGCATATCGAAACTCGGTGATTGCAGCCTCGGTGTCTCCAGCCTCAGCGAGGAGGTGTGCCCGAACTGCGTGAAAGCGGTGATGGCCACCAAGGCGATCGGCTAGTCCATCGAGCAGCTCCAGCCCAGCTCTGGGCCCGTCGAGCATAGACACGGCCACCGACCGATTGAGCCTCACCATGGGATTGCCTGTCATGTGTTCCAATCGGGCGTACAGCGATTGGATCGCCGACCAGTCTGTGTCTGCGGAGAGCCGCGCCTGATCGTGAACGGCGGCAATCGCTGCTTGCAGTTGATATTCCCCGACTCGGTGCTGCTCGAGGGCCCCGGTAATGAGTGCCACGCCCTCACCGATGCGGTTCCGATCCCATCGGGTGCGGTCTTGCTTGAGCAATGGGATGAGAGCGCCGTCGCTGTCCGTTCGGCCCGGTCGTCGGGCATCGGTCAGGAGCATCAGAGCCAGCAGACCTGTGACCTCCGGTTCCTGGGGGAGAGCATGATGGGTCGCCCGAGCAAGGCGGATGGCCTCGCCCGAGAGGTCGGTGCGGGTGAGCTCGTCGCCGCCACTCGTCGTGTAGCCCTCGCTGAACAACAGATAGAGGACGTGGAGTACGGACCGGAGCCGCTCGGACCACTCGGATTCGGGAGGCAGCTCGAAGGGTTCGTTGGATTCTCGGATCTTCGCCTTGGCCCGGCTTATCCGCTGGGCCATCGTCGCTTCGGGCACGAGAAACGCAGCGGCAATCTCGCG
>PLKG01000137.1:47676-88839 GCA_003140595.1 Acidimicrobiaceae bacterium | reverse complement strand
CGCCGAAAGCTCCCCCAGAGTCCATGAAGAGCCGCTTCATGGTGACGAGTGACAACGCGGTTGGTGCGCTTAAGCAGCGGGTATCGCTGCTGTCACGCATCGCCGAAACCGACGTGTGAGTCTTGCCGATAACAGCCACTGACCACTCAATGGCTGTCTCTTGTTGAGACGTAGAAAAGCGTGCCGTTCCCGCTCACTTTGCTCGAAGGTGTTGAGTCACCATTACTGTCGAGCGGGGACGGGTTCGCTATTTGCTCCAACCAGTCCAAGCGACCAGGTAAGGACTGGAGTTCTGCGCTTCCCTCGCTGTGCGAACCATCGCGCCGGAAGTCTCTCGTGTCAAGTGCCTTGTCAGGCTCAGTGTCATATTTACTGAGAAATCCGTCCGAATGCCGGCAATGGAATTCGGACGTCTTGTCTAGCCTGTAGATACAGGAAGCGGCGGCCTAGGCTGCCGGATTCCGCGGGATCCGGCGGGCTGAGGTGTCGTGCGGGACGCAAGCCCAGAGCTCTGCGTCCGCAGAAGTCAATAGAAAACAACGCTTTCTACCTTTTCGATGTCGAAGACCGCAGTCTCTTACCGGAGCAGCCATGCCCTGGCTGTCGCGGACCTTGTGGCGACGACTCGGCTCGGAGGTGACATTTCGCGCCGACTGGAGCAGCCTGTGGCGCCTTCATTGATGCGAGAAGAGGTGCCAACGAGTTCGCCACTATTGGTGCTCACTAGCCCACTACCGGTGGCGCCATCGGCACCTTGGCGCGGCGTCCGGCGGCAAATACACAACCGGTTCAGGTGTGACAGGCACGTCCTCCAAGTGGACGACGGCTCTGCGTGGGCAGGATCGGGACCCGGATCGTGTCGCGCTGTTCAGGCATGGGCCACTCCGGTCGCCTGTCGCTCACTTTCGATCGTGAATAGGTTGTAGCCGGAGGCCTGGCAGAACCGCCGGGCGTGGCAGTTGCAGGAGGGAGACCCGAGGATGTCTCAAGGAAGCGGTCTCGAGAGCCAGGTACGCGAGTACTGGGACCTCGACGCGGCGACGTACGACCGTTCGCCCGGGCACGATCCACAGACGGCTATGGAGCTTGCGGCGTGGGCGGCGACGTTGCGCCGGCTGTTGCCGGCTCCGCCGGCACGTGTGCTCGACGCGGGGGCGGGGACCGGCTTCCTGAGCCTGTTGCTCTCCCGGGAGGGCTACCGCGTCACGGCGCTGGACCTCGCGCCGGCCATGCTGTCGCAGCTGCGCGCGAAGGCGAAGGATCGAGGGCTCAGCATCGAGACAGTCGAGGGCAACGCCNNTCGCGCCGCAAGGGACGCTCGTGCTCGTCGAAGGTGCCTGGGGATCACAAGCGAGCCTGTCGGAGCAGCTACGTGCTCGCGCCCGGGTCCTTCTCCGGCGATTGCGGAACGAGCCCTCGGAACATCACGCAGAGTATGGCGCCGACATCAGGGCCGAGCTCCCGTTCGGCTCGGGCACGAGCCCGGAACTGCTGGTTCGCCTCGTTGAATCGACGCCCTGGGGTAACGCACGAGTCGAACGGCTTCGCGATGTGGAATGGGCGACCCGGGAGGCCTTGACGTCGCCGGTCGACCGGTTGTTGGGCGTCACGCCGCGCTTTGCGGTGTCCGCCGGTTGACAGCCGCACTCGGCGTGACCGGCTCGGTATTACGTGTCCTTTCGGCAGGGGTCGCGACCTCGGAGAATCCTCGCGGCTCCGGCGACGGCTGGCTGGCGTCGCCACTTAGAGTGGTCGAGACAACCGCGCTAAGGTGTCAAGTATGAGGCGCGGAAATTGCCTCGCGGTTTGTGTCGTCGCGACGGTCATGGCTTTGAGCGTTCCTGTGGTCGCGGCGACAGCACAGTCGAAGGCCGGTGGCCCAAGCACGACCACGACTGTCTCGACGACCCCGCTCAAGGGCCTGGGCCCAACGACAACCACTCTTCCGGGTGTCCCGTCCAAGGCCGACCCGGTGTTGAAGCGCCTGTTGGCAGTTGTGGCTGTCATCACCGCAGACGACCAGAGGGCTGCGGCGCTGTCGGAATTTTACGACCTCGAGAAGTGCAAGCTCGCCGCGGCGCAACGCGAGCTCGCCACGCTCGACCGCCGGATCCGCGTCGCCGATCACCGTGTGACGGTGACCGGCTCCAGTCTCCGCCGGGCTGCGATTCGCGCTTATGTCTCCGGCGAGCTGAACGAGGACGACTCGGAGCTGCTTTCTGGCAGCACGACAGACCGCGAGATGGCCGAGGTCTATTCAGGCGTCGCGTTGAGCCAACTACGCGGCGCTGTCGCCCTCTACCGGACGACGTCAAGTGCCGCCTCGGCTTCGCGTGCGGTCGCGGTCCAGAACTCCCGGCAGATCGCGCAGACATTGGCCAGCATCGCCACGGCGCGTTCGCAGGCCAGGGCCCTCGTGCGCAAGGCGGCGGGCAGGTACGCCTCGATCAGCCGACGATTGCTCCGCCTGGTCGGGCGGAAGAACTTTGCACGTCTGTTCGCGCCGTTACCCAAAGGGAGCCCCTACAGGGGGCCGAACCTCGCCGGCACGGCCGTGTCACATGTCGCCACTCAGACTCAAGGGCTGAAGGCCGCGCGGGCGGCCCGGGAGTTTCTCGGCGTGGCGTACGTGTTCGGGGGTGCCGCCAAGACGGGCATCGACTGCTCGGGGCTGACGATGCGGGCTTGGGCTGCGGCAGGTCTCGCGCTCGCCCACTCGGCGACGCTGCAGTGGGAGGAGTCCCGCCCGGTGTCTCTCGGTCACCTGGAGCCGGGCGACCTGCTCTTCTACCACTTCGCCCATGACGGAGCAGGCGCCATCTCCCATGTCGTGATGTACCTCGGCTCGGGCCCGTTCGGGGCCGAGACGGTGATCCAGGCGGCCGAGCCCGGGACGAATGTCGCCGTCGGCCCGATCTTCTTCAACGGCCTGGTCAGCGCCGGGCAACCCTGAACGGCCTCTGCGGGAGTCGGGACTACCAACGTCCCCGGTGGACGACGTCGAGCATCGGTCGCCGGGCGCGACGTGTTGGCGAGCCAGCCGGGCCGGCGGCATCTGTTGGGCCGGAGGATTCGTAGCCGAGTGCGATCGCGCCGATCACCTGCTTGGCCTCCGGCACGCCGAGCACCGCGAGCAAGGGGCGAGGATCCCGGTGCAGGTGGAAGAAGAGCGCACCGAGGCCCTCGTTGGTTGCCGCCAGGAGCAGCAGCATGACCGCGAACGACGAGTCGACCAGCCAGTACGGAACAGGCCAGTCCCCGGCCGCAAGCCCGGCGAGACTCGAGTGCGCCTTGTCCGCTTCGGAGTAGCGAGCGACGTAGGCGTCCGGGTCGCCGAGCGGCAGGACGATCACCGGCGCCCGGATGAGACCCTGGAGCGCTCCGGGTCCGGCGAGGAACTCCGGATCGCTGGTCATCTCGAAGAACTGCCCGGTCTCGGCGGGGCCCTCCAGCACGAGCAGGTCGATTCCCTGGCTGAACCCTGCCGAGGGCGCGTGCAGAGCTGTGCCCAGCACACGGTCCAGGACCTCGGCCGGCACCGGATCGTCCGAATAGCCCCTTGTCATGCGGCGCTTGGTTACGACGTCGTCCAGTTCCACTCTGCGGACGCTAACTGACCCCGGGGCCGGGGGACGGGGCTGCCATCCCATCTGGATGAGGCGAGGGCCCGGCTCGGAAAACCGGTCGCGCTGGTAGCGTTTGAGGACTCAAGAGCACCAAGGAAGAGGTGGGGCGGGTGCCGAGCTTCAGGGAAATGCTGAACCAGGTCAAACACGACATCGTCGAGATCGAGCCTGGTGCCGCGGATGACGTGTTCGATCAGGCGCTGTTCCTAGATGTCCGCGAGGCGGACGAGTATGACCAAGGAGCCTTGCCCGGAGCCCTCCATCTGCCGCGGGGCCTGCTGGAGCTTCAAGTCGAAGGCCGTGTGCCCGACAAGGACCGCAAGATCATCGTCTACTGCGCGGGCGGCACCCGGTCGGCTCTCGCCGCGCATGCGCTCGGGCAACTCGGCTACTCGGACGTGGCATCGATGGCCGGTGGGTTCAACAAGTGGAAGGACGAGGGACGCGACTGGGTCACCCCGAAGACCCTCGACGCCGCTCAGCGCAACCGTTACCAACGACACCTCCTTCTCCCCGAGATCGGAGAGGAAGGCCAGCAACGGCTGTTGGAGTCGAAGGTCCTCCTGCTCGGTGCCGGCGGCCTCGGCTCACCCGCCGCGCTCTATCTCGCCGCGGCAGGAGTGGGAACGATCGGGATCGTCGACATGGACGTCGTGGACGCGTCGAACCTGCAGCGTCAGGTCCTGCACAATCTCGACCGCATCGGCGAGCGCAAGGTCGACTCGGCGAAAAAGACGCTCACGGCGTTGAACCCTGACGTGGACGTGATCACCTACGACCTGCGCCTCGGCGCGGGCAACGTGCTCGAGATCATCGACTCCTATGACGTGATCGTCGACGGAACGGACAACTTCCCGACGCGCTATCTCCTCAACGACGCCTCGCTCGTGAAGAAGATCCCGGTCGTGCACGGGTCGATATTCCGCTTCGAGGGTCAGGCCACGGTCTTCCACCCCTATCAGGGACCCTGCTACCGCTGTCTCGTGCCTGAGCCGCCACCCCCCGAGCTCGCGCCCTCGTGTGCAGAAGCCGGCGTGCTGGGTGTGCTCCCCGGGATAATCGGCTCCATCCAGGCGGTCGAGGCCATCAAGCTCCTGTTGCAACTGGGCAGGTCGCTCGTCGGTCGTCTCCTCGCCTATGACGCTCTGGAGCAGACCTTCAGGACCTTCAACATCCGGCGCGACCCCGCCTGCCCGGCTTGTGGCGAGAACGCGGGCGAGATCGTCATCGCCGAGTACGACGACCTCTGCATGCCGCACCCCACCAAGGCGCCGCACCTCGTCGTCACCGGCTGAGCCCTCACTCGGCCGGCGCGCCGCGGGATGCGAGGTGACAGCCCCGGCGGGCGAACTTACTCTTGGCCAATGGCGACAGGTGACACTCAGCGTCTGACCGACTCGGGCATCGAGGTCCGTCGCTGCTACGACGCCGCGGACCTGGGAGGCTTCGATCCCCGGACCGAGCTAGGTGAGCCCGGCGCCTACCCCTATACGCGCGGAGTGCAGCGCGACATGTACCGCGGCCGGCTGTGGACCATGCGCCAGTACGCGGGGTTCGGGACGGCCACCTCGACGAACGAAAGGTTCAAGTTCCTGCTCGGGGCGGGCCAGACCGGGCTGTCGTGCGCGTTCGACCTCCCCACCCAGATGGGATACGACTCGGACCACCCGCTCGCCGAAGGCGAGGTCGGCAAGGTTGGCGTGGCCATCGACTCGATCGAGGACATGCGCGCCTTGTTGGCCGGGCTGCCCCTCGACAGGGTGTCGACTTCGATGACGATCAACGCCACCGCCGCGATCCTGTTGCTTCTATACGAGCTCGTGGCCGAGGAGGAGGGCGTCGCGCCGTCGTCGATCAGCGGCACGGTCCAGAACGACATCCTCAAGGAGTACGTCGCCCGCGGCACCTACATCTACCCGCCCCGGCCGTCGATGCGTCTTGTCACCGACACCTTCGAATATTGCGCGGGGCGGATCCCGGAATGGAACACGATCTCGATCTCCGGCTACCACATCCGTGAAGCGGGCTCGACAGCGGTGCAGGAGCTGGCGTTCACACTCTCGAACGGGATCGCCTATGTGCAGGCCGCCCTCGAAGCGGGCCTGGAGGTCGACGCCTTCGCGCCGCGGCTCTCCTTCTTCTTCAATGCTCACAACGATCTGTTCCAGGAAGTCGCGAAATACAGGGCGGCGCGCAGGATCTGGGCCCGGATAATGACCGAGCGCTTCGGCGCCCGGGACGAGAGGTCCAAGCGGCTCCGGTTCCACACCCAGACCGGTGGTTCCACCCTCACCGCCCAGCAGCCCGACAACAACGTGGTGCGGGTGAGCCTGCAGGCACTTTCAGCCGTCCTCGGGGGCACCCAGAGCCTTCACACCAACGGCTTCGACGAGGCGATCGGGCTCCCCACACAGCACGCGGCGAAGCTCGCGCTCCGCACCCAGCAGATCATCGCATTCGAGTCCGGCGTGACCGACACTGTCGACCCGCTGGCCGGTTCGTACTTCGTCGAGTCGCTCACCAACGAGGTGGAGAGTGCCGCCCTCGACTACATCGCGCGGATCGACAAGCTCGGCGGTGCCGTGGCGGCGATCGAATCGGGCTTCATGCAGGACGAGATCGAACAGGCCGCCTATGAGTACGCGAAGGCCGTCGAGTCCGGAGCTGAGGTGGTCGTCGGCGTCAACAGCTTCGCCGAGGAGGACGCGGGCGAGCCGGAGGTCTTCCCGCTCGAAGCGTCCCTTCAAAAAGACCAGATCGATCGGCTGGGTGCTTTCAAGGCATCGCGCGATCAAGTGGGCATCGAAGCTGCCATCGACGACGTGAGGGCCGCCGCCCGGGGCACAACGAACGTGCTGGTTCCCATGCGCGAGGCGCTCAAGCGTCACGCGACTCTGGGAGAAGTGTCAGACGCGCTGCGCGAAGTCTTCGGGGAGTACCGCCCCAATCGGTGATCCGGCAGTGAGGACCAGGCCGGCGGAGCTGCGGCGCGGCCTTTAGGGCCGCAGCCTCACGCGTGCCGGTACGCCGTCTTGCTGAGGCGTTCCCGCACGGCCTCTTCTCCCGCAAGGTCGATCGTGGTCCACGCCATGGCCACCGCGCCGTCGAGCACGGCACGATCGGCAGCCGGGCTCGCGGCGGCTGCCGCGAATTCCGCTTGATGGTTGACCGCTGGGAGCGAGTCGATTGCGAGAAGCGGGTGGATCGAAGGGATTGCCAGTGACACGTTGCCCATGTCGGTCGAAGCCTTCATCGTCCCTTCCGTCCCAGGAGAGAAGACACGCCCCAATGCCTCGGCGTTGCTGCGGTACAGAGCCGCCATCGCCTCGTCGGTGAGGAACTCGGAGTACCGCGGGCCTTGGGGCACTATCTCGAGGGAGGCGCCGGTCGCGAGCGCACCGGCCTCGAAACACCTCACGACTCTTCGCTCCCAGCCCTCGAGGGCCTCCAGGGTCTCGGCGCGGACGTAGAACTTGGCGACGGCGAGTGCCGGTACGACGTTCGGGGCCGCACCGCCGTAGGTGACGATCCCGTGGACCTGATCGTCCCGGCCCGAGTGCTGGCGGAGCAGCCCGATCGCGACCTGTGCGACGGTGATCGCGTCCGCGGCATTGATCCCGAGCTCGGGGAAGGCCGAGGCGTGCGCCTCCTTGCCTGTGTAGCGGACGTCGAAATGGCTCACAGCCAGGCACGGCATGCGGTCGAGCTCGTGCGGCGAGGGATGCACCATCATCGCGGCGTTGACGCCGTCGAAGCCGCCGCGCTCCATCATGAGGATCTTGCCTCCGCCACCCTCCTCAGAGGGGGTGCCGAGCACGCGAACGGTGATGCCGAGGTCGTCCGCGATCAAGGAGAGCCCGATGCCGGCGCCGACGGCAGCCGACGCGATCACGTTGTGCCCACAGGCATGGCCGATCGCAGGAAGGGCGTCGTACTCGGCGCATATGGCGACTGTCAGCGGCCCGGTCCCTCTGGTCGCAGAGAACGCGGTGGAGAGCCCGCAGATTCCCCGCTCGACGACGAAGCCGAAGTCTGTAAGTGCCCCGGCGCACCAGGTTGACGCCTGCTCCTCTTCGAAGCCGAGCTCTGGGTGGTCGTGGATCATCCGCGACAGCCCGATCAGCCGGTCGCCGGCGTTCGCGATGGCGGTTCTGGCCTGCTGCTTGGCGGTTTGGGTGGTCGTCACGCGGGCTACCCTATGACCGCCGCGACGTCGCCCGCGCCGAGCGAGTCGCCGACCGAGACGCGCAGCTCTCTCACCGTCCCCGCACGGTCCGCGCTGATCGGGTTCTCCATCTTCATGGCCTCCAGCACACAGATGGTCTGGTTGGCCTCGACGACGTCGCCCTCGCTCACGAGAACCTGGATGATCGTCCCCTGCATCGGGACCGTTACCGTCCCGTCCGCGGCCAGCACCGGGGTCGTGGCCGCACGCGGTCGGGAAGTGGCCGGCGTCCGCTTGGCGTGCGGCGCGCTCTTCATGCTGGTCGTGTCGGGCACCCAGAGCTTCACGCGGTAGCGGCGCCCGTCGACTTCGGCGTCGACTTCCCGCATCACCATGTTCTCGGTCCCGTCCGGCCTGACGCTCTGGCCCTCGGAGGCGTCGCGCCCTCCGCCCTCCGGCGCGAGAGCCGACAGGTCGAGGGTTTCCTCGAGCCAACGAGTGGAGTGGCGGGCCTCTGCGAAGTCGTCGTGGGCGAGGACCTCCTCGATCACCGCCCTAGTGGTCGCAACGCCCTCGACCTCCATCTCCGAGAGCGCCCTCAAGAGCCTGCGGCGCGCGGCGTCGCGGTCCTGTCCCCAGACGATGATCTTCGCGACCAGGTTGTCGTAGTACTGGCTGACGGTGTCGCCGGGCTCGAAGCCCGAGTCCGACCGCACCCCGAAACCCTCCGGTAGGCGGAGCCTCGTGATCTTTCCGGGGCTCGGGACGAACCTGCCGCCGGACGGATCCTCCGCGTTGATCCGTGCCTCTATGGCGTGTCCCCGGCTCAGCGAGGCGATCGCGTCCTGCGACAGCGGGAGCGGCTCGCCGGCCGCGACGCGAAGCTGCCATTCGACAAGGTCGAGCCCGGTCAGCAGTTCCGTCACGGGATGCTCGACCTGAAGTCGCGTGTTCATCTCCAGGAAATAGAAGCTCCCGGCCTCGTAGAGGAACTCGATCGTGCCGGCACCCTGGTAGCCGCAAGCCAGGCAGATCTGGACCGAGGCCGCTCCCATTGCCTGGCGGAGCTCGTCCCCGAAGTCCGGAGCGGGGCCTTCCTCGATGAGCTTTTGATGACGGCGCTGGCATGAGCAGTCCCGCTCGCCGAGCCAGACCGCGTTGCCGTGGCTGTCCGCGAACACCTGCATCTCGATGTGACGGGGCCAGGTGAGATAGCGCTCGAGGTACACCTCGGCGTGGCCGAAGGCGGACTGTGCCTCGCGCTGAGCCGATTCCATGGCCGCGGCAGCGTCGGCGGGATCGCTCACGACCCTCATGCCGCGGCCCCCGCCACCGAATGCCGCCTTGATCGCGACCGGCCAGCCGTTGGCCTCGCCGAAGGCGACGATCTCGGCGGGGTCGGTGACCGGCTCGTTCCGGCCTGGGACACTGGCGACGCCCGCCCGGGCCGCCGCGAGCCGGGCGCTGATCTTGTCGCCCATAGTCTCGATGGCGCTCGGAGACGGCCCGATGAAGGTCGCACCGGCGGCGGCGACGGCCCGGGCGAACCCGGCGTTCTCCGAGAGGAAGCCGTATCCGGGGTGCACCGCGCCGGCACCGCTGCGGGCGAGGGCCTTAAGGATCGCTTCGGTCGAGAGGTAGCTCTCGGCCGCGGTCTGTCCGCCGAGGGCGTAGGCCTCATCGGCGAGCCGGACATGAAGCGCGTGGTGGTCGATCTCCGAGTAGACGGCGACGGTGCCAACGCCTAGCTCGCGGCAGGTCCGGATGACCCTCACGGCGATCTCACCGCGGTTGGCGACGAGCACCTTGTCGAACACCGGCCCTCCTTCCTAACCTCGTGTCCCAATGGGACAAGCGCCGCGAGCCGACGGACCACCCGTTCGGGAAAGCTCAGTCGGTGAGGCTACCCGCGAGCGTCATGACGGCGGCCCGGTGGTCGGGGGTGCCGCCGACGGGAGGCCGGTTCCGTTCCTCGTTCCGGAACGCCTGCAGGTCGTCGACTCGACGAACCGGTACCTCGTAGACCTCGCGCGTGCGGGGTTGTCGGACGGCTCGCAGGTCCCCGAGGGCTATGGCGTCGTGGCCGACCACCAGACCGCGGGCCGGGGCCGGCTCTCAAGGACCTGGGAGGCGCCGCCCGGTACCGCCGTGCTGTGCTCGGTCCTCTTGAAGCCCGATCTCGGCATCGAACTGCTGCACCTCGCCGCCTCGGCCGTGGCGCTGGCCGCAATTCAAGCCTGCCGGGCGACCGCCGGGGTCGAGTTGTCACTGAAATGGCCGAACGACCTCGTCGCCGGCGGCGCATCAAGCGGGGGACCCGGCACGCGAGGCGCCGAGGCCGAACGCAAGGTCGCCGGCATCCTGTCCGAGATCGTGCCGCCGCACGAGACCGGCGACGACCGTCAGCGGGACCGGCTTGAAACCGGCGGGATCGTCGTGGGTATCGGGATCAACGTGAACTGGCCCGTCAACTGGCCGCCACCCGACTGCGTCGATGCCGAGACGGTCTCCATCGCTCGAAGCGCCACGTCGCTGAACCGCATCGCGGGACGCGACATCAACCGCAGCGAACTTGTCGCAGAGCTGCTCAGGAGCACCGGCGCCCACAACGCGATGCTCGCGAGCCCAAAGGACCGCCACGCCCTTGCCTCCAAGTACCGTCGTGCCTGCGCGACGATCGGGCGCGAGGTCCGTGTCGAGCTCTTGGACGAGACCGTGACGGGGAGGGCTCTCGACTTAGACGACGCAGGCTGCCTCCTCGTGTCGAGCGGTGCCAGCATCCGGACGATCTCCGCGGGCGACGTCGTCCACCTCCGCTGAGCACCGGTCCCATGTACGCCTCGCGCCCGGTGACCCTGCCTGGCCCCAGCCTCCCGGCTGAGCCCGATTAGCCTGGACCGATCATGCAACTGCTAATAACTGGCGGCGCGGGTTTCATCGGCTCCAACTTCGTGCGCTACTGGGCCGAGGCCCGGCCCGACGACACGCTCGTGGTTCTCGACGCCTTGACCTACGCCGGGGACCGCCGCAGCATCGCCGAGCTCGAGGATTCGGGCCGGGTGCTCTTCGTTCACGGCGACATCTGCGACGAGCCTCTGGTGGAGGCGACGCTCGATCGTCTCGGGATCGAGACGATCGTGCACTTCGCCGCGGAGTCGCACAACAGCCTGGCCATCTTGGACCCGGCGCGCTTTTTCAGGACGAACGTGCTCGGGACCCAGGCGCTCTGTGAGGCTGCGCGCCGCGCCGGGGTCGCTAGGTTCCACCACATCTCCACCTGCGAGGTCTACGGCGACCTCGCGCTCGACAGCGACGAGTCCTTCAGCGAGGAGTCCCCGTACCGGCCGCGCACCCCCTACAACGCCTCGAAGGCCGGCGCCGACCACGTGGTCCGGTCCTACATCGAGACCTTCGGCCTTAAGGCGACGATCACGAACTGCTGCAACAACTACGGCCCGTACCAGTTCCCCGAGAAGGTCATTCCCCTGTTCGCAACTCGGGCTCTAGACGGCGAGACGCTCCCGCTGTACGCATCGACCAAGAACCGTCGTGAATGGCTTCACGTCGAGGACCACTGCCGCGCCATAGAGCTCGTGCTCAGAGACGGCGTTGTCGGCGAGACCTACAATGTCGGCTCCGGTCACGAAGCGAGCATCGACCAGATCGCCGATGGCGTCCTCGAGGCGGCCGGCCGGAGCCAGTCGCTCAAGACGATCGTCCCTGATCGCCCGGGCCACGACAGGCGCTACCTGCTCGACTCGCGAAAGATCCGCACAGAGCTCGGCTGGGCGCCGATGGTGGACTTCGACTCGGGTCTCCGGGCGACTGTCGAGTGGTATCGCGACAACCGTTCTTGGTGGGAGCCGCTGATCGGGCGCTCCCCGGTCGTCGAGTCGTCCTGGGCGGCCACGCCGCCCTCGGCCGAGAAGTCCTGAGGTCGCTCTAAAGTGCGCGTGTTCGTCACCGGTGTGACCGGCCAGGTCGGGACCGAGATCGTCGCCGAGCTCAACCGCAGAGCGCAGCAGCGCCTTCGCGGACCCGCCCTTGACATAATCGCCCCAGAGGAGTCTGTCCTCGACATCGCAGATCGCGACGCGGTGCTTGCGGCGATAGGGACCGTCGAGCCGGATGTGGTCATCCACCCGGCGGCTTGGACCGCCGTCGACGCCTGCGAAGCCGATCCCGACCGCGCCTATCGCGTGAACTGTCTCGGCACCCGTTTTGTCGCCGAGGCGGCCCGCCTTGTCGGGGCGCACGTCTGCTACTTGTCGACCGACTACGTCTTTGACGGCACCTCGCCCCGGCCGTATCTCGAGTGGGACGACCCGAACCCGCTGTCGGTGTACGGGCGTTCCAAGCTAGGTGGCGAGCGCGAGCTCGACCCGGGCCACACGATCGTCCGCACCGCATGGGTCAACGGCAGGACCGGGGCCAACATGGTCAAGACGGTGCTTGCCCTGGCCGAGCCGGGCAGGACGCTTCGCTTCGTGGACGACCAGTTGGGGAGCCCGACCTCGGCGGCCGACCTTGCTGCCAGGGTGGTCGACCTCGCGCTCGGCAGGCATGCCGGCATCTTCCATGTCACCAACCAGGGCTCGACGACCTGGTACGGATTCGCCCGCCTCGTCCTTCGCGTCGCGGGCCTCGATCCGGGACTGGTAGAGCCGATTTCGACCGCCGAGCTCGACCCGCCGCGTCCAGCACCGCGCCCCGCCAACTCTGTGCTCGACAACGCCGCGATGCGGCTCTCGGGCTGGGACCTACTTCCCAGTTGGGAGCAGGCGATCACAGAACTTGTCGCCGAGCTGATGGCCTGAGGTGCCGACGTCTGACATCTCGGGACGAGTCGGCGCTGTCGTCGTCAATTACAACGCAGGCGAAGTGCTGGGCCGCTGCCTGGCGAGCCTGCGGCGCAACGGGATCGCCGACATCGTCGTGGTCGACAACGGCTCGACCGACGGCTCGACCGAGGTGTTGCAGAGCTTCGAGGGTTCGTGCCGGCTCATCTCCTCACCGCGCAACGGGGGATACGGCGCCGGGGCGAACCTCGGCGCCCGGTCCATTGCCTGCGACCTCGTGTTCATCTGCAATCCTGATCTCGTCGCCGAACCCGATGCCATCGGACGCCTTGTGGAATCGCTCGACGCGCGTCGCGACGCCGCTGTGGCAGGGCCGATGCTCCTGGAGACAGATGGTTCTGTCTACCCATCGGGGCGGACCTTCCCCGACCTTCGCGACGCGCTCGGGCACGGCTTCGTGGGCCTGTTCTGGCGGAACAACCCGTGGACGCGCCGGTACCGGCTGCTCGGTGACGACCAGCACCGTGCCCGCGACGCCGACTGGGTGTCGGGCGCCGGGTTCCTCGTGAGGCGCGACGCCTTCGAGGCGGTGGGCGGTTTCGACGAGGCCTACTTCATGTACGTGGAGGACGTGGACCTCTGCTGGCGGCTGCACCGGGCCGGCTGGGGCGTGGTCTACGAGCCATCGGCCCGGATCGTTCACGAGCAGGGACATTCCACCTCTCGCGAGCCCTACAGGATGCTCGTCGCTCACCACCGGTCGATCCTGCGATTTGCCCGTCGCTCCACCACCGGACGCCAACGGCTCTTGTTGCCGCTCGTGGCTGTCGCGCTCGGCGCCCGGCTGGTGCTGGCCTGTTTGGAGCGCTATTCCGGCGCTCTGCGCTCGAGGCGGTCCAAGGTGCAGGCCGCCTCTGACGCTCGTGCGGAGGGTGTCGCCACGACCGCAGCACGCCTTGGAGAAGATAGACCACCCAGCTGGGGCTAGAGTCGTGGCCCGTGCCCAGGAATTCGATCAGCCGCAGGGTCGCGCGTGCCGCGTCGATCGGCGGAAGCCGCAGTTACAGGCAGCGCACGCCCATGGGGTGGTACTCACTCCTGCTGGCGGTCTGCGTCATCGGTCTCGCGCTGATCGTCTTCAGCCGGCACGAGCGTCAGCAGAACGCCTCGGCCACCTCGACGACCACGACCACCACACAGGCCAACACGACGCCGCCACTGGTGAGCGACCACTGGCAGGTGGCGCTCTCGCTCGACATCTGCGGCCAGTACGTGAACCTGCCGCGCACCGCCAACCAGAACTCGGGGATCATCACCACCGGCAACGGTGTGGTCGACATCGAGCCGGCGAGAGCGGGTGCGAAGGCGGATCAGTTCGTGGGCGCGAAGGCGACGCTGACCAAGTTCCTCACCTCAGAGGACGTGAGCGTGACGAGCACCAAGCTCACGTTGCCGAAGTCGCTCGGCAAGCTCGCCGGTACCTATGACTCCAGCCGCAAGTGCGGCTCGAAGCCGGCTCAGCCAATGGTGTACATCTGGGCCTCGCCGACCGCCACCGCGTCGTTCGTGGCCCCGAGCCCTGTCGGGATCGGTTATGCCAATGGCGAGATGTTCTCACTTGCTTTCGTCCCGAGGGGGACATCGGTCGCCCGGCCTTCCGCGCAGAAGCTGATTGCGGCGTTCATAAAGTCCCAGGCCACCACGACCACGACGAGTACTTCCACCACGACCAGCACTTCCACCACGACGACGACGCCAGTCGGCCCCACGACGACCAAGCCGGTGAGCAGCACGACCACCAAAGGTTGATGGACGCCGTAGTCCTCGTCGGCGGCGAGGGAACCCGGCTCCGGCCTCTCACCTACGAGATCCCCAAGCAGATGCTGCCCGTGGTCGGGCGTCCGATGATCGCGCACGTCGTCGAATGGCTGGGCCACCACGGTGTCGACCGGGTCGTGCTCTCGCTCGGCTACCGGGCCGACGCCTTCGTCCAGGCGTTCCCGACCAACCGCCTCGCAGGCGTGGCGCTCGAGTATGCCGTCGAGACCGAACCGCTGGACACGGCCGGAGCCATACGGTTCGCGGCTCAAGGTGCCGGGGTCAGCGACACGTTTCTCGTCCTAAACGGGGACGTGCTCACCGAGTTCGACGCGTCTCGGCTTGTCGAGTTTCATCGCTCGCGCTCGGCGGACGCCACGATCGCGCTGACTCCGGTTCCCGACCCGTCGAGCTTCGGCGTGGTTCCTACCGATGCCTCCGGGCTTGTGACCGCGTTCATCGAGAAGCCACCGGCCGGCAAGTCCCCCACCAACCTGATCAACGCGGGAATATACGTGCTCGAGCCCTCCGTGCTCGAGCGGATCCCGAGTGGTCGACGCGTGTCGATCGAACGCGAGACCTTTCCCGAGCTGGTTGAGGCGGGCAGGCTGTACGCGCTCGCGTCCGATGCATACTGGCTCGACACCGGCAGACCGCATCACTACCTCCAGGCGCAGCTCGACATCCTCTGGGGCCGGCGCGTCTTTGATCCGCCCGCGCCGGAGATCCGTCCCGGGGTCTGGGTGGACCCGAGCGCGAACGTCGCCGGCCAGCTCGGGCCGCACTGCTTCGTCGGTCCGGAGGCTCTGATCGCCGAGGGGGCCACGGTGGAGGACAGTGTCATCTGTGCCGGCGCGCGCGTCGCCGCCGGTGGGGTCATCCGCCGTTCTGTGGTGATGCCCGGGGCCGAGGTCCGGTCAAATGCCATGGTGGAGGACAGCATCGTCGGCCCTCGCGCCGTCATCTGCGAAGGCGCGCGCCTGAGCGGGATGACAATTGTCGGCGTCGGGGCCGAAGTGTCGGCGGGCTCGGTGCTCGACGGCTCGCGTTATCCCTTGTCCTGATACAGCTCGAGACCGGAGGCGGACGCCATGCGAGCGATGGTGACCGGAGGTGCAGGCTTCATCGGGTCGAATCTCGTCGACCGCCTTCTCGCCGAAGGCCATGAGGTCGAGGTCGTGGACGACCTGTCGACGGGCTCGCTCGGCAATCTCGCCGACGCCCGTAATTCGGGCGGCGCCTTGCGATTCCACAACCTTGACGTCCGCTCGGGTGATCTCGTCGACCTGGTGCGTCACCGCCGGCCGGAGGTGATCTTCCACCTGGCGGCCCAGGCGGACGTTCGCGTCTCGGTCGAGCGTCCGGTGTTCGACGCGGAAGTCAACGTTCTCGGCACCATCCAGGTCCTGGAGGGTGCCTGTGCGGCAGGCACGGCCAAGGTTGTCTTCGCGGCCTCCGGAGGCACGCTCTACGGCGAGCCGACCGGTGCCGACCTGCCTGTCGACGAACATCAGCCGCACCGGCCACTTTCGCCATACGGAGTGTCGAAGAAGGCCGCGATCGACTACCTGGTCGCGTATCGCGAGCTGCACGGGCTCGAGTTCACCGCCCTCGCCCTCGCGAACGTGTACGGGCCCCGTCAGGATCCGCACGGCGAAGCCGGCGTCGTGGCGATCTTTGCCGGCAATCTTGTCGCTGGGCGGCCGTGCGTGATCTTCGGCGACGGCAGCCAGACCCGCGACTACGTGTATGTGGACGACGTCGTCGATGCCTTCGCGCGCGCAATGCGTCGCGGGGGCGGCCTCGTGATGAACATCGGTACCGGTCAGGAGACCTCGGTGTCGAAGCTCTACGAGTCGGTCGCGAAAGCATGTGGAAGCAATCTCGCGCCACGACCGGCTCCGGCCAGGGCCGGCGAAGTGCAACGGAGCGCGCTCGACCCGAGGCGCGCTGGTCTGCACCTCGGATGGAAACCCTGGACCGCGCTCGAGAGCGGAGTCGCTTCGGTAGTGAACCACGTTCGCCGGACGGCCTTGTGATAGCGGTCCTCTGCGGCGGGGTCGGCGCCGCCAGGATGCTCACCGGGCTTCAGGCGGTCGTCGATCCGGGCGAGATCGTCGGCGTCGTGAACACCGGCGACGACACAGAGCTCCATGGCCTTTACATCAGCCCGGACCTCGACACGATCACCTACACCCTCGCCGGGGTCGTCAACCCTGCGACCGGCTGGGGGCTCGAGGGTGAGAGCTTCCGCGCGATGCAGGCTCTGGAGCGTTTCGGCGCTGTCACCTGGTTCCGCCTGGGCGACGCGGACCTGGCAACCCACCTTTACCGGACGGGGAGGCTGCGGCAAGGTGCGACGCTGTCGGAGGTCACCCAGGAGATCTCACGGGCATGGGGGCTCGGTGTCCGGCTTCTCCCGATGAGCGACGACCCGGTGCGAACCCGTCTGCGTCTCGCCGATTCGCAGGAGGTCGCCTTCCAGGAGTACTTCGTCAAGTTGCGCCACTCGGTAGTGGTGGAGTCGGTTCGCTTCGAGGGCGCCGAGACCGCGAGGCCCGCGCCCGGGGTGCTCGAAGCGCTCGAGTCGGCCGAGATCGTCGTCGTGGCGCCCTCGAACCCGGTCGTGTCGATCGGCCCGATCCTCGCGGTGGCGGGCGTGACCAAGTGCCTGACGGCGCGGCGGGACTCGGTCGTGGCCGTGTCGCCGATCGTGGCGGGCGCGGCCTTGAAGGGCCCGGCCGACCGGCTCCTCGTCGAGCTCGGGGGCGATGCCTCCGCGCCTGGTGTGGCCCGTTTCCTGAGCGCTTTCGTGGGCACGCTCGTGATCGATCAGGCCGACGAGGATGTCGCGGCCGAGGTCGAGGCAGCCGGGGTGAACTGCGTCGTCGCACCCACAGTCATGAGGACACACGAGATAGCCGCGGACCTCGCGCGAACTGTGCTCGCGGCCTGCGGCACGGTCACGGGGCCGCCCCGCGCTGCACCGGGCGCGCCCGGTTCCTAGCGTCTACCGGGTCCGCTGGTAGAGACTGCGCCAATGGCGGCCGGAGAGTCACTGCTGGTCCTCGGCGTCGAGGGCATCGGTGAGATAAGCCCTGGGGACGACCTGGCCGCGATCATCGCCGCGAAGGCGCCTCTCGTCGCGGGCGACGTGGTCGTGGTCACCCAGAAGATCGTGTCCAAGGCGGAGGGCCGCATGGTCCGCGTCGACACCTCGGACCCGGACGCCAAGCGTCTCCTGGCCGAGTCCGAGTCGGTCCGCGTCCTGCGGCGCAGAGGTGACCTCGTCGTGACCGAGACGCGGCACGGGTTCGTGTGCGCCAACTCCGGTGTCGACCTTTCCAACGTGGCCGAGGGTTGGGCCGCGCTCCTGCCCGAGGATCCCGACCGCTCGGCGCGCCGGCTCAGGGACGGCTTGAGAGCCCGCACGGGTCTCGAGGTCGCCGTGGTCATCTCCGACACCTTCGGCCGCGCGTGGCGGCGTGGGGTCACCGACGTTGCCCTCGGCTGCGCCGGAATCCGCGCCGTGGTCGATCTTCGCGGGACGACCGACGCCCTCGGCCGCGAGCTCGTCGCGACGGAGATCTGCGTCGTGGACGAGATCGCCGCCGCGGCCGACCTCGTGATGGGAAAGGCACGGGGCGTTCCCGTCGCTGTGGTGAGGGGAGTGGACCCTTTGATGCTCGGACGAGGGTCCGTCACCGAAGAGGTGGTCCGGCCATATGGCGAGGACCTTTTCCGATGACCGCCCGGCGCGACGGCGCCGGCTCGGCCCTCGTGGCCGGCGCAGCTCACCCGGGGTCGTGTTGACGAGGCTGAGGGTGGCCTTCGACGTCTTGCCCTTTGCAGGCGAGCTCACCGGTGTCGGCCGGTTCTGCGCCGGCTTGGCCGGCTCTCTGGCCGGTCGCGAAGAGGTGGAGCTGCGCGGTTATGCCGTCGCCCGCAACGCGCGGCGCGACACGGCGGTCGGCGCGGCCGCGCTCGGACTGAGCCTCAAGACCTGGCGAGCCCCGACCCGGGTCGTGAACGCGCTATGGGCGCGCGTTGAAGTGCCACCGATCGAATGGCTGGTCGGGCCTGTGGACGTGGTGCACGGGACGAACTACGTCGTCCCACCTGCACGCCACGCCGGGCGGGTCGTGACGGTCTTCGACCTGACCGCCATGAGGTATCCGCAGTTCTGTGCCCCTGCCTCGTTGGCCTACCCGCGCCTTGTGGCACGGGCGGTCCGACACGGGGCGTTGGTGCACGTGCTCTCGAGCTTTGTGCGCGACGAGCTGGCCGAGCTGCTGGGGGTCGACACCGACAGGGTTCATGTCGTGCCGCCCGGCCTCGACGCCGCGCCCGAGTACGTCTCGGCCCCTTCGCCAGGGCAGGCCGATCGGCGGGACCGCTCCGCGCCCTACCTGCTCGCGCTCGGGGCCGTGGAGCCACGAAAGGACCTGCCGAGCCTTGTCACGGCGTTCGCGGAGATCGCCCACGCACATGGCGATCTGCGGCTCGTCGTAGCGGGGCCCGACGGTTGGGGCGAGCCCGCGTTCGCGGCCGCAGTGGCCTCTTGCGGCGTTGCCGACCGGGTGGTGCGCGTCGGGTACCTGGAAGAAGTCGATCGACAGTCGCTACTGGACGGCGCCGTGGCGCTCGCGTACCCGTCGTTGTACGAGGGTTTCGGCTTCCCGCCGCTCGAGGCGATGGCGGCGGGGGTGCCCGTGGTGGCCACCGCTGCCGGCGCGGTGCCTGAGGTCGTCGGCGACGCGGCCGTGCTCGTGGCTCCGGGCGACCCGGCGGCGCTGGCGGCGGCGCTGGTGAGGGTCATAGACGACACCGCCTTGCGTGCCAGGCTCATAGCTGCGGGACGGGTCCGGGCTTCATCGTTCACCTGGGAGTCGGCGGCCGATTCGATGATCGATCTCTACGGCGCGGCGGCGACCGCAAGGCGGACCCGTTGACCGTGCTGTCGGTGTGCCTGGCGGCCGAGCAGCTGCGGCGGCGCGTCCCAGGTGGCATCGGGACCTACACCCGCGGCCTGTTGAAGGGCATCGGCGAGCTCGCGGCTGCGGATCGTCCGGAGCTGACCATCGTCGCGAGCCGCCCGTCTTGCTACCCGGATCCGCTCGCGAGCTTCGGTAGCCCGGTCGCGTGCTCAGCTCTGCCCGGCCCGCTCATGATTCGTGCGTGGGACCTCGGGCTCACGCGCGTCGGGCGGGGCAGCGACGTCGTCCACTCCGTGTCGCTCGCGGCGCCGGTTCCCTCCTTTGGCATACCGCTTGTGACAACGGTGCACGACCTGGCCTTCAGATCGATGCCGGAGGCTTTTCCACCGAGGGGCAGGCGTTGGCACGAGGCTGCGCTCAGGCGCGCCGGCGCCCGGGCCGCCATCGTCGTCGTCCCGTCGCAGGCAACCGCCGATGCGGTTCTCGCCTCAGGCGCGGGCATCGCGCCCGACCGTCTTGTGATCATCGAGGAGGGCGCGGACCACCTCGGAGAGCCGGACAGCCCTGCGGCCGAGGTGTTGCTCGAGCGCCTCGGCGTGCGCGGGCCGTACCTGCTCACCGTCAGCACGCTCGAGCCGAGGAAGAACCTCGGGCGCCTCCTTGAGGCCTACGCCGTGGCAAGGCCGAAGCTCCCGGACCCCTGGCCGATGCTGGTAGTGGGGCCGAGCGGGTGGGGACCCTCGAGCAAAGCCGCGGCTCTCGGTGAAAGCGCGGGCGTCGTCTTCGCGGGAGCCGTCGAAGGCGGTGTGCTGGCCGCGATCTACCGCGGAGCGCGCTGTTGTGCCTACGTCCCCATCGTGGAGGGCTTCGGCCTGCCCGTCGTCGAGTCGATGGCCGAGGGGACACCGGTCGTGTCGAGCCCGGTCCCCAGTTCCGGTGGAGCCTCGCTCGAGGTGGACCCGACGAACGTGGCGTCGATAGCCGAGGGCCTTGTGGTCGCCTCCACCGACGAGGCGACGCGGTCAGGCCTCATCGCAAGCGGTCTTTCGCGTGCGGGCTCTCTTCGATGGGTGAACACTGCGCGAGCACACCTAGCGGTCTGGGAGCGTGCCGTCTGGCACGCGCGGGCTCGGCGATGACGACAGGCCCCTCTGCCGGCGCGCTCACGGTCGCGTTGGACGTGAGCGCGGTCCCGAGCCAGCCCGTCGGGGCCGGCAGGTACATCGTCGAGCTGGCGGGCGCCCTCGCGAGGCGCGAGGACTGCGCGCTCACGCTCTTGGCCCGGCGGGACGACGGGGCGAGGTGGGCTGTCACAGCGCCGGGGGCGCGGGTTGTCGCGGTCGCACCTGTCCGGCGCGTGACGCGCCTTTTGTACGAGCAGGCGCGACTCGCCTCGGTGGTCCGAGGCCTCGACGCGCCAGTTGTGAAGGTGCACCACGGCCCGCACTACACGATGCCGCGGCGGTCCAAGATCCCCTGTGTCGTGACGGTCCACGACCTCACATTCTTCGATCACCCCGAGTGGCACGAGCCGAGCAAGGTGCTCTGGTTCCGTGCCGCGATGCGCTACTCGGTGGCTCACGCACAGGTCATCATCTGCGTGAGCGAGATGACAGCGGGACGGCTCCGGGACGTGCTTTCCCCACAATGCCCGGTGGTGGTGGTGCCCCACGGCCTGGACCACAGGCGTTTCGTGGCCGAGGAGGCGAGCCCCGGCGCCGACGAGACTGTGCTCAAGCGCCTCGCTCTCCGGCGCCCGTACGTGCTCCACCTCGGGACCTTGGAGCCGCGGAAGGGCATCGCAGACCTCGTCGCCGCTTTCGACCGGTTCGCCGGCGACAATCCCGGGCTCGAGCTCGTGCTCGCAGGCGGCGCCGGCTGGAAGGCCGGCCCCGTCATGCAGTCGCTGGCAGGAGCGCGTTCGCGCGATCGGATCCGACGGCTCGGCTATGTGGACGACGACGACGTCCCGGCGCTTTTGCGAAGGGCGCGCGCCGTCGTCTACCCGTCGCTCGAGGAGGGTTTCGGTCTCCCGGCTCTCGAGGCCCTGGCGTGCGCCGCGCCGCTCGTGACGACCTCGGGCACCCCCATGGCCGAGGTCGCCGGCGACAGCGCCCTGCTCGTCCCGCCGGGCGAGCCACTCGCCCTCGCACAGGCCATCGAGACATCGATCTCCGACCAGGACTTGGTTGGCCGGGAGCGCCGCCGGGCACAGGGCGTTGCCATCGCCGCCCGCTACACCTGGCAGGCCTGCGCGGAGCTTCACATGGCGGCGTACCACCTCGCCGCCGGGAGCTGAACCGATCTCGGCGAAATGCTCCGCGGAGCCCGTTTTTCCGGAGAGATCATCTGATCGGCAGGTAGCCTGAATGCCGTGCTCGCGTACTTGACCGGTGGAACCGGCTTCGTCGGCGAATGGCTGCTTCGCCACCTCTTTGAGGCCGGCGACACGGCGCTTGCCCCCGGCCCCGAGGTCGACGTGACCGATCCGGCCCTGATCGCGGCTGACCTGAGATCCGCACAGCCGGACGTCGTGTACCACCTTGCTGCGCTGACCCACGTCGGCCAGTCGTGGCGCGATCCGGTTGAGACCTTCCGGGTCAACGCCATGGGCACGCTCAACCTCCTCGAGGCGGCCGCATCGTGCGATGTCCCGCCGGTGGTCGTGCTGGTGAGCTCAGCGGAGGTTTACGGCCCGACACCGGACGCGGTCGCGCTCGACGAGCACTGCGAACTTCGGCCCGTGACGCCGTATGCCGCGAGCAAGGTGGCTGCCGAGTTCCTCGGGCTGCAGGCGTTCTTGGGGCGAGGCGTGCGTGTCGTGAGGGCGAGGCCGTTCAACCATGTGGGCCCAGGCCAGGTCGGCGACTTCGTCGTGGCCGCGTTGGCGCGTCGCATGGTCGAAGCCGAGCTCAACAAGGGCGGGCCCGTCAGGGTCGGCAACCTGGAGGCTTCCCGGGACTTCACCGACGTGCGCGACGTGGTGCGCGCCTACCGGCTCCTTGCGCTCGACGGTGTCGCCGGCGAGGCCTACAACGTGTGCTCGGGACAGGCGATCGCGATCGCCGCTCTCGCTGAACAGATGGCAGGGTTGCTGTCCTGCGAGGTGACATTTGTCCAGGACCCCGAACTCTTCCGTCCAGTCGAGGTCCCGGTGCTGGTCGGGGACGCCTCCAAGCTCGTGGCCGCGACGGGCTGGCACCCGTCGATAGAGCTGGCCACGACGCTCTCGGACGTCATCGACTACTGGCGCGGGCGTCTTTGTTGATTCAGGCGGTGAAACCGAACACGCGTGTCCGGATCCCATCGCGTGCCTCGCGGGCCTGGCGGACGAATTCCTGCGCTGGTTCGGGAAGCCGCTCGAGCACCGGGTCGAGGGTCGAGTCGACAACCCTGATCAGTTGAGCGACCGTCGCGTCGATGTCCTTGGCCCGCTTGGCCATCAGCTTGCGGGCAGAGGCGATCTCGCGGCGACGAACCTGGGCCTTTTGGTACTCGAGCACGCCCACGCCGATGGCGAGGTAGGTAGCTTCCTTGGCGAGGTCTGCGAGGGCCCGCGCGGCCCCGGCCAAACCCTGCCGGGTGTCGGTCATGTCTTGCTCCTCCTCTTGACCACCCTGGGACAAGCGCCTCGCGAGGGGTTGTGCCGCTCGCCGCGCTCGGTGGCTCACGCTCACTAGTGTACTGCAAAATGCTAACTATAGCAAGCGTATTCAGCAGCTGCGCCCCGGTTCGCGCCTCGAGTCCGCGGTAGCGTGGCCGTGATGCCGGAGCAGCAAGCCCCGCCGGTCGTCGCCGTGGTGGTCGCTTCTGACCCGGGTCCGTGGTTCGAGGAATGCCTGGAGGCGCTTGGCCGTCAGGACTACCCGAACCTCGATGTGCTCGTGGTGGATGCCGCGAGCCACGCGGAGCTGACGGCGCGTGTCGCGCTGGTGCTCCCGCGCGCCTTCATTCTTCGCCAGAGGGAGAGGAAAGGGTTCTCGGCCGCCGCGAACGAAGCGCTCGAGGCGATCGAGGGAGCATCTCATCTGTTGATCTGCCACGACGACGTGGCCCTGGCTCCCGACGCCGTTCGCTGCCTGGTCGGTGAGGCCTACCGTTCGAATGCCGGCATCGTCGGCCCGAAGCTTGTCGAGTGGGACGCGCCTGACCATTTGCTCGAGGTCGGCATCGGTGTCGACCGCTTCGGTGTGGCCGTCGAGAGGGTCGAGCGCGGTGAGCTCGACCAGGCCCAGCACGACGAGGGCCGCGAAGTGTTCGCCGTACCGGGTGGATGCATGTTGGTGCGTGCCGACCTTTTCAGGGCTCTCGGCGGGTTCGATCCGGACATCGAGCTCTTCGGCGAGGACGTGGACTTGTGCTGGCGGGCCCAGGTGGCCGGAGCCCGCGTCGTCGTGGCGCCCTCGGCCCGTGTCCGCCACGTACAGGTAGCGCGGTCGGGATCGAGGACGGTCGGCGACCTGGCGATGTTGCGCCGTCGCCACGAGCTTCGAGCCGTGCTCAAGAACTACGACCAGCCGCGTCGCCTGTTCGTCGTGCTCGACCTCGCGGCGGGGTCGATCGCCGAGGTGTCGGTCGCGCTGTTCAGGGGTGAGCGAGAGCGTGCCAAACGCGTCGCGGACGCCTGGTGGTGGAACTGGCGTCACCGCCGCAGTCTGAGACTGGCCCGCAAGGCGCTTGCGAGCGTTCGCCAAAGGCCCGACCGCGTCGTCGCAAGGCTGTTGAGCCGTGGCGACCGGCGCTCGGCGCTCGAAGCAAACCCGATCGTCCCCATAGTCCCGGTGGGACCGGTCGGCTCGGTCGCGCGGGCGGTCGAGCGGCGGTTCAGGAGAGACGAGGATCTCGAACCTGCGCGTATAGCTTCGAGCCGGAACAGGCTCGTCGTCCCGGGCAATCTCGGCTGGGTGGTGCTCGCCCTAATCGTCGTGGTCGTTTTCGGGATCCGCAATCTATTGACGGGGCACCTGCCTCTGGTGGGTCAGCTACTGCCCTTCCCGTCGGCGCCGAGCTTGCTCCGTGACTTCTTCGGCGGCTGGCAGGACGCAGGCTGGCAGGCCACCGGGCCGGCACCTCCCGGTTTCGGCCTGATGGGTCTCGTCGGAGCGGTCCTGCTCGGCAGCACGGCTCAAGTCGAGAAGCTTCTCCTGCTGGGACCCATCCTCGTCGGAGCGATCGGGATGCACCGACTCCTCCGGCCACTCGGGTCGAGCCGTGCTCGGCTCGCCGCGACGATCGCCTATCTCGGTCTCCCGCTCGTGTGGAACGGCATCGCCGCGGGTGACCTGCAGGCTCTGGTGACCTTTGGCGGAATGCCATTTGTGATGTCGCGAATCTGTCGCGCGACCCGCCTTGAGCCGTTCGCGGCGCCTGAGGGCGCGGGCGGCTGGCGCGCAGTGGTGGCCGAGGCCGTCCCGTTCGGCCTGCTTCTCGCGTTCATGGCGGCATTGGCACCCCCTTCAGTGGTGGCGGTGGTTGTCCTGTCTGTCACGATCGTGCTCGGCGCGGGCGCGGCCGGGCGCATCGCGTCGGTCGGTCGAGCCTTCGGCGTCACCGCAGCGGCCTTGGGCGTCGCCTTTGCCTGCTGCTTTCCCTGGTCGCTCACCTTCGTTCAGCCGGGAGCGAGGTGGAGCGTCCTCTCCGGTGCGGTGCCAACGCGCTCGTCTGTCGGTGGGGTGCTGCGGCTGTTCCGCCTGGATGCAGGCCCGATAGGCGCGGGCTGGCTCGGATGGGGGATCCTGCTCGGCGCGGGCTTCGTCCTGTTCGTCGCGCGCGGTGCACGACTCGAGTGGGCGGCGCGATGGTGGGTCGCGGCTGTCGGGACCGTTGTCGTGGCGTACGCGGGCGCCGTGGGGTGGCTCGGTGCCGGTGGCGGAGCGACCCTTGTGCTGTTGGCTCCAGCCGCGTGCTGCATCGCGGCGGCCGTCGGGCTCGGCGTGGCCGCTTTCGAGGTCGACCTCGCTCGAAGTCGCTTCGGATGGCGCCAGAATCTCAGCGCCGCGGCTGTGCTGTGCCTCGTCATCGGCCTGTTCCCGACGCTGGTGTCATCTGTCGACGGCCGTTCATCGCTGCCTTCTTTCGGCTACGAGCAGCTTCTCGGTTGGACCACCCCTAAACCGGCCGCAAAGGGCTACGACGTGCTCTGGGTCGGCGATCCCGCGAGCGTGCCCCCGCCCGCTTGGCAGATACGGCCCGGCCTCGCGTTCGCGATGAGCGTGGACGGCCTGCCTAATGGCGAACGCCTCTGGCCGAGTGCCAACCCCGGTGTCGGCACACTGGTCGAGACGGACCTGACCAGTGCCGAGGCTGGTCTCACAGTCCGGCTCGGCGCCGAGCTCGCGAGAGTGGGCATTCGTTACTTGATCCTGCCCGGCGCGGTTGCCCCGGACCTGCCCGGCGTCCAGGTCTCGCTCTCGGCTCCTCCTCCGCCCAATCTCGTCAAGACGCTCCAGGTCCAGAGCGACTTTCGAGAGCTTCCGACCGAAGGCGGCGTGCTCGCCTTCGAGGACACAGCTTGGTCAGCGGCCGACAGCCCGGCCCCGGGCGCCGTCGTGACGAGAGCCATGGCCGGGCACACCACACTCGCCCTGATCAGAGAGCTCGGCCTCGCCGCCGGCCTTCTCGCGGTGTCGCTCGCCGTCGCCGAGGGCGTTGCACGTCGCAGGAAGCGACGTCCTTTGAGCCCTGAAAGCGAGGCTCCGCCCGGTGACGCCGCGATCTTGGACCTCGGCCCGAGCGATGGCGGTGCGCCTTCGCCTGCCGGCAGCTCGGCTGAAGACCCGGCCGATCGACCCGAGCCGGCACCGAGCACCCTGTCATGAGCGAGGCCGGCGGTCGTCACAAGCATGTCTCCTGGGTCGCGCGCCACCCCCGGCGTCGAGCCGTTCTCGGTGTCGCGCTCGGACTCGGGCTGCTCGTGGTCGTCAACGCCGTCGTGCGCCAACCGGGCGGGGTGCTCGCCGGCGGCAGATTCGTGGGGCCGCCTTCCCTCCCGGTAGTGCAGATGCTCAAGCCGGGCGACTGGCGTTGCCCGGGGCCTTTGCCCGTCGGTGCCGGCAAGGAGAGCTCACGTATCTCGATCGTGAACAGCACGACCGCGGCCGTCAACCTCCTCGTGGTCGTGTCGCGGACCGGGCTTCCCAAAGGAGGGGTCTCGGTCGGTGCATCGATCTCGAGAACCCGGTTCGCCGTGGGTGGAGACTCACAAGCGGTCTTCCCGCTGACCACACGTGGGGCGGCTGGATTCGCGGCGGTGTCGGTCGAGACTGACGCCGGTGGGATCGGCGTCGGCGAGTCGATAGTCGGCGCCTCGACCCTCGGGGGCGGGGTCCTGCTCTCCTCGCCTTGCTCGCTCATAGCCGCCGGTCAGGGTTATGTGCCCACTGGCAGTACCTACGGTGGTTCGGACGTCCGGCTCTCGCTCTATGACCCTGACGCCACGCCCGCGGTCGTGAACGTGGACGTCTCGACCGGCACGACGCTGACTTCGCCACCCGCGTTCCAAGGCGTGGTCGTCCCGGCGACCGGCCTTGTGGTTCTCGATCTTCACCGCTGGGTCTTCGAAGAGAGCTCGCTCGCGGTCACCGCGACGGCAGTGAGTGGAAGCATCGTCGTCGGGGCGCTGGAATTGACCTCCGAGACAGTTGACATGGCTTCGAGGTCAGCCGCTGGTCACTCGATCAACCACGTCGTCGTCATCGGAAGCTCGCTCTTGGTCGGACCCGACCGCGGCCTCAGCCACTGGGCGTTCGCGGCCCTGCAGTCGAAGAAGGGTGTGGCGAGCACCTTCTCGGTCTACAACCCGGGCAAGCGACCGGTCTCGGTCAGTGTCGCGCCGCCGGGCCGGGCCGGGATCGTGGCCGCGCTCACCGAAGATGTCCCGGCTGGCGGCATCGTCGACTTCGCGACACCGGTCACGGGCACGAGCGGCCTCGGCACCGGCTCGGTCGTCGTCTCCGCCAAGGGCGGGAGGCCCATCGTCGTGGCTCGTCTCACGACCCGGTACAGGACTCGCTTGCTCGAGAACATCGACGCGACGCCCGGGACTGCCGGGCCGGAAGATGACTGGCTGCTACCGGGGTCGTCGCTCACGCCACTTGTCGGCGACGTCGTCACGATCGAGGTTCCAGGAACCACAGGCGCGACCGTGACGCTGTACGAGCTCAACCACAAGACCCCGCCGCTGCTCGAAGTCCTCAACCTGAACGCCGGATCCGAGCTCGAGCTCAACCTCGATTCGCTCTTGAGATATGCCCCCTCGTTCGCCCTGCGGGTCTCGGCGAACGCCCCGATCCTGGTCGAGCAGCAGTTGACGCCGAGCGGCGGATTGACCACGGCCACCGGCGGGATTCCCGTCCTCGGCTGAGTGCGCGGTGCCCGTCGGCTTGCGGGCATCGCCCGGCGCCCGCAGGCCGTGCGCTGCGGTCTCAGACCGCTGCGGTCAGACCTCGGTCGGACCGACGCCGGTCGTAGACATGCCCGGCGAGGCTGGTGCCATGACCGTCCCGGAGAGGGAGGGTGCGTAACGTTCGGTAACGAGCTTCTCTTCGCCCTCAGCTCCGCCGTGCACGGGCCTTCCGTAGGCGACGTCGACCAGCCGGCCGATCTCGGCGCCGTCGACCTTCTCGAACTCGAGCAGGGCGTGCGCGACCGCCTCCAGCCCGCCCCTGTGCTCGCGCAGCACGGCGGTAGCCCGAGCCTCCTGTTCCCGCAGGATCCTGGCGACCTCTTCGTCGACGACACGGCTCGTGTCCTCGGAGTAGTCGCGAGTGTGCATGAGGTCCTCGCCGAGGAAGACCATTCCCTGCGAACCCCAGGCCATCGGCCCGACGCGCTCTGACATGCCCCATTCACGGACCATCTTGCGAGCCAGCTCGGTGTTGCGCTGGAGGTCGTCGCTCGCCCCGGTGGAAAGGTCGCCGTAGACGAGCATCTCGGCCACGCGCCCGCCCATCCGGACGACCAGTGCGTCCTCGATGTACTCGCGGGGGTAGATGTGCCTTTCCTCGGTCGGCAGTTGCTGGGTGACTCCGAGCGCAAGGCCCGTGGGGATGATGCTCACCTTGAGCAGCGGGTCGGCGTGCGTCAGCACGTATGCGAGGACGGCGTGGCCGCCTTCGTGGTAGGCGACGCGTGCCTTCTCGAGATCGGAGAGGACGAGGCTGTCACGGGGCTGGCCCATGAGGATCCGGTCGCGCGCGGCGTCGAAGTCGCGCATCTCGATGAACTGGCTGCCACGCCTCACAGCGTGCAGCGCAGCCTCGTTGACGAGATTGGCCAAGTCCGCACCGGACATCCCCGGAGTGCCGCGGGCGATGATGGACAGGTCCAAGTCGGGACCCATCCGCTTGTCCCTGCAGTGAACCTGCAGGATCGGCAGGCGCTCGTCGAGGTCGGGGAGCGGGACGACGATCTGACGGTCGAAGCGGCCCGGCCTCAACAGCGCAGGGTCGAGGATGTCGGGCCGGTTGGTGGCGGCCATGACGACGATGCCTTCGGCGACGTCGAAGCCGTCCATTTCGGACAGCATCTGGTTGAGGGTCTGCTCGCGCTCGTCGTGGCCACCGCCGAGCCCGGCGCCGCGCTTGCGGCCGATCGAGTCGATCTCGTCGACGAAGATGATCGCCGGGGCCTGCTTGCGCGCGGTCTGGAAGAGGTCACGCACACGGCTCGCACCGACGCCGACGAACATCTCNNGGACCGACCAGCAGAACGCCTTTCGGTACGCGGGCACCGATCTCCTTGAAGCGGCCGGGAGACTTGAGGAAGTCGACTACTTCGCTGATCTCCTGTTTGACTCCCTGATAGCCGGCCACGTCATCGAAGGTCGTACGGGGTCGTTCTGCGGTGTAGACCTTGGCTCTCGAGCGCCCGATCGACATGATCCCGGACATCTGTCCCTGGGCCCGTCGGCTCATCCAGACGAAGAACCCGATGATCAAAAGGACGGGAAGCAGGTAGAGGAGGATCTCGCCCAGCGCGCTCGAGCTGGGGGAGGAGAAGGTGTACTTGACCTTGGCCGCCTTCAAGGTGGCGTAGAACGTATCGGGGAGCTGTACAGGACCTGTCGTCGTGTAGCTCGTGCCGTTGGTGAGCGTTCCGGTGATGGCACCGGTGGTGTTGTTGAAGTTGGCAGTCTGGACCAGACCGGAGGTTATGTCCTGCTGAAGTGCCGAAAAGTTGATCGCCTTGGCGCTGGAGCGATTGAACATGCCCGACCCGATGAAGAGCACGATCAGGACCACTGCGATGCCGGCGATCGCCCAGCGCCAGACCTGTTCCGAGCCCGAGGGGGTGCCCGGGCCGGTCCTTCCCGGTCCGCTGCCGGGGCGCATGTCTTGAGGCTGACGACTCACGCCGACCATCGTAGGCGGCACAGGCGCAATGTCAGTCCGCGGGCGGGTGCAGGCTCAGCTTTCCCGCAGGCCTTGGCATATGCGGATGACACCTTGGGGCTTGACCGGCATGGTTCCTGACGACGACGCTCGCAAGGTGAAGAGTCGCCGCGGGCGTTCCAAGCCGGTTGTGACGAGCGCGTCCGGACCAGTCGATCACGCGCCGGGCCGAGCGCCGGTCGGGAATTCGTTCGGCCTGCCCGAGGCGATGTTCGGGGTCGTGGCGGGATTCGTCCTTGCGTTCATTGCCGTTTCGATCTACGCGGGCACCTCTCGCAATCCTCACCACCCCAGCCAGTACGGCGAGGACGTCGTGAGTCTCATCGCGCTCTGGATCGGATTTGTAGGCGCGGTGATCGCCGCGACGCGTATCGCGCAGCGAGAGCGCCTCATGGGGCGCGCCGGCCGGGTTGAGCCCGCTGGTAGGTCGAACGGCAGGGGCGAGGGGAGCGTCGTGCGCGACTACGGGCTCGTCCTACGACCGTGGCCTGACATCCCTCTTGGCATCGTCGCCGGCGTCGCTTCGCAGTATCTGCTCGTCCCGGTAGTCGAAGCACCGCTTCTTCCTTTCGTCCATCACCTCTATTCGCGGCTCGGACACCCGGCCCAGAGCCTCACGGGTGACGCGTTCGGCGCGGGCCTCGTGGTGCTCGCTGTGCTGGTCTGTGTCGGCAGCCCGATCGTCGAAGAGCTGTTCTTCCGGGGCCTGCTGCTGCGCTCGCTCCTCGGCAGTTTCGAACAGCTCGGGCCGCGGCTCGGGCCTGTTCTCTCGATCGGGGTGACCGCGCTCGTCTTCGCGCTCGTGCACTTCGAGGCACTGCAGTTCTTGGGCCTGGCGGGCTTCGGCGTGGTGCTGGGCGTCCTGGCATGGCGTACCGGGCGCCTCGGCCCTTCGATCGTCGCCCACATGACCTTCAATACCGTGACCATCATCGCCATCGTGGTCAGCAGATGAGTCCCGAGTAGGCTCGCCTGGCAATGTCCGCCGACCTGTCTTCGACCGACGCGTCGTGCTTTGACGCCATCTTCAAGGCCTATGACATCCGAGGCATCGTTCCCGACGCGCTCAACGCCCGCATCGCCTACGCGGTCGGCGTCGGTTTCGGGCGGTTCGTGCTCGCGCAGCGCTCGGCGGACAAGCGGGTCGTCATAGCGCGTGACATCCGCAAGTCAGGTGTCGAGCTCAGCCTCGCGTTCAGCGCGGGCTTGGTTTCGGTCGGGCTCGGCGTGGTCGACGCCGGCCTGGCCTCTACCGACCTCCTCTATTTCGCATCGGGCAAGCTCGACCTCGCCGGGGCGATGCTCACGGCGTCGCACAACCCGCCCGCCTACAACGGGATCAAGCTCTGTCTCGCCGGGGCTCGACCGATCGGTCGTGACTCGGGTCTCGGAGAGGTTCAGCGCGTGGCGGTCGAAGCCTTCGCCACGGCGCCTGTCGATGGTGGTGTCGAGCGGGCCGCGGGCGACCTCAAAGTGGAGCACGTCAACTTGTTGAAGGATTTCGCTGCCCACGTCCGTTCGTTCGTCCACCTCGGGAGCTTGAGACCTTTGAAGGTCGTCGCCGACACGGCCAACGGCATGGGCGGCCTCATCGCCCCTGAGGTCTTTGCCGGCCTTCCCTTCGATCTCGAGATCCTCTATCCGGAGCTGGACGGCTCGTTCCCGAACCATCCAGCCGACCCGATCCAGGTGGAGAACCTGGCTGATCTTTGCTCGCGGATACTGAACAGCGGAGCAGACGTCGGCCTGGCCTTCGACGGTGACGCGGACCGCGTGTTCATCGTCGACGAAAAGGCAGAGCCGCTGTCGGGATCGCTCACGACCGCGATCGTCAGTGCTTCGATGCTCGAGAGCCATCCAGGCTCGAAGATCCTCTACAACCTCATCTGCTCGCACTCGGTGCCCGAGATCGTCATCGAGCGCGGCGGCGTCCCGATCCGCACCCGCGTCGGCCACTCGTTCATCAAGGCGGTGATGGCCGAGACCGGCGCGGTGTTCGGCGGTGAGCACTCGGGTCACTACTACTTCCGCGACAACTACCGCGCCGACTCGGGGATCATCGCTGCGCTCGTCGTGCTCGAGGCTCTCTCCCTGGCCTGTGTTCCGCTCTCTGAGCTCCGGGTCGCCTTCGAGCGCTACTTCGACTCCGGTGAGATCAACACCGAGGTGAGCGATCCTACCGGGCTCGTGGTCGAGGTAGCCGAGCACTACCGGGCGGACGGTGCGGCCATCGACGATCTCGACGGGGCCACCGTGGACCTCGGCGACTGGTGGTTCAACCTGCGGCCGTCGAACACCGAACCGCTGCTCCGTCTCAATCTGGAAGCCAAGACCGCCCCAGAACGTGACCGCCACCTTGTGGAGGTGCTCGGGCTCATCGACCGGCTCGCGGCGAGCCGGAGCCGATGAGCAGATTGGTCATGACCACGAAAGGTGTCCTCTATGCCGCTTGACCCGCAACTGCTGGCTCTTCTCGCTTGTCCTTTGGACAAGGGCCCTCTGCTGTACTTCGCAGACGAGGAGACGCTTTACAACCCCCGGCTTTGCCGGCGCTACAGCATCGTCGAAGGGATCCCGGTGATGCTCGTGGACGAATCTGAGACAGTCGACCAAGACGAGCACGAGCGCCTCTTGGCAAAGGCCGCCTCGGATGGGATCACAACCAATTTCGACTCCGGTGAGGGCGCCGGCAGCGCCAAGCCGTCATGAGCTGGATATCGCCCGACAGTCTGAACATGCTCGGGGCTACCGCCGGGCTGCCCGAGCAGCTCGAGGTTTCCGCGTCGGCTGCCCTCGAGGTGCCCGGCCTGCCCCCTATTGAAGGCCTGAGCGCGATCGCCGTCCTCGGAATGGGAGGAAGCGGCGTCGCGGGAGAGATCCTTCAGGCGGTCGGCAAGGACCAGCTGCGCCTCCCGATCGTGTTGGTCGGCGACTACTCGCTGCCCGCCTTCGTCGGTCCCGGCACCCTCGTGTTCGCGGTGTCGTTCTCCGGCGAGACCGAGGAGACTCTCGAGGCGACCGAGACGGCGCTCGGTCGCGGCGCAAAGCTCATCGCGGTGACGAGCGGTGGGCGCCTGGCGGAGTTGGCGGCCCAGAACGGGGCGCCCGTGTTCGCGACGCTCGGGGGGATTCCTCAACCGCGGGCCGGGGTGGCGACGATGGCGGCACCCCTTCTCGTGGCGATGGAACGCCTCGGGCTGCTCACGGCGATCACCCCGGAGATCGCCTCTGCGGTCGACCAGCTCAAGCGGCGCCGCGACAGCCTCGTCGACGGCGGCGGCACCGCGCCCGAGATCGCTCGCCAGCTCGATCGCACGATCCCGCTCCTGCAAGGCTCCACCGGGATAGGCGCGGTGGCTGCGCGAAGGTGGAAGACACAGCTGAACGAGAACGCCAAGGCCCCGGCCTTTTTTGCCACCCAGCCCGAATGGTGCCACAACGAGATCTGTGGATTCGGCCAGAACGGGGACGTGACCCGGCAAGTCATGACGATCGTCACTCTCCGCAGTGACTTTGAGCACCCACAGGTGGCGCGCCGTTTCGGCCTTGTCAAGGAGTTCGTGGGAGAAGCCGTGGCGTCGGTGATCGAGGTGCGTGCCGAGGGATCAGGAGCCCTGGCGCAGCTGTTCGACCTGATCATGATCGGCGACTTCGTCTCGTTGCACGTCGCTTCGCACGAGGGGATAGACCCCGGGCCTATCCCGGTGCTCGTAGAGGTGAAACACCGCCTTTCCGAGCTGAGGCGACAGGCGCCTGGATAGCGCGCGTCACATGATCGGCGGACGCTCGAGCGGTGATATCGCGGACTTGAGCCTCGCGAGCCGTGGCCGCCAGAGGATCGCGTGGGCCGGCAACGACATGCCGGTGCTCGCGTCGATCCGCGAGAGGTTCGAGCGTGAGCGGCCGCTCGACGGGCTCGTCATCGGCGCGTGCCTGCACGTGACGACCGAGACGGCGAACCTCCTGAAGACCCTGAAGGCCGGCGGAGCGACGGTTCTTCTCTGTGCGTCGAACCCCCTTTCGATCCAGGACGACGTAGCCGCCTGTCTCGTCGCCGACGAGGCCATCGCGACCTTCGCGGTCAAGGGCGAGAACCATGAGCGCTACTACGCTCACATCGACGCGGTGCTCGACGGCCGTCCGGAGCTGACAATGGATGATGGCTGCGACCTGGTCTCACGTCTCCACCAGCTAAGAGGGGACCAGCTGGGCGAAGTTGTCGGGGGGACCGAGGACACGACTACCGGCGTGATCCGCCTACGGGCCATGGAGGCGGCCGGGGTGTTGGCCTACCCGATCGTCGCGGTCAACGACGCGAGGACCAAACGCCTCTTCGACAACCGCTATGGGACCGGCCAGTCCACCCTCGACGGCATCATCCGCGCCACCAACATCCTCGTGGCCGGCAAGAGATTCGTCATCGCCGGCTACGGCTCGTGTGGCAAGGGTGTGGCGGCGCGCGCCAGGGGCATGGGAGCCCTCGTCACCGTCACCGAGATCGACCCTCTACGCGCGCTCGAAGCGGTCATGGACGGGTTCGCGGTCGAGCCCATGGAGGTTGCCGCCCGCGAGGGTGAAGTCTTCGTGACCGTCACGGGCAACACCCAGGTGCTGCGGGCCGAGCACTTCGCTCAGATGCGCGACGGCGCGATCTTGGCCAACGCCGGTCACTTCGACGTCGAGATCGACCTCGCGCAGCTCGAGGCGATGGCCGACGACCGGAGGCACACCGTGCGGCCGATGGTCGAGGAGTTCACCGTTCGTTCGCCCGAAGGCGTCCTTAAGAGGATCCTTCTTCTCGCGGAGGGCCGTCTCGTGAACCTGAGCGCGGCCGAAGGACATCCGTCGGCTGTCATGGACATATCGTTCGCCAACCATGCGCTCGCGGCCGAGTGGCTGGCTCGAGACCGCGACAAACTGTCCAATCGCGTTCACGCGGTGCCAGGTGCCATCGACGCCGAGATCGCGAGGCTGAAGCTGGCGACGATGGGAACCGTCATGGACGGTCCCACCGAGTCACAGCGGGCCTACCTGGCTTCCTGGACTGCCGGGCCATGAAGACAGGCATCTGAGTACTCGGGCCTACACTCGAGTTGATGGGCTGCGCGGGTCTGTGGTTGCAAGTCGATGCCAGTCGCAGGCGAAACGACCCACGTAAGGCGACTCGTGGTCGCTGAGCATGGTGCGGTTTAGATGTAAGTCCTGCCCTGTGCGGCACCGGTTGGCGGTGCCGGCGGGAGAAGGGACCAACTGTGAGCTCAGGTGTTCAAGGCGGCGCAAGCTGGCCCCAAGCACCAGCACGGGACACCCTCAGCAGGCGAGTGTGGGGTCAAAGACCAGGTCAGCCGCGTGTGCCCGTCACTTTTTCAGCCGGTGCGTGATGGTAAAGGAGCTGCTCCATGGAGATCACGGTGCTTACCCGCCACATGGACATCCCCGAAGGACTCCGCGAAAGCGCCATTGAGAAGGCACAGCACCTCGAGCGGTTCCTCGAAGGGACCCAGCGGGCTGACATTGTCTTCTCCCGCGATCACGCGGCGCGCGATGACGCCTATGTGATCTGCGAGATCTCGGTCCTCGCGCGACGTCGCGTCATCCGTGTGCGGGCAAGCAGTCATCTGGCGAGCACGGCTTTGGAGGTGGCCATCTCCAAGTCGGTCCAGCGCCTGACGCGGATGCAGGATCGTCTCGTGCAACGCTCTCGGCCCCGTCACGGCACCGCGGTTCAGCGACCTGTGGAGCTGGCGGACTGAAAGACCTCCCAAGCCCGAATCCGCCTCGTGTCGTGATCGTTGGCCCGACCGGCACCGGTAAGTCTGCACTTGGGCTCGAACTGGCCCGGATGTCCCCGGACCACTTCGAGCTGGTGTCGGTGGACGCGATAGCGGTGTACCGGGGCCTCGACATAGGCACCGCGAAACCAACGGCGGCTGAGCAACAAGTCGCGCCCTGGCATCTCATCGACATCGTCGATCCTTCCGAGGAGTTCTCGGTCGCTGCGTTTCAAGCCGAGGCGCGCCGGGTACTTGACGGCATCGACGCCCGTGGGCACGTGCCGCTGCTTGTCGGAGGCACGGGCCTCTACCACCGGGCGGTCGTGGACGGTCTCGAGATCCCCGGCCGTTTCCCCGAGCAAGCGGCCGAGCTCGATCACCGGGCCGGCCAGCCCGGTGGTCTCGCGGAGCTGTTCGGGCGGCTCTGCGAGCTGGACCCGGTCGCGGCGAGCAGAGTCGAGCCGGGCAATCGCCGCAGGATCGTCCGGGCTCTCGAGGTCACCCTCGGCAGCGGCCGGCCCTTCTCCTCGTTCGGGCCCGGCCTCGTCACCTATCCGGCGTCGAGCTCGATCGCCATCGGGCTCGATCTCGACCGCCCTGCGCTCGACCGAAGGCTGGCCGAGCGTTTCGAGGACCAGCTCGCCCGGGGGTTCCTCGAGGAGGTCCGGGCTCTCTCGGCCAGGCCGGCCGGGTTGTCGCGTACGGCCCGTCAGGCGATCGGCTACCGCGAGCTCCTCGGCCACATCGAGGAGGGCGTTCCGTTGGAGCGGGCCAGGGCCGAGTCGCTGCGCCGGTTGCGGGCCTTCGCCCGCCGGCAGGAGGCCTGGTTCAGGCGCGACCCGCGCGTGGTCTGGATCCGGGCCGACCGGAGCGACCTTGCTGCAACGGTGCATGCCCGTCTCGGCGACACCGCCACGGCCAGGGCCGTGCGACACTGATGAGCATGCTGACGTTGGTCAAGTACCAGGGGCTCGGGAACGACTTCCTGGTCGCGCTCGACGGCCAGGAGGTCGATGCTGGCGCGGAGGAGATGAGCCGCCACTCGCACGACCACAGAGCCTCCGGGACAGATCGCGTCGGTGAGCTCGCGCGGGCACTGTGCGAGCGCCACACCGGTGTCGGGGCGGACGGGCTCCTTGTTCTGCGGAGTGCGGACTCGGGCGGAGAGGTCCGCATGGAGTTGCGCAACGCGGACGGAGGCCGTGCCGAGACGAGTGGGAACGGCCTTCGCTGCTTCGCGCTCTCGGTCATCGAGGCCGGGCTCGTGCCCGGCCCACAAGTCGCCATAGAGACCGACGTGGGCGTGCGCCAGGCCGTGGTTGCCAGCAACGGCGCGTCCGGGTGTGCCGAGGTCTCCGTCGAGATGGGCTGCCTAAAGGTGACCTCCTTGAGCCCTGTCGCGGACGTCTTGCTCCCGGGCTCGGTCGCACTGCCGTGGCCCGCCTGGTTCGTGGATGCCGGCAACCCCCATCTCGTCCTGCTCGCGCCCTCGTTGCACGCCGTCGCGATCGCAGAGGTCGGGCCGATGCTCGAGAGGATGCGTGAAGGCGGGCAGAACGTCGAGATCGTGACCGACGGGCCGGGCGACGGCGAGGTTTCGCTCGTGGTCTGGGAACGCGGTGCCGGGGTCACCCTCGCATGCGGGAGCGGGAGCGTGGCCTCAGCCGCAGCGCTGCACTCCGCGGGTATCTCCGCCGACAGAGTCCTGGTTCACAACCCGGGCGGGACCGCCGAAGTGGTCCTCTCGGGGGACGACCCGTTCGACGTGAGGGCCAGCCTTGCCGGCCCGGTCCGGCGCGTCGCCCGCATAGATGTCGAGCCTGCCGAGCTCGGCCGGTCGCAAGCAGGCTTGGACGCCTCGTGAAAGAGGTCTCGACCACCCTCATCGACCGGCGGTTCCGGGAGAAGATCGTGCTCGTCGGGATGGTCGCATGGCCGCGCACGGTCGAGGAGGTCGAGGCGAGCCTCGATGAGCTGTCCTTGCTCATCGACACCGCAGGTGCCGACGAGGCAGCCCGCGTTGTGCAACGCCGCGATGCCGCGGACCCGGCGACCTACATCGGCCGGGGCAAGGCAGAGGAGCTTCGCAGGATCAGCGAGGCCGTGGATGCCGACACGGTGGTCTTCGACGACGAGCTGACGCCTGCCCAGCAGAGGAACCTCGAGCGGATCCTCGGCAGGACCGCGATCGACCGGACCGCTGTGATCCTTGACATCTTCGCCCAGAACGCCCACACCCAAGAGGGCCGTGCGCAGGTCGAGCTCGCTCTGAGCAGGTACCGGCTCCCGCGTCTTCGGGGCATGGGCCTCGTCCTGTCCCAGCAGGCCGGTGGGATCGGGACGAGGGGCCCGGGTGAGACTCAGCTCGAGGTCGATCGGCGTCGGATCATGCGCCGCATCCGAAAGCTCGAGGTCGAGCTTCGCGATCTCGAGTCGACGCGCCGGACCCAGCGCAAGGCTCGAAAGCGCGGAGCTCTCCGGACGGTGTCGCTCGTCGGCTACACCAACGCCGGCAAGTCCACCCTCCTCAATGTGTTCACAGACGCGGGCGTGCTCGTCGAGGACAAGCTCTTCTCGACTCTCGATCCGAGGACGCGACGTCTGGATCTGCCCGGTGGCGAGTCGGTGCTGTGCTCCGACACCGTCGGCTTCGTGCGCAAGCTGCCCCATCAGCTCGTGGACGCGTTTCACGCGACCTTGGAAGTCGTCGGGTCCTCGGACCTCCTCGTGCACGTGGTCGACGCGTCCGCGGCCGACCCGACCGCACAGATCGATGCGGTTCATGCCGTGCTCACACAGATCGGGGCCGGAGAGGTCCCAGAGCTCCTGGCGTTCAACAAGGCCGATCTGGACCGGCGCAAGGCGGGACGGCTGATGGCGGCGCACCCCGGTTCTGTGGCGTGCTCGGCCTTGACAGGCAGGGGAGTCGCCGAGCTGTTGCGCGCCGTCGCCGATCAGCTCAGGATCGCGGATCACCTGGTGGAGCTCGCGGTGCCTGTTGCCCGAGGTGACGTTGTGGCGGCGATCCATCGGGAGGGCGAGGTGGTAGACGAACGCTATGAGGGCGAGCAGGTGTTCGTAACGGCCCGCCTCGACGAGCGCGGGGCTCGCCGCTACGCCGAGTTCATCCTTGAGTGACCAACCTCGAGTGGCCGCTGTGAACCCGGGAGATCGGCCAGGACCGGACGCCGGGGCGGGTTTCGTGCCCCCGATCTATCCCTACGACAAACTCGACGAGCTCGCCGCGCTCGCGCAGCGTCACGAGGGTGGTGTGGTCGACCTTTCGGTCGGCACGCCGTGCGACCCTCCGCCTGCGGTGGTCCTCGAGGCCCTCGCCGGTTCGGGGACCGAGCGTGGCTACCCATCGTCGATCGGCACAGCTGAGTACCGCGAGGCCGCCCTGGCGTGGATGTCCCGCAGGTTCAAGGTAGATACCACCGGCGTCGCCGTCGCTGCCTGCATCGGGACCAAGGAGTTCGTCGCGGGCCTGCCCCATTGGCTTCGCCTGAGGACACCGTCGCGCGACACAGTGCTGTGCCCGCTGCTTGCCTATCCGACCTATGAGATGGGCGCGATCCTCGCCGGTTGTCGCGCGGTCACGGTGCCGACACGGCCGGACGGGACGATGGAGCTGGCGTCAATCTCGGCCGAGGACGCGGCGCGCGCTCTCTGCTTGTGGGTCAACAGTCCCGCCAACCCGGGCGGGCATCTCGAGGACCTGGCGGCGGNNTTCCACGATCCTCCAGCACGGCACCGAGGGTCTCGTTTGTGTCCACTCGCTGTCGAAACGGTCGAATCTCGCCGGGCTGCGGGCCGGTTTCTTCGCCGGCGACGCCGGTCTTGTCGGGTACTTGTCGAGGTTGCGCCAGCATGCCGGGTTCATGGTTCCCGGACCCGTGCAACACGCTGGTGCGGTGGCGCTCGGCGAGGACTCACATGTCGAGCGACAGCGAGCGATCTACCTCGCCCGGCTCGAGCGCTTCGCAGAGATCCTGAGCCAAAGCGGCATCGACGCCCGTCTGCCCTCAGGTTCGTTCTACCTGTGGGTAGCTGTTCCGAAGGGTTTCGAGCCACATGGCGGGGCCGGCGAAGCGAACCCGGCGTGGGCGCTGACGAGGTGGCTCGCCGGACACGGCGGCGTCCTTGTCGCCCCGGGTGACACCTACGGGCCGGCCGGGTCCGGCCATGTGCGTGTCGCGCTCGTGCAGCCGGACGATCGCCTCGAGCTCGTCGCCCGCAGGCTGCACGCGACGAGGCTCAGCTGAGCAGCTTCGATCTGAACAGATCGAGGACCTGATCCAACGCGGCGCGCGTCGCGCTGTTCTCGAGGTCTCGGAGGTCCTCTGTCAGCACCGAGTGGGCACCTTTTCGGTAGCCCTCCGGGTTGCCGGGTCCCGAGTCGATCTCGACCGCGACAAAGGCGTCCCCGAGTTCCTCGCGCAGCCTCGCGAAACGCTGAGGCGGTACCGCCTTGTCGCCCGAGAAACGCAAGCCCAGCACGCTCACATTCCCGGTTCGGCATCGTCCCCGCACGCGCGCGAGGTCCTCGTCGCTGATTCCGAGATCGCGTCTGTGAGCCCTGTTAAGAGGGAAGGGGAGCGCCGGCTGTGACAGCACCGGTGCAAGCACGACTTCCTCGACCGTCATTGCGAGCGCAAAACCTCCTGTGATGCACATCCCGACTGCCCCGACGCCGGGGCCGCCACAGGCCTCGTGCTCGGCGCGGGCCAGGACTCGCAGCCAGGCGGTGACCGGGCTCGTGCGTCGTAGCGCAAAGGTGGAGAACTCACGTGAGATGCATGCGCCGGCAACCGTCCTCGCCATAAGCCACGGCGTGGGCTCGGCCCCCGGCACGCCGAAGAGCTGAGGCAGCACGGCGGTGCAGCCGATGGAGGCGACCCGGCGCGCGAACGACGCGACCAGAGGTGTGATGCCCGGGATCTCGCTCATCACGAGCACCGCGGGACCCGAGCCCGTGCGGTAGAGGTCGCGTGTCTTGCCGAGCGCTGTGAAACTCGAACGGCTGAATCCCTCGAGAGCGCCCTCGAGGACCGCGGTGGCGGGCACGCCCCGAAGGTTACGCAATCGCGGTCCGCGCAGCCCGGTACCGTCCTGCGGGCGACCGACGGGATAACCTCAGATTGATGGATGACCTCAGCTCTCAAGTAGGGGCGCTGTGGGAGCGCCGTGAGCAACTCTCGACCGCCGACGGCGACGCGCTCGTGGTGGTCGACCAGGCAATTGACCTCCTCGACACAGGTGAAGCCCGTGTCGCCGAGATCGACCCTGTGACAGACGAGGTCATCGTCCACGAATGGCTGAGACAGGCGATCTTGCTTCTCTTCATCCTCTCGGGCGTGAGAACCATCGAGCACGGACCGTTCGAGTACACCGACAAGCTGGCCCTGAAGCACGGCCTGCAAGCCGCAGGGGTCAGAGCGGTTCCGGGCGCATCGGCTCGGCGTGGCGCGTTCTTGGGGCGCGGTGTCGTGTTGATGCCGAGCTATGTGAACATCGGTGCGCGCGTAGGGGCCGACACGATGGTTGACACGTGGGCCACGGTCGGGTCGTGCGCGCAGGTCGGCGAGCGGGTGCACCTCTCTGGCGGCGTCGGCATAGGAGGGGTCCTCGAGCCGCCCAACGCCCGTCCGGT
>PLKG01000137.1:0-47604 GCA_003140595.1 Acidimicrobiaceae bacterium | reverse complement strand
AGGCAGTACCCCTCGGGCGAATTCTTTCTGCCGTGCGTGTTGGTGGTTCGCAAACTCACCCCGGGCGAACGCCACGACAAGGCCCTCTTGAACGAGATCCTCCGCGAGCACGAAGCCTCGGCATGACCTCCCTCGGGGCCTCGCTCCTCCAGCTGACAGCGGACCTCGTCGACATCTCGTCGGTGAGCCATGACGAGGACAAGGTCGCCGCGTTCGTGGCCGGCACTTTGAGCGGTGCCGATCACCTCTCGACAATCCGAATCGGCAACAACATTGTCTCGCGGACCTCGCTCGGCCGCCCGCGCCGGCTCCTCGTAGCCGGGCACCTCGACACCGTGCCACCGAACGGCAACCAGGACGCCGTCATGGACGGTGACCGCTGTCTCGGCCTCGGATCCGCGGACATGAAGGGCGGGCTCGCGGTGATGATCGAGCTCGCCAAGCGGGTCGTGGAGCCCGCGATCGACTTGACCTACGTCTGGTACGCATGTGAGGAGGTCGAGCAGCGCTTCTCAGGCCTGATCGAGATCGAGAACCTCGCCCCGGATCTCCTCGCCGCCGATGCCGCGGTCCTTGCCGAGCCCACCTCTGCGGTCGTGGAGGCCGGCTGTCAGGGCGTGCTGCGTATCGCGGTGCGACTCGGTGGTGAACGGGCCCATACGGCGAGGTCCTGGATGGGAGTGAACGCCATCCACCGCCTCGGCATGCTCCTAGATCTCGTTGACGGCTTCGACGAGCGCATGCCGGCTCTCGACGGCTGCGAGTACCGCGAGTCCCTTCAGGCAGTTCGGGTCGACGGTGGCGTCGCGAACAACGTCGTGCCGGATGAGGTGCGTCTGGTCCTCAACCATCGCTATGCCCCTGATCGCACAAAGGACGAGGCCTACGAGGCGATCTACGCGCTCTTGTCGCCGGTGATCGACACCAAACTGGGAGATCAGATCGAGCTCGAGGATTTCTCCTTGGCTGCCGCGCCGAATCTCGAACATCCGCTTCTCGCCGCGCTGGTCGCCGCCAGTGCGAGCGCACCACGGGCCAAGCTCGGTTGGACCGACGTGAGCTTTTTCAGCTCCCGCGGCATTCCTGCGGCGAACTTCGGCCCCGGCAATCCGCAGCTGGCGCACACCGCGGGCGAGTGGGTCGGCCGCGAAGACCTCGAGCTCGTCCTTGGGAGCCTGGAGAAGCTGGCGCTCAGCCAGGACTGAGTGCTGTCAGGTGTTGGCCGCCCTCACAGGCGTCGCAGCACCGTGACGACCTTGCCGTAGATCACAACCTGATCAGCGGCAAGTTCCATCTCGGAGTAAGCGGAGTTGGCGGGCACGAGAACGACCTTGCCGCGCCGCTTGCGTAGCGTCTTCACCGTCGCCTCGTCCTCGCCGATTCCGGCGACGACCACGTCTCCCGACTCCGCGTCTGGCTGGCGGCGCACGACGACGAAGTCGCCGTCGAGGATTCCGGCCTCGGTCATCGAGTCGCCTCGAACCTTCAACATGAACAGTTCTCCCGAGCCGGTGAAGTCCTGCGGTATCGGCAGGAGCTCCTCGACCGACTCCTCTGCCAGCACCCCGGTGCCTGCCGCGACATGTCCGAGCAAGGGGACATGAGAAACGGGCCGCACGCGGATCGCGGCGCCGGAAGACGGCTCCCAGCGCACGATGATCGCTCTGGGCTTGGTCGGGTCCCGTTGAAGGTAGCCCTCCCGCTGGAGCACCTGCAGGTGGCTGTGAACCGTGGAAGGCGAGGTGAGACCGACCGCCACGCCTATCTCGCGCACCGAAGGCGGATAGCCGCGCTCACGGATCTGCTCTGCGATGAACTCGAGGATCCTGCGCCGCTTTCCCGCCAGGGTCGCCTCGGACATTCGTGCTCCTCCCGTTCCGACCGCCGTTCCGGTCCCCGCGTCACAGGCTAAGCCGCTCCGAGGCCGAATGCAAACACCCGTTCGTGAAACAGGCGTTCGCCTGGCGGCTTGACAACGAACGTGCGTTCGTGATCTGATGGTGTCATCGAACATACGTGCGCCGGCGTGCAGCGCCGGAGGTGACAGGGCCGGCCGGATCGGGTCGGTTCCTCGACAAGCTCGAGGAGGGGTAGTGGGAGCACTGGCACACAGCGACCGGACGGCTCTGGGATGGCACGATGAGGCGGCCCCGGGCCGGCCCAGGCTCAGCCCGGCACGCCGTGTAAGACCCACCGAGCGGCGCCAGGCGGGCTGGAACGTGCTCGCGCAGGAGCTCGTTGCGTTCCCGCCTGCAGCCGAGCTGACCGCGGGCCGACAGCGCCACCGCGCTGTGCACCGGCCTGAGCTCGTCAAAGATGCTCATGCAGTTTCGAACAACGCTGACCGGACTCGACTCGCCGGTAGCACCACAACCTGGGACGACGAGCTCACTTCGAGGCGAGCCATGTCCCGTGCCGCAGCGGTCAAGTCCGTCGCGCGCCGGGAAGTGGACCGCTCGATTTCCGCGAGGCCCCGGCAAGTCGCCCCCAAGTCGCGAGGGTTGCGGCGCCTCCTCCCCGGCGCTGCCACCCTCGCAGTCCTGATGAGCATCTGGTTAGGCGCCGGAGCGCTCTCGACCCTTCACCGCCCAGTGTTGACCTTGCCTGCCGCAGCCGTGAAGGTCAGCGGCGGCTACCTGTATGTCGCGCGTCCCGGCGACACGCTGTGGGCGATCGCATCGCGGCTGCAGCCAGGTGGGGATCCGAGGCCACTGGTTGCCGAGCTGGAGCAGCAGTTGCACGGTGCTCAGCTAGTCGCGGGTGACCGGCTCACGCTGCCCTGAGCCTGGACGCGAGCGGACTGGGAACAGGGCATCACGGCCCAGCGCGCAGTCCTGGCCCGCCCATGAAGCAGATGGTCTTTCGGAGGTCAAGATGCGTCGGACCGGCGGTTGGCCACGCCGCGCGCCGGATCGGCGCTACGTTCAGTCCGTGCGCTGCCCGTGGTGTGGAGCGACCGAGGACCGGGTCGTGGACTCCCGCGAAGTGGAACAGGGTGGGGCGATCCGGCGTCGTCGCGAGTGCATTTCGTGCACGCGCCGGTTCACGACCGTCGAGCGGGTGAGCCAGGCTGTGCTGTGGGTCGTCAAACGGTCGGCCCGCCGAGAGCCCTTCGACCGTCAGAAGGTGATCGCCGGCGCCCGGGCCGCGTGTAAGAACCGGCCAGTCGAGCCCGAGCAACTCGAGGCGCTGGCCGCAACGGTGGAACAGACGGCCTGGTCGCTTGGGCCCGAGGTGAGAAGCGAGGAGGTCGGGCACGCGGTACTCGAGGCACTGAGGGAGATCGACGATGTGGCGGCGGTGCGGTTCGCCAGCGTCTATAAAGGCTTCGAGCAGGTCGATGATTTCGCCCGCGAGCTTGGTCTGTTGAACAAGGACGCGACACCGCAGGCCGCTCGCGAGCTTCGTCGCGAAGAGCGCGGGACTTCGGGCACGGCCACGCCATGAGCGGAGCCCCGCTCGCGGAGATTCCGGCCAGTGCGGTCGCGATCTACGCCCATCCCGACGACCCGGTCATCTCCTGCGGAGGAACGCTCGCTCGTTGGGCCGCGGCCGGGAGCGTGATCCATGTCGTCATCTGCACCTCGGGTGACAAGGGCGCGACGGACCCAGACGTGGACGTGGACGCGCTTGTGGCGAGGCGCGTCGGCGAGGCGGAGCGCTCGGTGGAGGTTGTAGCAGCCAAAGGGCTTCATTTTCTCGGCCGTCTGGACGGTGAGATTGAGAACGACATCGCCCTGCGCCGTGAGTTGGTGCAGATCATCCGGGATCTGCGACCGGAGGCGATAGTGGCTCCGGACCCGCTCGCGGTGTTCTTTGGTGAGCACCACTACAACCATCGGGACCACCGGGCTGTCGGATGGGCGGCCCTTGACGCAGCAGCGCCAGCCGCGGCGTCGCCCTTGTACTTCAGGGGAGCCGGCGTGGCCCACCAGGTCTCGGCGGCATACCTCTCGGGCTCGTTGGAGCCCAACGTCTGGGTGGACGTGAGCTCCACGATGGACCGGAAGATAGAGGCCGTCTCGTGCCACCTTTCGCAGCTCGCCGAGGCCGGCGACTGGCTGGCAAGTGCGCTCCGCGACGGTGCGCAGCTCGCTGGTCAGGAGGTCGACGTCGCCTATGCGGAGCCTTTCCGGCGGATCTGGCTGGCCTCGTGACTGCACCGCTCGACATCTTGCATGTCGACATGGACGCGTTCTTCGCGGCCGTCGAGATCCTCGACGACCCGAGCTTGCAGGGCCTGCCCGTGATCGTCGGCGGGACAGGGTCGCGGGGGGTTGTGGCCTCGTGCTCCTATGAGGCGAGAGCCGTGGGAGTTCGGTCCGCGATGCCGATGGTCGAGGCGCGGCGCCGTTGTCCCCGGGCCGTCGTGCTTTCGGGCAGGCACGGTCGTTACGGCGAGGTGAGCCGGCGGCTTCACGAGATATTCGAAGTGTTCACACCGATCATCGAGCCGATCTCGCTGGATGAGGCGTTCCTTGACGTCTCGGGCGGCCATCGGCTGTTCGGCTCGAGCATGGAGATCGCAGAAGCGATCCGCGCACGAGTCGCAGAGGATCTGAAGCTGTCGTGCTCGGTCGGGATAGCCCGCTGCAAGCTGCTGGCCAAATTGGCCTCGAGGGCCGCCAAGCCGATCGCGTCTGTGAGCGGGCCGCTTGCAGGCCCGGGCATTTTCGTGGTGGATCCTGAGCGTGAGCTGGAGTTCCTTCATCCCCGACCGGTCTCGGATCTTTGGGGTGTAGGTCCCCGGACCGCGGAGCGGCTGGCCCGCTACGGGATAGCCACGATTGGTGATCTTGCCAACGTCGATGCGGAACATCTCGTACGTTTCGTGGGCCGCTCGGCCGGGGCCCAGCTTCACGACCTGGCGTGGGCCAGGGACGATCGGCCGGTCGAAATGGGCCGGCCGGTGAAGTCAGTCGGCCACGAGGAGACCTTCGCCGTCGACGTGCACGACCGCGAGCAACTCCGTCTCGAGGTGACGCGGATGGCAGAGGCCGTCGGCAGTCGGCTTCGTGCATCGGACCTCGGCGGCCGGACGGTGACTGTGAAGCTGCGCTACGGCGACTTCACGACGATCACGCGCTCGCATTCGCTGCACCGTCCGGTCGCCTCCTCGGCAGAGCTCGTCAAGATCGCCGCGGCGCTGTTGTCGGGCGCCGATGTGCATCCGGGCGTACGCCTGCTGGGCGTGAGCGTCTCGTCGCTCGAAACTCGAGCGGCAGCGAGCGGCGAGCAGCTCAGCCTCTGGGAGCCGGCTGGCGGCGAGACGGATCTGGCCTCGGCTGCGCGCGCGGACCTCGACGCTGTCGTCGACGCGATCCGTGAGCGCTACGGTGTCGCCGCGGTAGGCCCCGCCGCCCTGGTCGGCGCATCGGGGCTACGGGTCAAGCAGCTCGGTGACTCCCAGTGGGGGCCATCGAGGTGAACTTCGCCACGGCGGCGGGAATGAGTTCTGGGCTCGGGCGTTTGCCAGGGAGGCGGGCACAACTGCCAGCAAGCGCGTGCGCGCGCCGTTGTCGGGTCCCTACCCTTGTGGGATGATTAGGACGGTGCAGCAAGAGTCGCTGTCCGAGAGGGGGTGACGATGCCGCTTTCCGAGGAAGAGCAAAGAATCCTCCACGAAATGGAGGAGAAGCTGTATGAGCACGATCGGGCTTTTGCCGATCGCGTCAGCACGAAGTCGCAGCATCACCCACGCGGCCGCTCCGGTCGGGGATGGGTCGTGGCCTTCGTCGCGGGATTTGTGCTCCTGCTCGTCTCTTTCGGATCCTCGGTGCTCCTCGGCAGCCTCGGTTTCCTGATCATGCTCGGCGCCACTTTGGGCTTTGTCAACAGGGCCAGACATTCCGACACGCCTGGTTTCGGTTCTCTCCTGGGCTCAAGAGGCTCGGGCAGGGGCGACGAGTGGTCTGAGATGCGACGTCGCCTGCGGTCCCGGTTCGGGAACCGTAGCTGAAGGCCCTTCCCGGCTCGTGAGCGGCGCCTCGCGGCCGTTTTGCATCCCCCGTGGACACAGCGGTGTCGACGGATCGACCACGGACAATGCCTGGTGGCTCGAGGCCGCATCGGCGGTGGCTCGCAGACCGTCGTTGTGGCCGATCGTGGCGTTCGAGTCGATAGCCATGGCACCGCGCGGCTGGTGGCACCGCTGGCCGCCCGTTCCTCGCCCTTCGCCTGGATGGTTGGCATTCCGCATGGAGACCGCCTACGGCGACGCGGGCGCACGCCCGACGCCCGATGACGTCGTTTCTTTTCTCGACTGGTGCCGAACCTCACGTCGACGCGCGTGGCTGCGGTAGCCTCCGGCTGATGTCTCGCCTGGGACTGCAAGAAGGCTGAGATGATCGGCCGCGCGCTCGTGCTGAACGCGTCTTTCGAGCCGCTCTCGGTTGTCGCATCGCGTCGGGCTCTCGTCTTGGTGCTGGCAGACAAGGCGGTTCTCGTGCACGGCACCGGCCACGATTTGCATTCGGCGAAGGCCAAGTTCCCCGAACCTTCCATTGTCCGGCTGGTCAACTACGTCCGGGTGCCACACCAGGCGCGCGTCGCGGTCACGCGCCGTTCGGTGTTCGTCCGCGACGGTCACCGTTGCCAGTACTGCGGCGCGCAGGCCGAGAACATCGACCACGTGGTTCCGCGCAGCCGGGGCGGAACCCACAGCTGGGACAACGTGGTCGCGTGCTGCAGGCGCTGCAACAGCCGCAAGGAGGACAGGCTGTTGGACGAGGCGGGCTTCCGGCTCGCGAAGATGCCGCGGGCGCCCCGTTCTCGCCTGTGGATGCTTGCCGCAAGCGGCGAGGTCCTTGACGAATGGGCGCCCTATGTCGAGCCCGTGCTCGGCCGCGCCGTCGGCCTCTGACCACGCGAGCTGCCTCGCGTCGCGCGTGGCGCGTCCTCGAACGCGAGGCGACGCCTGCGGATCTCCACAACGAGGTGCCCGATCCCCTCGGCGTACGTCTCGCCTGCGTGTGTCTGCCTCTCGGTCGAGCAGTCGTCATGGGCAGCGCGCAACCGGCTTCTGACTTCGACTCAGAGAGGCTTGACGCCGAGGGGATCGACCTCGTCCGGCGCCGGAGCGGTGGAGGTGCGGTTCTCGTCGCGCCCGGCGCCCAAGTGTGGCTGGACGTATTCGTCCCCACCGACGACGCCTTGACGGACTCCGACGTCGGGAAGTCTTTCCACTGGCTGGGAGACCTTTTCGCCGCGGCGATCGCGAGCCTGCTCGGCGCGTCGGGCGACAAGGCGGCAGTCGAAGTGAATCGTGGGCCGAAGCAGGCCACGGTTTGGTCCAGGACTTTGTGTTACGCGGGGCTCGGCGCCGGCGAGGTGACCGTCGCGGGGCGCAAGGTCGTCGGGATGTCGCAACGGAGGGAGCGCTCGGGCGCCTGGATCCACTCGATGGCGCTGCTCAATGACCGGTCCGGCGACCTGGCCGACTTGCTGGCCGGAGGAGCCGAACGCCGCGCGGACGCGCGCGCCGGGCTCTCGCGCGCCGGGCTCGCCAACGCAGAATACCTGGCAGAGCCGCTGACCGAGGAGATTTTGGGCCGTCTGCCCTGAGCCGGGCCCGCGCGCTTTAGCCGCGCCACACCCAAGCAGTCTTCTGGATCGCTCTCACCGCGTCGCGCCTTTTGGTCTCGCTGTGGTGAGCCGCGCCCGAACCCCCGCACGCCAGGCCCGTCGAATGTCACCAGGGTGGGGCGAGTGCAACGATGATTGTTGACTAGTGGGGGAGAAGTCCCATAGAGTGGCGTGAAGTGGGGGCCCGGGGAGGGCGTGCTCCATGACAGTGGGAACGAAGGCTGCAGTGACGCCAAGCTTCAAGTTCGTCGGGAACTTCCCCCGCTCACTCGACGCCAAGGGCCGAGTGATCCTGCCGTCGCGTATGCGTGCCCATTTCCAAGAGCACGGCTATCTGACTCCGGGCGCGGACGGCTGCCTGGCTCTGTGGCCGGAGGAGGAGTTCGAGCTCGAGGCCGAACGACAGCACGCCAAGGACGCCCGTGGTACCGAGGATCGCAACGACCTGCGTGACTGGGCGGCACTCGTGACGCGCGTCGAGTTCGACCGGCAGAACAGGATGCCCGTGCCGCCGGAGCTCCGCGCCATCGCCAAGCTCGAGCAGGAGGTCCTGTTCGTCGGCGTGCTGGACCGGGTCGAGCTCTGGTCGCCCGGAGGCTGGTCGGCCCGCCGTTCACAGCCTGTGGGCGCTCCTAGGGCCGGAGAGGTCGGGCCGTGAGCCATGGCCGGCCTGTCGCAGTGGCACGGTCCTGGCGTTCCCGATCATCAAGTTGTCACTCCTGGGTTGCCCGCAGCCCCTCGGCTGAAGTGCCGGATGGCATCACAACCCTCTCCGCCGCGTCTCATCCTCACTTGGGGGGAAACCTTTTCCCCGATCCAGCCGAGGGGTTGCGGATGACCCAGGAGTTCAACCACACCCCGGTGATGGTCCCCGAGGTCATCTCGATGTTCGAGCCCGTCCCGGCGGGCGTGCTGGTCGACGCGACTGTCGGTGGCGGTGGGCACGCGGCCGCGTTGCTGGAGGCGTTGCCACACCACTCGTTGATCGGAGTTGACGCCGACCAAGCCGCCGTGGCGGAGGCGACCGAGCGCCTGAGCGGTTTCGGGGACCGGGCGCGGGTCGTGAGAGCCCGCTTCGACGACCTGGCGGCCGTAGTGCGCGCCTGGGCAAATTCGCGACCGGTCGCCGGGGTCCTGTTCGACCTCGGCGTGAGCTCGGCACAGTTGGACCAGCCCGATCGGGGCTTTTCTTACCGGTTCGACGGCCCTTTGGACATGCGGATGGACCGTTCCCGCGGAACCACGGCTGCAGACCTGGTGAACACCCTCAATGTCGCGGAGCTGACCAGGCTGTTGGCCGACAACGGCGAGGGCCGCTTCGCGCGCGCTCTTGCCGAGGGCATCGTCTCCAGCAGGCCGATCGAGACCACTGCTCGGCTTGTCCAGGTCATCGACCGCTCGCTTCCCGGTGTCGCGCGAAAGCGGCCCGGGCACCCGGCAAAGCGCGTCTTCCAGGCGTTGCGCATCGAGGTCAACGAGGAGCTCGACGTACTGGCGGCGGGGCTCGATGCTGCGCTCGACATGCTGAGCCCGGGAGGGCGTTGCGTCGTCTTGTCGTATCACTCGGGAGAGGACCGGCTGGTCAAGCAGCGCTTCATCGCTGCCGCGAGCGGAGGTTGCGTCTGCCCGCCGCAGCTCCCCTGTGTCTGTGGCGCCGTCGGGACAGTCCTCGTCCTCACGCGCGGCGCTTGTCTGCCGAGCGCGACCGAAATAGCCCGGAACCCGCGCGCGGCAAGTGCCAGGTTGCGCGCTGCGCAACGACTGGCGAACAGGGCGGACTGATGGCCACTCCTGCGCGTGCGGTCTCGACGGCTGCCCGGGCTCTGCCGGCCCGCGATCCGTCGCCGAAGCGGGCCCGACCCGAGCTCGATGTCGTCGATCGCCGTCGCACGACTTCGAGGCCGCACCGCCGCCAGGCGAACATCCTGCGAGGTCTCGGTGTCCTGTTCATAGTCGGCGCGCTGGCCGTGACTGCCGCCGCGCATGCCTTCGTCGCCTCCGATCAGCAGCGGATCGACACCCTGCAGAGCAAGCTCACCCAGACGCTCGCCGAGCAGCAAGACCTGCAGCTCGCGCGCGCCGAGCTCGAGTCCCCAGCTCGAGTGCTGGCCATCGCCGAGCGGGAGCTCGGGATGATCTCTCCGCAGTCGGTCTCCTATCTGGCGCCGGTGGACCCGGGGCCGTCGGTGTCGCAGGCTGGAGCCGCAGCGGCCAGGGCTGCGCTGAGCGCGGCCGAGACCGCCCGGAAACCTGTTCCGGCCGGCGGCGACAGGACACGAACAGGGACTTCGCTCGCCGGGGCCAGATCGCTCACGATCCCCCCGCCGGTGAGGTGAGCGAGTTGGACCCGTCCGAGCGGAGGGCCCGGGCCCGATCAAGCTCGCGTCCGGTAGCGACCACCCGCACGAGGACGGTCGCACGGGGACCCCGCTCGCCGAGGCCGACCCGGATCCGCAGGCGCATTCTCATCATGGTCGTCATCGCGGCGGTGGCATTGTCGGGCCTGGCGGCCCGACTGGTCCAGATCCAAGGCGTCGACGCCGTTCACTACGCCGCCTACGGCGCTCAGGAGGTCTACCAGAGCGTCTCTCTGCCGGCCTTGCGCGGGGCGATCTACGACCGCAACGGCAACTTGATCGCTGCCTCGTCGCAGCGCGTGGACGTCGTGGCGGACGACTACCTCGTAGGCGGCTCGAAGGCCGGTCTCGGCCGCCTTTGTTCGATACTTGGGCTTTCGGCACCCGCGCTCTGGGCCAAGCTGAGCGAGCACAGCGGGTACGTCCCGCTCGCATACCAAGTGAGCCGAACCACCGAGCAGAAGGTCGCCAGCCTCGATCTGCCTTATCTCACCTTCGCGCCGGACCTCGCACGGACAGATCCGGACGGCGACCTGTTCTCCCCCCTCCTCGGCATCGTCGGCTTCGCCGGCCAGGGCCTCTCTGGGCTCGAGTACCTGGAGAACTCCTTGCTCGCCGGGACTCCGGGCTCCGAAGTGGTGCCGACCGGCCTGAATGGTGAGGGTCTTCCGGGCACGGCCACCGACGTCGTGGCGGCGCGCCAGGGCACGAGCCTCGTGCTCACTTTGGACGAGCCACTTCAGTTCGAGGTCACCAGGGCCCTTTCCCAACAGATAAAGGCCACCCACGCGACCGGTGGCGTGGCGATCGTCGAGGACCGGCGGACCGGCGGCATCCTGGCCATGGTCGATCTCGTGGTCGGGCCCGACGGCGAGGTCGTCCCCTCCTCTCAGAACCTGGCTGTCACCTCGGTGTACCAACCGGGCTCGGTCATGAAGCTCGTGACGATCTCGGGCGCTCTCCAGGAGGGCTTGATCAACCCGAGCTCGGTCTTCACCGTTCCCTACGAGATCTCGCTCGGGGGCTGGCCGTTCTCTGACGCTGATTTCCACCCGACCGAGCAGCTCAGCGCTACTCAGATCCTCGCCCAGTCCTCGAACATCGGGACGATCGAGATCGCCCACCTGCTCGGCCCGGACCGCCTCTCGTACTTCCTACGCGATCTGGGCTTCGGCCAGCCGACCGGCCTCGAGTGGCCAGGCGAGACCGACGGCCTCGTGCCGAGCCCGAACGACGCCGCGACGTGGTCACCCTCCTCTATGGGAACGGTCCCGATCGGCACCGGAGAGGCGGTCACGCCGCTTCAGATCCTGGATGCCTACAACATGGTCGCGAACGACGGTGAGTTCATCGCTCCTCGCCTGGTCGAGGCGACCATCTCGGCCAAGGGTGTCGAGCACGTCCTCCCGGTACAGCACGAAAGGCGCGCGCTCTCGACCGCGACGGTCAGCGAACTGCTCCCGATGCTGGAGAAGGTGACCGAGGACGGCACCGCGCTCGCAGCCCGCATCCCGGGGTATACCGTCGCCGGCAAGACCGGGACAGCGCAGATCCCGAGCACTACCGGCCCCGGCTACCAGCCCGGCGCGTGGTCCGCGACTTTCGTGGGTTTCGCGCCGGCGCAGAACCCCGCCCTCACGACCCTCATCATGCTCAGTCACCCCGACCTCATCTACGGAGGCCTGGCTTCGGCTCCGGTCTTCTCTGCGATCATGCGTTACGCGCTGCGCCACTTCGATACCGCGCCCACGGGCGCCCAGGGGCTTTCCTCGGGGTCGTCGGGCGTCGGTGGCCTGTGAGCTGTGCTGCAGCCGTGCATCCGGGCCCGGAGGTCCCCCTCGAGGCAGTTGTGGCGCGGCTCGGGCCGGCAAGGATCGTCGGCGAGGTTTCCGGCGTAACTGTCACCTCGGTGACCTACGACCATCGAAGCGTTGCTCCAGGCGCTCTGCACTGCTGCCTCCCTGGAGACCACGTGGACGGGCACGAGTTCGCTTCCGCGGCGCGGCGCGCGGGTGCCGTGGCCTTCGTGTGCGAGCGCCCGCTCGATGCCGAGGTCGGCGGAGCGGTCCAGCTCGTCGTCGGACCGGCCGGTGCGCGTCCTGCGATGGCGCTCGCGGCCTGCGTCCTGTGGAGCGACCCGGCGGCGTCACTCAGAACTGTCGGGGTGACCGGCACAAACGGCAAGACGACGACGACCTACTTCCTCCGCTCGGTCTTCGAGGCACATGGGTGGGCGACCTCGGTGATCGGAACCCTCGGGGGGCCGCGCACCACACCCGAGGCTCCAGAACTGCAGCGCGCGCTCGCGCACGCGCGCGACTCGCAACGAGCGGCGGTGGCACTCGAGGTGAGCTCGCACGCCCTCGTCCAGCACCGGCTCGACGGCTTTCGACATGACGTGGTGGTCTTCACGAACCTGAGCCAGGACCACCTCGACTACCACGGGACCATGGAGGCCTACTTCGAGGCCAAAGCTCTGCTGTTCACTTCCGAGCACGCGAGCCGGGCCGTGGTGAACGCGGACGACCCGTTCGGCCGACGGTTGCTCGACAACGCCGCGGTGGAGACGAGCGTCTTCTCGCTCTCGCAAGCAGAAGAGCTCCGAGTCGGCCTCACCGAGAGCCGCTTCAATCTCGAGGGAGTGCCGGTCCGGGTGCGACCGGGCGGGAAGATCAACGTGGCCAACGCGCTCGCGGCGGCCGGCGCCGCCCGGGTGCTCGGGGTCGCCACCACGACCATCGCAGCCGGCCTGTCGGCCGCCACGGGTCCTTCGGGCAGGCTGGAGAATGTGCCCAACGACATCGGTGCCTCGGTCGTGGTCGACTATGCCCACACGCCCCAGGGGCTTCAGGAGATCCTCCATGCGGCTCGTGCGGAGGCCGAGCCCCGCGGCGGGAGTGTGATCGTGGTCTTCGGGTGCGGCGGGGACCGGGACCGGGCCAAGCGCCCCCTCATGGGGTCGGTCGCCACGCGTTTGGCAGATGTCGCCGTGCTGACCTCCGACAATCCCCGCAGCGAGGACCCGACCTCGATCATCGACGAGGTGCGGGCAGGTTGCGACGGCGCGGCCCGACTGGTCGTCGATCCGGACCGTCGGCGTGCGATCGCGGCTGCGCTCGAGTCAGCAGGCGCCGGCGACGTCGTCATCGTCGCAGGCAAGGGTCACGAGTCGGTCCAGCAGATAGGGGGCAAGTCGATCGAGTTCAACGATCGCGTCGTCATCGCCGAAGAGCTGGCACGTCTTCGAACCGGGCGAGCGCGGTCATGATCCCTCTGTTGTCGGCTGGCGCAGTGTCGATCCTGGTGGCCGGCTTCGGGACTCCGATCCTCTTGCGTTGGCTCATCCGCTGGCGGATCGGGCAGCAGATACGCGTCGACGGCCCGGCTCATCACACGGTGAAGGCCGGCACACCGACGATGGGTGGCATTGCCATCCTCGCCGCGGTGGTGGCCGGCTACTTCCTCGGACACGTCGGCACGTCGGCTCCCTTCACCCGGCCGGCGTGGCTTGTGCTCTCCGCGATCGTCGTCGCGGGCGCCGTCGGGGCGACCGACGACTGGATCAAGGTGAGCAGGCGCCGCTCGCTCGGGCTCAACAAGCGATGGAAGACGATGGGACTCGTCTCGGTCGCGATCCTGTTCTGCATCGCGGAGGTCAACTGGGGCGGGGTCCACACGACCCTCTCGTTCACCCGCTACAACCTTCCCGGAACCCAGTTCGGCACGGTGGGATGGGTGGTCTGGGGAACGGTGATCATCTTCGGCACGGCCAACTCGGTCAACCTGACCGACGGGCTCGACGGGCTCGCCGCCGGCTCGGCGGCCTTCGTGTGCGGGTTCCTCGCGTTGGTCGGCTTCGTGCAGTACCGCCATCCCGGCATCTACGGGGTGCACAGTGCGCTCGACCTCGCCCTCGTCGCGATGTCAATGGGCGGCGCGTGCGTCGGTTTTCTGTGGTGGAACGCCGCACCGGCGCGGATCATCATGGGTGACACCGGCTCGCTGGCCATCGGCACGGGACTCGCGTGCCTGGCGCTGGCGATGAACGTTCAGCTGCTCCTGCCGATAATCGGCGGCTTGTTCGTGATCGTGACGATGTCGGTCGTCATCCAGGTGATCAGTTTCAGGGTCTTCCACCGGCGCGTGTTCCTCATGGCACCTCTGCACCATCACTTCGAGCTGCGAGGATGGCCCGAGACGACGGTGACCGTCCGGTTCTGGATCTTCTCCGGCCTGTGCGTGGCCCTCGGCGTCGGCCTTTTCTACGCGGACTTCCTCTCAGCCGGGTCGCTCAAGTGAGCCGGCCGGCCGCGGTCCGCGAGGCAGTGATGCCCGGGCGCACGGGGGCTCAGTCGCGCCGAGGCACGCCAACAGAGACGCGCCCGTCCATGAAGCTGGTCAAGGGCGGAGCCCGGCCGGCTCCTCAGCGAAGGACCGCCCAGCTCAGCCTCGAGGCCAAGGTGCTGTTCGCCTCGGTCGGTGGTCTCTGCCTGCTCGGCCTGCCGATCGTGCTGTCCGCCTCGGCCCCCGGAGCGATCCTGGCAGGGGGCTCACCGTGGTCGTACGTAATCCGCCAGTCCATCTTCATGGGTTGTGGCGTGAGCGCGGCGGCGATCGTGAGCCGGACGCCGTTAGGCCTGATCCGCAAGCTTCGTTTCGTTCTGCCCGTCGTCGCCTTCTGCCTTCTGGTCGTGGTGTTCGTGCCCGGGCTCGGTCACTACGCCGGCGGCTCGAGCCGCTGGATCGGGATCGGCCCGATCCAGGTCCAGCCGTCTGAGCTGATGAAGCTGGCCCTGGTGGTCTTTGCCGCCGACGTGCTCGCTCGTCGAGCAAAGCGCCGTGACCAGTGGCAGGCCTTCGTTCGTCCGCTCTTCCTCTTCATGTCGGTGGCGGCCATCCTGATTGTCAAGCAGCCCGACCTCGGAACGGCCATCGTGCTCGGCTGCATCACCTTCTCGATGCTGTTCGCCGCAGGCACGCGGCTGCGGCTGCTGGTCCTGCCGGGAGCCCTGGTCTGTGCTGCCGGCGCCGTCGTGGCGATGTCGGCCACCTACAGCCGCGACCGCCTGCTCTCGGTACTTCACCCCTTCGCCCATGCGTCGACCACCGGCTATCAGGTCGTGCAGTCGCTCGCCACGCTCGGCCTCGGTGGAGTGACCGGCAGTGGTGTCGGGGCGTCGGTGACATCGTGGGGGTTCCTCCCCAACGCGCACACCGACTTCGTTTTCGCGGTCGTCGCCGGCAACCTCGGCCTGGTCGGGGCCCTGGTCGTCCTCGCGGGCTTCGGCGCCCTGGGCTGGGCCGGGTTCCGGATAGCGGCGCGCGAGCGCGACCCGTTCGCACGCTTTGTCGCGATCGGTGTCACCTGTTGGATACTGGCCCAAGCCGTGATCAACATCGGTGGTGTGATCGACGCGCTGCCGGTGACGGGCATCCCCCTCCCGTTCATCTCCTACGGTGGCTCCTCTTTGGTGGTCGCTCTTGTAGGCGTCGGGCTCTTGTTCGGGATCGCGCGGCACCAGCCCGAGAAGGTGCAGAAGTGAGGCTGCGATCGCGGCGTGGAGCTCCACGCGTGTTCGCCCTCGTCACCGGCGGCGGGACGGCCGGACATGTACAGCCTGCGCTAGCGGTCGGTGAGGCGCTGGTGGCTCGGGGTCACGACCCTTCGACGATCTTGTACGTGGGCTCGCGGCGCGGCATGGAAGGCAGACTCGTGCCGGAGGCGGGCTTCGAGGTGATCCTGCTTCCCGGCAGGGGCATCCAAAGGCGGCTCACGCGCGAGAACCTCGGTGCGGTCGGCGGCCTGCTCGTCGCTTGCGCGCTCGGCCTCAAGATCATCGTGCGTCGGCGTCCGCAAGTCGTGGTCACCGTCGGCGGCTATGCCGGTGTGCCCTGCTCGCTCGCCGCGATCGTGATGCGGGTTCCTCTTGTCGTCGTGAGCTGTGACGCCATCGCGGGAGCCTCGAACCGGCTCGTGGCGCGGTTCGCTCGAAAGAGCGCCGTCGCCTTCCCAGGGACATCGCTCCCGCATCGCGTCGTCACCGGTGCCCCCCTGCGCAAGGCGGTCCTCGGCGCTGACCGTTCCGAGAAGGGGCGCGAGACGGCCCGCACGGCTCTCGGTCTTGCGCCGGGGCGTTTCCTCCTTGCCGTCGAGGGTGGCTCGCTCGGCGCCCGTCGGCTCAACGACGCGACGCTCGGGCTTGCCAAGTCCTGGAGGTCGAGAAGCGATCTCTCGATCTACCACGTGGCAGGCGATCGCAACCTTGCCGCCGTCAGGTCCGAGGCCGACGACCTCGGCCTCGGACCGCAGACCTCGCCCGACGGCGGTCTCGACTACCGCCTGGTCGGCTATGAGCGGCAGATGCCGGCCCTTCTGGCCGCCTGTGACTTCGCGGTCTGCAGGGCGGGGGCCTCGACGGTCGCCGAGCTCGCCGCGATCGGTACGCCGAGCGCGCTGGTTCCTCTGCCGGGCGCGCCGAACGACCATCAGACTCGCAACGCCGAGGCGCTGACCTGGGTCGGGGCGTCCATCTTGATCTCCGACGACGAGTTCTCGCCCGAGAGGTTGGAGGAGATCGTCGCCCTGTTGCTCGAGGACCCGGAACGTCTCGAGTCCATGAGCTCAGCCGCTTCGGCGGCGGGTCATCGCGACGCGGCCGAGCGGGTGGCCGCGCTCGTCGAGTCGGTGGGAAAGGAGTGGTCATGAGCACCCCGACCACGCCTCGGATCGATCTCAGCAGACCGCTGCGGGTGCATGTGGTCGGCGTGGGCGGAGCGGGCATGAGCGCGATCGCAACCGTGCTCGCGGGCATGGGTCATGACACGACCGGCAGCGACATCAAATCTTCGCGATCCTCCGAGCGCCTGGTCGCAGGTGGCATGGAGATCGAGATCGGCCATCGGCCCGAGAACGTCGCCGGGGCCGACGTGCTGACCTACTCGTCAGCGGTGTCCGACAACAACGTCGAGATCCGAAACGCCCGTCACCTCGGGATCCCGGTGCTGTCGCGCTCTGAGATGTTGGCGGCGATCGTCGCGCTGCGCAGGACGATCGCGATCGCCGGCACGCACGGCAAGACCACGACATCGTCGATGCTCGCCCTCGTGCTCGTCGAAGCCGGCCTGCGGCCGAGCTTCATCATCGGCGGCGAGGTGAACGAGATCGGGACGAACGCGGCCTGGGACCAAGGTGACCTGCTCGTCGTCGAGGCCGACGAGAGCGACGGGACGTTCCTGCACCTCGCGCCGGAGCTCGGGATCGTGACCAGTGTGGAGCCCGACCACCTAGAGCACTACGGGTCGTTCGAAGAGCTGAAGGCGGCCTTCAAGGTCTTCCTCTCCCAGGCCCGCTCCGCTGTCGTCTGCGCCGACGACCCGGTCGCTGCGTCCCTCGCGCCGCGGTCGGCGGTCACCTACGGATGTTCCGAACGAGCCGAGGTGCGGATCGTCGGGTTCGAGTCAGGGCGCAACCATCTCCGTTTCGAGCTCGTGCGCCGAGGTGCGAGTCTCGGTGTTTTCGAGCTACCCGTGCCCGGTCTCCACAACGCCCGCAACGCGACCGCCGCTGTCTCGGCAGCCGTCGAGCTCGGCGTCGACCCGGACCACGCCCGGCGGGCGCTCGCCCGCTTTGCGGGGGTCGCACGGCGTTTCGAGTTCCGCGGGGAGATCGGCGGGGTGACTTTCGTCGACGACTACGCCCATCTGCCAGGCGAGGTCTCAGCAGCCCTGGACGCCGCTCTGGGCGGGGGCTTCGAGCGGGTCGTCTGTGTCTTCCAACCTCACCGCTATTCGCGTGTCGGCAGTCTCGCGTCCGAGTTCGCGAACTCGTTCGAAGGCGCGGACCTCGTCGTCGTGACCGACATCTACTCCTCGGGCGAGATGCCGCGTCCGGGCGTGTCGGGCAAGCTCGTGCTGGACGCGGTCCTCGGAGCCCACCAGGATGCTGCGGCGGTGTACGTGCCCAACCGGGAGGACGTCGTCGCCTATCTCCGCGAGAACCTGCGTCCCGGCGACCTGTGCCTCACGCTCGCCGCGGGCGACCTGACGAACCTCGCCGCTGAGCTCGCGGCCGATCTCGACAAGAGCGGCCAGCTGTGAACGCGGTCTTTAGGGGCCGGACGTCGGCCGCCACAGAGGCCGCTTTGGAGAAGGCCGCCGAGCTCCTCGGCCCACTGGCCGAGGCTGACCGGCCGATGGGCGAGCTGACAACGTACCGGGTCGGCGGCCCGGCGGCCCTGTTCAGCGAACCGGGCACCGTCGCCGACCTGCAACGAGTGTCGAGTGCGGTCGCGACAACCGAGATCGCGGTCGTGGTTCTCGGGAAAGGCTCGAATCTGCTCGTGTCCGACGCCGGCTTTCCCGGATTGTGCCTGCGGCTGGCCGATCGGTTCGCCGGTATCGAGATCGAGGGCGATCTCGTGCGGGCCGGTGGCGCGGCCGCCTACCCGGTCCTCGCGCGGAGGACCGCAGCGGCCGGTTTCACCGGCTTGGAGTGGGCTGTCGGGATACCGGGCTCGGTCGGCGGCGCGGTCAGGATGAACGCCGGTGGCCACGGTGCACAGACCTCGGAGGTCCTGGTCGACTGCCGGATCGTCAGCCTGCTCGATGGAGTCGAGCGCCTGGTCGTGAAGAGCGCGCTCGATCTGTCCTACCGGCATTCGTCGATCGGCCCCTTCGAAGTCGTCACCGAGGCCTCGTACCGCCTCGAACGCGGCGACGCCGAGCAGGCCTTGGCCCGCATCGACGAGGTCGTGCGTTGGCGTCGCGAGCACCAGCCCGGAGGCCAAAACGCCGGCTCGGTGTTCACGAACCCACCGGATGACGCGGCGGGGCGCCTGATAGAGGAGGCAGGACTCAAGGGCTTGCGCATGGGCTCGGCTGTCGTGTCGGACAAGCACGCCAACTTCATCCAGGCCGATCCCGGAGGGTCGGCGGACGACGTGAGGCGTCTCATCGACGCCGTGCGCGCGCTTGTCCTCGAGCGCCTCGGCGTCAAGCTCGAAACCGAGCTGCGATTCGTGGGGTTCGAGGAGGGGTCATGACCGATCCGAGGATTCAGGCCAGGCGGGTCAAGGTCGAGCGCCAGCGCGGCCACCGCCGCCTGCGCGTCCTGATCGGGGCCGTTGTCCTCGCGGGCGGCGTCGCGGGAGCGCTCGCCATCGCGCACTCGTCGCTGTTCAGCGCACGGACCGTCGTCATCGCCGGAGCGGTCCAGACCCTGAGAAGCGAGATCCTGGCCGTCACCGGCCTTGACCGGGAGCCCCCGCTCATCGACCTCAACACCGGTTCCATGCAGCGTCGGCTGGAACGTCTCCCATGGGTTGTCACCGCGTCGGTGCACCTCGACTGGCCTTCGACGGTGGCGATAGCCGTCGTCGAGCGGGTCCCGGTCGCGGCCACGGCCCTTGCGGCCGGGGGCTACGCGCTCTTGGACGCGACCGGCCGGGTGCTCGAGGATCAGACCTCGCGGCCTTCGGCACTCCCGCTCGTCGCGGTACCGGGAGTCCCCGGATCGCCGGGCAGTTCGCTCGGCGCTTCGGCTCAAGCCTTGCTGGCCACCGCTTCTCAGTTCCCCGTGACCCTCCTGCCCCGTTTGCAGGACATCGTCGCTTCGAGCGCCGACGGTGTCGTCCTGCACCTCAAGGGCGGCTTGAGGGCGATCGTGGGGGACGACGAGGCTCTCGCCCAGAAGTTCGTCTCGCTCGTGACCGTGCTCAACGGGGTGAATTTGACCGGCATCGGAGGTATCGACTTGAGGGTTGCGGCCGCCCCGGTCTTGACCCCCCTGGTCAGCGCCTCTAACGTTCATGGGAAGGGTGATGGCTGAGATTGCCCGCGACGAGACCGGTGCTGAAGGGGTGGTCGAGGTCGGCGGGGTAGTTTGCATCGTCGACCAGCGGTGAACGTGGGTCGGCGGAGCTGCTGTCCGGCTGAAAAGGCGAAGGGCAAGAAGGCATGGCCGCTCGAAGCCACTCGGAAGCCAACCAGGATCGCTCCATCGCTACTCGGGGATCATCCAACAGGTATTCAGGAGAGGATGGAGCGCGGATGAGCACGCCAGGCCAGAGCTTCATCGCTGTGATCAAGGTCGTCGGAGTCGGGGGTGCCGGGGTCAACGCCGTCAACCGCATGATCGACGCCGGCCTGCAAGGGGTCGAGTTCGTCGCGGTCAACACCGACGCGCAGGCCCTTTTGATGAGTGAAGCCGACATAAAGCTCGACATCGGGCGTACCTTGACACGCGGGCTAGGTGCAGGCAGCGATCCCGAGGTCGGGCGCCTCGCAGCCGAGGAGCACCTCGAGGAGATCGAGGAGGTTCTCAAGGGCGCTGACATGGTCTTCATCACCGCCGGCAAGGGCGGTGGCACCGGGACCGGTGCGGCTCCGGTGATCGCGGAGACCGCCAAGGCCCTCGGCGCGCTGACAATCGGTGTCGTGACGAGGCCCTTCGCTTTCGAAGGCCGGCGCCGGTCGACCCAGGCCGATGAAGGAATCCAGCGCCTGCGCGAGAAGGTGGACACCCTCATCGTCATCCCCAACGAGCGCCTGCTCTCGATCTCGAACGAGCACACGTCGATGGTCGAGGCGTTCTCGATGGCCGACGAGGTGCTGCTGCACGGCGTCTCGGGCATCACCGACCTCATCAACGTGCCCGGCCTCATCAACACCGACTTCGCCGACGTGAAGATGGTGATGAGCAACGCGGGAAGCGCGATCATGGGCATCGGTACCGGATCGGGAGAGGGTCGCGCGGTCAACGCGGCCCGCCACGCGATCACGAGCCCCCTGTTGGAGGCCTCGATCGAGGGTGCCCGAGGGATCCTGCTCAATATCGCCGGTGGCAGTGACCTGACCTTGTTCGAGGTGAACGAGGCCGCGGCGATCATCCATGACGTGGCTCATCCTGACGCCAACATCATCTTCGGCAACGTGATCGACGACGCCCTCGGCGACACCGTGAGGGTGACGGTCATCGCGGCCGGGTTCGACCGCATCGAAGCCGCTGAGGAGCCGCGGAGGTCCACCACGTCACGTTCGACGGCGGACCAGGCACCCGCACGGCCCACCTCGCGTCCTCCGGCAGCCGACCGCGCCGAAAACGACCTCGCCGGAGCGGGGCGTGGCTCCCAGCTCGGGCGCGACGTCTTCGACGTCGGCGGCGATGACGATCTCGACCTCGACGACGACTTCGACGTCCCGTCCTTCCTCCGTTAGGAGGATCGCGGTCGCGGGCACACCAGCGACCGTCGTGCTGAGCGGCGCCCTCGAGGGGGACCTCGGCCCGGGCTCGACTTCGCCGACAGAGGTGCTGGAGGCCCAGCGCCAGTCCATCGCACCGGGGACCTGGCGCTGGTTGAGCCAGTCCCACGGCAACGGCGTAGTGGTCCTTAGCCCGGGGGAGTCCTGCCTCGGCAGGCAGGGTGACGCGCTCGTCACCACGATGCCCGGCGCCCCCGTGGCGGTCTTCGCCGCAGATTGCGCGCTCGTCGGCCTCGCGAGTGCTGAGGGTGTCGTCGCTGCGGCGCACGCCGGTTGGCGCAGCTTGGGGGCGGGAGTTCTCGAGGCGACGGTCGCGGCGATGCGCTCGCAGGGCGCGACGCAGATCGGGGCCGTGCTCGGGGCCTGCATCGGGCCCGAGTGCTACGAGTTCAGCGAGAGTGACCTCGAGCCGCTCGAGGCGCGCTACGGTCCCTCCGTGCGTTCCCGGACCACCGCCGGCCGTCCGGCGTTGGACCTGCGTGCCGGGGTGCTCCGAGCTCTCGAGGCGCTTTCGGTGTCGATCTCGGCCGACGAGGCGCAGTGCACGGCGTGCCACCCGGGCTGGTTCTCATGGCGTGCCCGCAATGACGTGGGACGCCACTGCCTTGTCGTGACAGGCCGGCCATGAACCCCGGGCCGGATATCTATGGCGTTGACGGCGCGCTCGTCGAGAGCATCGCAACGCGAGCCGCCGAGGCCCGGGAGCGGATCGCGCGGGCGGGGGCCGACCCGGAGCTGGTGAGGATCGTGGCGGTGACCAAGGGGTTCGGGCCAGAGCGGGTGGTCGCCGCGTTCGCCGCTGGTCTGGCTGATTTCGGCGAGAACTACGCGGACGAGCTGATCTCTAAATGGGAGACGGTCGGGCACGACGCGAGGTGGCACTTTCTCGGCGCTGTGCAGCGCAACAAGGTCGGAAAGCTTTCCCCGGTCGTGGACTGCTGGCAGGCGGTGGCGAGAGTTGTCGAGGGCGAGGCGATCATGCGGCACCGAGGCGGGATCTCGCACCGGCCCGCGGGCATCGACACCGAGCCCGCCGCGGGACAGGCCCATGCGCCGTCAATTCTGGTCGAGGTCGACACGACCGGTCTCGACCGCCGGGGCGGCTGCGCGCCCGAGGAGGTGCCCGGCGTCGTGTCAGGCCTTAGGGAGATCGGCTGCCGCGTGGACGGACTGATGACCGTGGCGCCCGCCGGTGACCCGATCGTGGCGCGCTCGGCGTTCGATCGGGTCGCTCGACTGCGCGAGGAGCTGGGTCTGGCCGAGCTCTCGATGGGCATGTCGAGCGATCTCGAGCAGGCCGTCGCGGCCGGCGCGACGATGGTTCGCCTCGGGACTTGCCTGTTCGGTCCACGCCCGCAACGTCGCAGGCTGTAACAATAGAGTTCTTGGAGGAGGGCTGGCGATGGCTTCGTTTGTGCAAAGAGCGCTGATGTACCTCGGTCTGAAGGACATTGATGATGAGGACGACTACGACGGCGACGAGGAGGAGCCCACCGAGACGCCCGCGAACCGGGTGAGGCAGAGCTCCTATCCCGAACCTGCACCGCCGCGGGCGAGCGTCGCGACAGTGCGCCCGATAGCCCGAGACGACGGACGCGAACCGTCGACGCCGGTGGCCCGCGGCGCTGTCGTGCGGCCATTTGTGACCCAGCGCCATACAAAACCGCAGGTTGTGGCGCCGGCTCGCTTCTCGGACGCGCAGGAGATCGGCGACATGGTCAAGGCGAGCTCTCCTGTCATCGTCAACCTGCAGGCGAGCGAGAAGGACCTGGCCAGGCGCATGATCGACTTCTGTTCGGGCCTTACGTACGCGGTCGGAGGATCGATGGAGAAAGTCGCGGAGTCCGTCTTCCTGCTCACTCCCTCCAACGTCGAGGTTTCCCCCGAGGAGCGCCAGCGTCTTCAGGAGAACGGGCTGTTCCGGCCGTAGTGCCCTTAAGGCCGAGCCAGCCCACGGGGCCGAGCGATAAGGGCGGCGACCGTTGAACTACGTCGTCGACATCCTCAACGTCTTCCTATTCATTCTCGTCGTCCGGGTCGTGCTCTCCTACCTGCCGATGTCCAACGGCTCGGCACTGTTGCCGATCGTCCGGTTCGTCGAGGCGATCACCGAGCCCGTGCTCCGGCCTGTGCGACGCATCGTGCCGCCCCTTCGAGTGGGTGGTACGGCCGTCGATCTTTCGCCGATCATCGTGTGGATCGTCATCTTGATCGTGAGAGGACTGCTTTAGGCCCGAGAAGTTCAGCATCCACCATCGCTTCCCGGGTGACCGATACCATCCGGGCATGGATCTGTCTCCAAAACTCCTGCGAGAGGTTGAGTTTCGTACCAGCCTTCGCGGTTACGACACTGATGAGGTCGACGAGTTCCTCGAGAAGGTGGCCCTCGCGGTCGAGGAGCTGCAGGAGAAGATGCGCCAGCTTGCCTACCGGGCCGAACGCGCAGAGCGGGCGGTCTCCGACAGGGCGGCCGAGGAGGACGACGACAGCATCCGTCGTACCCTCGTGCTCGCCCAGCGGACCGCAGATCTCGCCGTTCGGGAGGCACAGGAACAGGCCGCGGTCCTGATGGACACCGCAAGGAGCGAGTCGGACAAGCTGCTCACCGATTCTCGTGCGGAGGCGCAACGCCTCTCCTCTGAGGCCGAACGCCGCCATAGCGACGAGATGTCGCGGCTTCACGGCGAGCGCGCCCTTGCGGCGGGCGAGCTCAAGGACCTCGCGGAGCTGCTCGAGACAGAGCGCAGGAGATTGACCGAGTCGTTGCGCTCGGCCCTGAGTCTCGTCGACAACACCCTGACACCCTCGAAAGAGCTGGCCAAGCATCGTCCCGCCCCAGCCTCAGCCCCGGCCCCGGCGCCTTTCGTAGGGGGATTCCTCGATCAGATCGAGGCTGAGATCGACGAGGACGCCGCCGCTGCGGCGACCCCACCTGACGACGACGCCGATGCGGAGCCTGAAGGCGGGCGCGCAAACCTTGCTGCAGTCTCGCCGCTCGAGGACTCAGGGCCGCCGACCGAGGCGTGGCAAGCCGGGCCCACGGACTTCTTCAGCCCGGGCGCCGGCAAGTCTGGCGGGTCAAAGGCCGACTCGGGCCCGCACTTGTTCGGTTCCACAGGGTCCGACTGGATCGCCTGAACGCTCGCCGCTCTTTCCTGCCCGCCTTTGCCGGGGGGGGCCGCAGTGGCTGCGCTCAGCCGAGACGCGCGACACGGGCGACCACGACGTCCCCGTCCGACAGCTCGCCCTCGGCTGTAAAGACGTCGTCGGACCCACTGTCTCGTGGTCCGTTCTCTTCCAATGTCGCGATCTCGATCTCTGTCGCGAGCACCTGTGTCGCGATGTGAGCCCGCCACCGCTCGACGATCATGACGCAAGTGCCCGGGAGCCCGACCCACAGCCGGATCCGGTCGGTGACATTGAGGCCGGCATCGCGTCGGGCCTGTTGCACGAAGCGGATGACGTCTCGGGCGAGGCCCTCGGCCTCGAGCTCAGGGGTCGTCTCGAGGTCGAGGGAGACGATCCCCACTTCTCCGGGCAACGAACGGCTGGAGCCCGGGTCCGAGGGTCGTAGACGCAATTCGAACTCGCCCTGTTCGAGCTTCACTCCGCCTGCCTCAACGGTGCCGTCGGGGAGCTCGGCCCAGTCCCCCTTCCTCGTCGCGGCGATGACGTGCTGGGTTCGTGGCCCGAGCCTCGGGCCGAGCGCTGCAGGGATGACGTTGAGGACGGTTTCAGCCAAGTCCCCGACCGTCTCGATCAGCTTGACCTGCTGCACGTTCACTTCGTCTGCGATCAGGTCCGCGTAGGCGAGCAGGCGACCGGCACCCGGTGCCGCTACCGTCAACGACGACAACGGCAGGCGCGCCCGGCGCCCTGCCGCCTTGCGGATCGAGTGGCCTGCTGAGCACACCTCGCGCGCGAGGTCCATCGCCTCGACCAGACCTGGGTCAGAAGGCAGCTCCTCGGCGTCAGGCCAGGTCTTCAGATGAACGCTCCGTTCCCCGGTCAAGCCCCGATAGACCGCCTCGCTGAGGAAGGGGAGGAACGGCGCCGCGACCCGGCAGAGAACCTCGAGAACGGTGTGAAGCGTGTCGTAGGCGTCCTGCTTGTCGTCGGGAGGGCCCCCCGGTACCGCAGCGGTCCCCGGCGAGGTCCCGGCATTCACCGGGCGCCAGAAACGGTCGCGGCTTCGGCGCACGTACCAGTTGGTCAAGGCGTCGAGGAACAAAGAGATGTGACCCGTCGCGCCGGCCAGGTCGTAGGTCGTCATCGATGCGGTGACGTCCTCGACGAGCCGGCGCGTCTTTGCGAGGATGTAGCGGTCGAGCACGCCGGTCTGATCGGTCCGGACGCGTCCTCGGAGGCCGTCCGCGTTGGCGTACATCGACAGGAAGTACCAGGTGTTCCAGATCGGGTTGCAGACCAGCCTGATGGGCTCGGCCAGACCCTTCTCCTCGATGACGACGTCGCTGCCGCGAAGTACCGGCGAGCTGAGCAGGTACCACCGCATCGCGTCCGCCCCGTGGGATGCGAAGACCTCTTCGGGGTCGGGGAAGTTGCGCAACCGCTTGGAGAGCTTGCGGCCGTCTTCTCCGAGCACGATGCCGTGCGCGATGCAGGCCTTGAACGGCGGCCGGTCGAACAAGGCAGTCGCCAGCACGTGCAAGGTGTAGAACCAGCCGCGTGTCTGGCCGATGTACTCGACGATGAAGTCGGCGGGGAAGTGGTCCTCGAACCTCTTGGCGTGCTCGAATGGGTAGTGCAGCTGGGCGAATGGCATGGACCCGGAATCGAACCAGCAGTCGAGGACATCGGGGATCCGGCGCATCGTCGAGGCCCCGGTGGGATCGTCCGGATTCGGCCGGGTCAGCTCGTCGATGAACGGTCGGTGCAGGTTGTCCGGCCGTACGCCGAAGTCGGCCTCGAGCTCGTCGATACTGCCGTAGACATCGACGCGCGGATAGCGCGGATCATCGCTCTTCCATACCGGGATCGGCGTTCCCCAAAAGCGGTTCCGGCTGATCGACCAGTCGCGCGCCCCTTCCAGCCACTTGCCGAACGCGCCGTCGCGCACGTGCTCTGGAATCCAGGCGATCTCCTGGTTGAGCTCCACCATGCGGTCCTTGAAGGCGGTGACCTGCACGAACCACGAGCTCATGGCGCGATAGATGAGGGGTGTGTCGGTCCGCCAGCAGTGCGGGTAGCTGTGGGTGTAGTCCTCGGTCCTCACCACGGCCCCCGCCGCGCGGAGCCGTTGGAGGATGGTGGCGTTGGCGTCGAAGACCTGCAGTCCGGCAAGATCGCCCACCTCGCCGGTGAAACGTGCCCGATCGTCGACCGGGCAGATCACCGGGATCCCCACAGCCTCGCAAGCGTGCTGGTCGTCCTCGCCGAACCCGGGTGCCATCTGGACGATCCCGGTGCCCTCGTCCATAGCTACGAAGTCCGCTCCGAGGACCACGAAGGCTCCCGGGGTGTCGGAGAAGTACGGGAACAGCGGGTGGAAGTGGCGCCCGAGGAGGTCCGCGCCCACCACGGTGCCGAGGACCTCGGCGTCGCCGAGGACGTCCTGGTAGGCCTCGAGGCAGTTCTCGCCGATGACGACGCGCCCGTCGCCCCACGCAACGACCGCGTAACGCAGGTCGGGTCCGACCGCGAGCGCCAGGTTCGACGGCAAGGTCCACGGTGTCGTGGTCCAGGCGAGCAGCCCGAGTGGCCCTCGCAACAGCTCTGGCCCGTCGTCGATCGGTTCCAGGTCGAACCGCACCGTCACGGCCGGGTCGGTACGGTCCCGATAGGAGTCGTCCTGGCGGGTCTCGAAGTTCGAGAGCGGGGTCTCGCACTCCCAGCAGTAGGGCAGGACTCGGAACCCTTCGTAGGCGAGGCCTTTGTCATAGAGGCGCTTGAAGGCCCAGAGCACGCTCTCCATGAAGGAGAGGTCCATGGTCTTGTAGGTGTCCTCGAACGACACCCAGCGGGCCTGGCGAGTCACGTAGCGCTCCCAGGCGTCGGTGGTCCTCTGCACGATCTGGGCGCAGTAGGAGTTGAACCTGTCCAGGCCGTAGCTGATCACCGCTTGGCGTCCGGAGAGCCCGAGCTCTTGTTCGGCGGCCATCTCGGCCGGAAGACCGTGGCAGTCCCACCCGAAGCGGCGCTCGACGCGGCGCCCGAGCATCGTCTGGTAGCGGGGGACCGCGTCCTTCACGAAGCCGGTGAGGAGATGGCCGTAATGGGGCAGCCCGTTGGCGAACGGCGGCCCGTCGTAGAAGACGTACTCGGTCTCGGGGGCGTGCTGGGCCACCGACGCCTCGAAGGTATGGTCCGATTGCCAAAAGTCGAGGATCTCCTCCTCGATCGAGGGGTAGCGCGGCTGCCTGGTGACCTGTGGATAGGGGCTCGCGCCGGTTGCCTCTGCCATGGTCATACAGTAGGCGGCCATGGCAGATGACTTTTTTGATGTCGAGTCGCCATCCGGCGGAGCTGTTGGCATCGTGTTGAGGGTTCGTGTCCAACCCGGCGCCGGCCGCTCGTCGGTCACGGGACGCTACGGCGATGCGCTCGCTGTGAAGATCGCGGCTCCGCCCATTGGAGGCCGCGCGAACTCGCAGTGTGTTGAATTCGTCGCCGATCTGCTAGGTGTTCGTAAATCTCAGGTTGAGATCGTCTCGGGCGAGAAGGGCCGCCTCAAGCGCGTCCGTGTCGTCGACATCGACCCCGAGCAGGCACGCGGCGCGATCGAGCGGGAGCTGCGCTCTGCAACTGTCCGGCCCGGGTCGCACGACCACACCGACCGGGCGGGTCGGTCGAGATTCTGAAACCGCCGATGTGCTCTTGGCGACTGGTGCCTGGTAGGGCTATCGTCGGTCACCCTCGCCGCGACAGGAGGGATCGATCGTGCCTAAGACCGTTGTGGCGGCAAATGCTGAGAAGGGAGTCGTGTTGAAGGCGAACGCCTCAAAGGCGTCCGCGAGACCTGCGGCGCCCAAGACGACCCGCGAGTCGACGAAGAAGGCTGCATCTGTGGTCAAGGCGAAGGTGCCTGCGAAGGCAGTCCCCGTGCCGGACCACAAGGTGGCCAAGCCTGATTCGGTCAGGCTTTCGGGGCGGGAGCCGACCAAGGTTCCCGCGCCCGCCAAGGCGGCAAAAGCCGCCCCTTCGGTGCCCAAACCGACGGCAAAGGCGGCGCCTGCGGCCAAGACCGCGGCCAAGACGCCCGTAAAGGCGCCTGTGACCAAGGCCGCGGCCTCGCGTGTCAAGGCCGTGGCGAAACCGGCCGTGGCGGCCAAGCAAGTGCCCGGTTCGGTTGCAACACCGGAGAAAAAACCGCGCGGGCCAGTGTCGGCGACCAAGCAGGCAGCGGCCCCAAAGGCGGGATCAGTCGTCACCAAGGCTGCCGAACCGACCAAGGCCTCCCCGCCGGCGCGCAAGGCCGCGGCGAGCCCGGCACGCCCCGCAGGCGGGCTCGGCTCAAGAGCAGCGACCACCAAGCGCGACGCCGACGGGTATGCCAAGGACGCCCGGTTCGTGGCAACCCAGCGGGCCTCGCTGCTGCGTGAGCGTGCGACCTATCTCGAGCAAGCTGCAAGCTTGAAAGCCGAAGCGGAGGCGCTGGTCGAGGAGATGGAACCGGGCGACATCCAATTCGACGACGAGTCGGGCGAGGGTGGGACCGTCACCGTCGACAGGGAGCGTGACCTCGCGCTCTCGGCCCAGGCACTCGCGGCGGTCGAAGAGATCGATCACACTCTCGCGAAGCTGGACAACGGAGCCTACGGGATCTGCGAGAACTGCGGCCGTCTCATCGTCAAGGCACGCCTCGAGGCTCTTCCCTATGCCCGATTGTGCATCGACTGCAAGAGCGGGGGGCTGTCGAAACGTTGAACGCGGCCGGCGAGGACCGGCCCGGCGTCACCGGGGCAGCGTCACGGGTCGAGGCGGGGCGACGTGCCCGTCGCATCCGTGTGATGCTCGTGGTCGCGATCGGGGTGGTGATCGCCGACCAGGTGACCAAGTCGTTGGCGGTCTCACGGCTCTCCTCGGGACCCGTCCACCTGATCGGGCCGTTCGCTCTCGTGCTGTCCTACAACACCGGCGTCGCTTTCAGCATCGGGACAGGCCTCACGGTGCCCATCATCGTGATCGTCGCGGTCGTCGTCGCCACGCTTGCGTGGTTCGGCCGGACGGTGCCCAACACCGGTGCAGCCGTCGGTGTAGGCATGATCCTCGGCGGTGCGGTCGGCAACCTTTCCGACAGGCTGTTCAGAGGTCACCATGGAGCGGTGGTCGACTTCCTTCGTTCGGGCTTCTGGCCCACCTTCAACCTTGCCGACTCGGCGGTCGTCTGTGGCTGCATCGTGCTTGCCGTCGCTCTCTGGCAGACGAGTGCCACAAGGCGGCAAAGCGAGTCCAACGAGCAGTCGCTGCTATGAGCGACTCGTCGGCGGTCCCAGGCGTCGAGATCCCCGGTGCGTTGTCGGGCGAGCGAGTAGACCGGGTAGTCGCACTGCTTTCGGGTCGTACCCGGGCACAGGTCGCGAGGCTCATCGCGGCCGGAGGCGTTCGCCTTGGCGAGGTCGTCGTGGCTGCCGGGAGTCGCCGGGTCCACACCGGCGATCTCCTTCGGACCGATATCAGGCTCCTCGCCGACGTCGAAGGAGACGCGGTGCGCCCCGCCGCGCCCGGCGAGGTATCTTTCCGGGTCGTCTACGACGACCAGAACGTGATAGTTGTCGACAAACCACCCGGAGTCGTGGTCCACCCCGACGCCGCCCATCGTTCGGGAACACTCGTCGCTGGGCTCCTCGAGCTCTACCCAGAGCTCGCCCTGCTACCAGAGCTGGGTTGCGGGGAGGCCGACCGGCCCGGGATCGTGCACCGGCTCGACAAGGACACCTCGGGCCTGTTGGTGGTCGCTCGCACGCCGGATGCCTACCGATCACTGACGGCCCAACTAGCGGCGCGCACCGTGCGGCGGACCTACCTTGCGCTCGCTTGCGGTGCGCTCGAGGCCGAGGCGGGGGTCGTCGACGCGCCGATCGGTCGGTCGCTGCGTGACCCGACGCGGATGGCGGTCGCTGTGGGGGGCCGTGAGGCGCGCACCCACTACCGTGTGCTCGCCAGATATGCGAGGCCGCTCGAGGCGACCTATCTCGAACTTCGTCTGGAGACCGGCCGCACCCATCAGATCCGGGTGCACCTCGCCGCGATCGGCCATCCGGTGGTCGGCGACGCGCGCTACCGGGGCGACCGGAGGCGGTCGGGGTGCGCGCGTCCGTTCCTGCACGCCACGGGCTTGGCTTTCCTGGACCCGGCCACCGATGAAGAGGTCGCGTTCAGCTCGCCGCTGCCCGACGACCTCGCGGCTGTGCTCGCGCAATTCGTTTAGGCCGTAGATGTCCTTCGCGGCCCAAGTGCTCGCGGCAGCGCCGAAACGAAGACACCACCACGCCTAGCTCATTCGTGAGCCAGGGCCGCTTTGGCCAGGTGTTCCAAGCCGGTGGTGAGGATCGGGTCCTCGGCCAGGTCGTGTTCCTGCATGGCGAACTGGAGCACTTCGAGCCCGGCCACAAGGGCGGACCTTGGAACACCGCGGGCTTGGAGGAGCTCGCCCAACCAGTCGAGGAACTCGATGAAGACGGTTTGTTCGTCGACAAGCCGAGCGGCAGCGAGGAACCGCACGATGTACGCGAGGTCTTCCCTTGTGCGCTCGAGCTGGCGATGTGAGTAGCTCGCCATCGCGGCCAGCCGAGCACGGAGCTTCGCGTAGGCGCAGTCAGCGAGCTCTTCGGCGAAAGACTCGAGCAGCGCTGCGCCGGGGAGGAGCCCAGTCGGTTCGACCCGGATGGCCGGAGGGAACTCGTGCCAGGTGGCGAGAATCCTGACGCCCTCGGCGACGTTCTCCGCGTAGCCATCAGCGCCAAGCAGGCGAGCTCGCTCAGGCGCGCCGTGTAGTGCACGGCCACCCGCAAGGACGGGTGTGCCGCTTGCGTGCGCGGCATCGGCCAACCTTGTCACGCCTCCAAAAAAGAGCGGCAGACTGCACGACAATACGAGGGCGTCGGGACGATGACGCCGAAGGAATTGGGCAAGAGCATCGGCCGGGGTTGATGCGCCGAGATAAGAGACGTCGATGCCTTCGACCCGGAACATCTCGGCGATCATGTGTGCGCCGATCGAGTGCCAATCGCCCTCGGCACAGGCGACCACGACTGAACTGGCTCCGCTCGCAGCCGGCGTGGCAGACGAGAGCGCATAAAGCGTCGACTCGGCGACACCTGTAGCGAGATGTTCGTCGGCGACGCTCAACTCGTTCTTCAGCCAGCTTTCGCCGATCATGCGTTGGGTCACTGCGATGACGTCGGTGATGATGGTTGTCTCCGGCGTACCGGCGTCGAGCAGGTCCAAGGCAAATCTGACCGCAGCCTCGACGTTGCCCGAAAGCGCGAGATCTCTGAACCGGTCAACGCGTTGCGAAGGATCCACGGCGTTCATCGCGCCACGATCCGGTACCGCCGAAACTCGCGGGGACGAGGCCGCAAGTCGCCGGTGGGAATCCGGTCGTGGGAGCGGCGGTGATCATCCGATCGCATGTACGACCTGAACTCTTCGGGCGAGGTCCACCACGACACCATCACGTACCTCGTCGAGTCGGCGAGGTCGGCCCACACTTCCAACGACTGGGATCCTGACCACCGCTCGACGGCACCAAGGCGGTCGCGAAAGGCCGACTCGAGCTGCTCCTGTGCGCCTTCGGGCACGTCAAGTTGGCTGAACGCGACGAACGCCGCGGTATCTCGGCCAGCAGGAGCGGCGGTGGCGACCCGTTCTTGGTTCCCATCGTCACCTTTGGATGTCCAGGTCCACTGATCGCGACCGGCCTGCTTGGCCAGGTACATCGCGTGATCCGCCGCGGGCAGCGCCAACGATGTGTCTTTCCCAACGCGAGCGACACCGGCACTGAAGGAGACGTCGTATGGGCGTTCGGTCCGCCATGCCTCACGAAATCGCTCAAGAAATGCGACGGGATCGGTTGTGTCGCGGAGAATGATGACGAACTCGTCGCCGCCGTAACGTCCGGCAAAGTCTCTTCCGCGCAAAGTAGCTCGAATCGTCCGACCGAGTACACGGAGCAAGCGGTCGCCTGCTGCATGGCCGAGCGTGTCGTTGATCTGCTTGAAGTGGTCAAGATCCACCATGATCACGACCTCGTCGGAGCGCAGCCTCCCCGTTGCCCTGCCGACCATGCGCCGGTTCGCAAGCCGGGTGAGGCTGTCGATCGATGCGTCCTCATCGAACCGGCCTACCTGTGAACTGAGCTCTAGTGCACGACCTACGTCCACGACCAACGACGGAAGGTACCGTTCGAGCAACATGCGGGCGGTACTGGTCGGCGGAGCAGACGGCAGGACAGGTTCGCCGTCACCGAAGGACAGATCGACAGGCATCGCCTCGGCATCGCCGCTGCCGGCGGGAACGACCGTTCCGCCGAAGGCCGTTACGAGATCGGCTGCTATGTCTTTCGCGTCGGTGGGTGTCCTGATCCAGAGCAAGGCACGCGTCGCTTCGAGAAGGGCATCGAGGGCCGCCGGTCCCGCAACGCGGCATTCGGCCTTGGCGTCCAGCGGCGGTTGATCCATTCATCACCCGTTCTGTGCGAGGACACAAGGCTACTGCGGATTGCTACGAATCTCTGAGAGCAGCCCGAGGTTCCAGGGCCGGCTGGAGGTCGCCGCCCTTTCGCCGTGTTTGTGTGGCAGAGGACGATTATGGCGACTCGATGCCCCGCTCGCGGAGCCTCCGACAGTCTGGATGAGGCGCTCGGGGGCGCCAAGGGGATTCACCTCAACGAGGGCGAAGTCTGCTCGGACGCGCCGCGGGGCTGCGCCATAGCGGTGAACACAACTGGCCGATCACGGCCAAAGAGCCTCGGAGGAGCCTCAGGCGGCGTCGTGCACTCCCTCGACCTCCGGCTGAACCGCGAGGAAGGACAAGGCTGATGCCTCGATGCGCCTAACGCGACGGACGCCGATGCCCAAGGTGCGGGCTGTGGACTCTAGTGAGGCGGGCGAGCTTCCATCCAGGCCGAAACGCAGCCGGACGACGTCGCGCTCCAGATCAGGCAGGCGGTCGATGGCGGCGTCGAGCTTGCCGAGCGTGAGAGTACGTGCGATCTCGTCCTCGAACGGGGTCTCGTCGCCACTCACCACGTCCCCGAGTGTCGCAGTGGCGTCGCTCGTCAACGGCTGGTCGAGGCTCGCCACCACGCGGGGAAGGCGAACATGGTCCGGGTCGGCCTCCAGCTCGGCTGCGAGTGCGTCCTCGGGGAGTCGTATGGCACGCCCCTTGGACTGCACGGCCCGCTGCAGCGCCTGGCGGATCCACCAGGTCGCGTAGGTGGAGAAGCGGAAGCCCTTGCGCCAGTCGAACTTCTCGACCGCGCGCATGAGGCCGAAGGTCCCCTCCTGGACGAGGTCGATCATGTCGACGCCACGTCCTTGATACCGGCGTGCCCAGTGCACCACGAGGCGCAGGTTGGAGCCGATCATTTGCTTGCGGGCCTCTTCGTCGCCCTGTTCGATCCTCTTGGCCAGCTCGGTCTGCTCGGTGGCGCTGAGAAGTGGGAAGCGACCGAGATCGTCGAGGAACAGCCGCATCAAGTCCGGCCCACCGGAGGTGGGCTCCCTCAGGACGCGACTCCGCTCCGCCGCGGTCAGCTCTGACGTATTTACATCCTCGATCTTGTTCTCGGCCGTGATGACGTCCCTCTCCCCTCTCGGTAATTGGTGCTCACCCATGACAACGCGAACGGAGGCCCTGCCATTCCGCGTTTGTCCTGTTATCGGTTCTGAGCCGCCGGTGCCCTCAGGCGGCCGAGGCTGATTTCGTCAGTCGAGTGGCGAAATCGGCGACGCGTTCCCGCGCGCGCGAAGGACCATGTCTTTAAGGGTGAAGGAGTCCAAGTGGTGGCGCATGTGCTCACCGACGTCGGCCCAAACGGCGAGCAGCACACATTGGCCCTCGTGGTCGCACGCGCCGTTCTGGTGCGGTAGGCCGAAATCCCCGGCCACGATAGGGCCGTCGACCGCGCTGACGATTTGGCTCAAGGTGATCTGGTCCGGCGATCGGGCAAGGACATAACCGCCCCCCACGCCGCGCTTGGAGCGGACTAGCCCGGCACCTTTGAGGGCGAGCAGGATCTGCTCCAGATAAGGCTGGGGGAGGCCCGTCCGCTCCGCGATATCACGGACCGAGGTCGGAGAGACCTCCTCGCGAAGCGCAAGAGAGAGCAGGGCTCGGCTGGCATAGTCCCCACGGGTCGATACCTTCACGGTCCTCATCGTACGGCGGCGCAGAACGCGACTCGCGAAACGCCATCTCGAACATGGTTTCGAACTGCCAAACGGCAGTGCATCCGCATGAGCGCGGCGTGTGCCGACCAGAATGGGCCGGTGCCCAGACATAGCAAGCCGGGGCCATGAACTGCTCTGATAGCGTCGCCGACCGCGGGCGATCGCGTTCGGCGCCAAGAGCAAGGGGTAGGAGCGTGCGTAGTCCTCGTAGGTCGCTTTTGGTTCTCGCTGCGGTCGCCCTCGTCGCCGCGGCGTGCGGCAACGCCAAGCCCACGGTGTCCAACGCCGGCAACGTGCAGGGCGTAACCAGTTCGCAGGTCGTCGTCGGGGGCGTGGCCTCCCTGACCGGCCCGATCCCGGCCGACTTCGCTCCGATATTCGACGGCGTCAACGCCTACTTGAACATGGTCAACGCCGAGGGGGGCGTGGACGGGCGCCGGATCGAGTTCCGCTATCCCCTCGACGACGGCTCGAATGCCTCCCAGGACACCGATCAGGTGCGCACCCTGGTGGAGCAGGATCACGTTTTCGCAGTCCTCGGCGTGGGCACGCCGAGCTTTGCCGGGGCTAGCTATCTCGCTTCGAACAACGTTCCGACGTTCGGCTACGACGTCAGCACGGACTGGACTGCCGGGCCCAGCTTGTTCGGCTCGGAGGGCTCTTTCCTCGATTTCACCCGCCCCGGACCCGAGGCCCCGTATCTCGCCGAGCAGCTGCACGCCCGCAAGGTCGGGATCCTCGCGTACAACGTTGGCGGTTCCGAGCAGGCTGGCGTAGGAATGGCGTACGCGATGCAGCGCTTTCACATTCCGGTCGCCTACGAGGATCTCTCTGTCCAGGCACCGCCCGTCGACCTCACGACCGACGTCAACCGGATGCGCGCCCTCGGGGTGGACCTCGTGGTGAGCTGCATGGACCTCTCCGGCAACATCCTCCTGTCACGCACCATGCGCCAGGACGGCATGGGGTCGGTCGCGCAGTACTGGTTGGACGGCTACGACGAGGCTGCCATCGCCAAGTTCTCCTCGCTGATGCAGGGCGCGTACTTCCTGATCGGGCACGTCCCCTTCGAGGCGGCGAAGCTGTCGCCGGGCAAGTACCCGGGGATGGACAAGTACCTGAAGGAGCTCGCGAAGTACTTCCCGGGCGAGCTACCGGGCGAGGCGTCCCTCGCGGGCTGGGTGGACGCCGACATGTTCGTGACCGGGCTGCGACTTGCGGGGCGGGACCTGACCCGCACGCGGCTCATCGCGGACCTCAATCAGCTGACGAGCTACACAGCCGATGGCATCGTCTCGCCCATCGACTGGCGACTCGAGCACAACAGGAACGGGCTGGTCGATTGCAACGTCTACGTCCGGGCGATCGGAGGCCACTACGTGCCCCTGTTCGGCTCGTCCCGCACGGCCTTCACGTGTTTCGAGACGCCTCAGCCCGCCAGCGCCCGCAGCGTGGTCGTGGTGCCGCCGGCGGCCTCCGTGCCCGGCGCGTGAAGGAGCTGAGCAGAGGCTCGGCGATCGCGTGACCCAGTTTCTCAGCTACGCCATCCCGGGCTTGCCCTACGGGTGCGTGTTCGCCCTCATGGCAGTGGGCCTCGTCCTCACCTACCAGACCTCGGGAGTGTTCAACCTCGCTTACGGGGCTCAGGCCTACGCGTCGGCGCTGATCTTCTACGTCTGCGTCAACGCCGGCTGGCCGAGCTGGGCCGCGTTCCTCGCGGCTGTCGTCGTCGTGGCACCGCTGCTCGGTTTGGCGATGGACCGCTTTCTCTACCGCTTCATCCGGTCGGCCCCGGTGCTCGTCAAGCTCGTGAGCGCGCTCGGCATGCTGATCGCGATCCCGAGCGTGCTCCAACTGATCTTCGGTGGCCAGGAAAGGCTGGCGCCGCCTTCGCTGTGGTTACCACCAGACTCGGTCTACTTCCACGTCGCGGGGGACGCCATCAACGGCACCGAGCTGTCGACGGTCATCGTGACCTTGGCCGTCGTGCTGCTGGCGTCACTCATGTCGCATTTCACCCAGATCGGGCTGCGGATGCGGGCCATGGCCGAGAGCCCACGTATGGTTCAGCTCGCCGGCATCAACTCCGAGCGCGTCGGGGTCGCCATCTGGGTCCTTTCCAGCTTTCTCGCGGGCCTGGCAGGAGTGCTGCTTGCCCCCTTGTTCGCCGAGCTGCAGGCGCTCAACTTCACCGACCTGCTTGTCGCCGCCATCGCAGCCGCGGCACTCGGGAGCCTCACGAGCCTCCCGCTTGCCTTTTGGGGAGGCATCGGGCTCGGAGTCGTCCAGGAACTCCTCGGGGGATACCTGCCGAGCGGGAGTGTGCTCTCGTCTGGGCTCCGTCCGGCACTTCCTTTCGCCGTGCTCATCGCCCTGTTGCTCGCGTTGCCGGGCCTTCGCGAGCGCTGGTTCCACGACGACCCCCTTGCCGCCTGCGATCCGCCGCCTCCCCAGATGGCGGCTGCCATCGGAGGACACGGGCTCGAGGAGCTGCTTCGCGGAGGCGGATGGGCGGTCCTCGCCGTGTTCTTGGTCTCGTGTCTCACCTGGGTGCCGCCGAACTGGACCTTCACACTCACCCAGGGACTCGCCTACTCGATCATCTTCCTGTCCATCGTGTTGTTGACCGGGATGAGTGGGCAGATCTCGCTATGCCAGGCGGCCTTCGCCGGTATAGGGGCGTTCACCTGCGCGCAGCTCGTGAGCCATTTCGGGATCTCGGTATTCCTCGGGATCCTGGCAGGAGGCGCCGTCGCGGCGGTCGTCGGCGTCGTGGTGGCCATGCCCGCCCTGCGCCTCGGCGGTCTGGCCCTCGCGCTCGCCACACTTGCCTTCGGGCTCTTGGCGGACAACGTCGGTTTCCAGTTCCCGTGGTCCGGAAACGGCGACTCGGGAGTGAACATCCCGCGCCCGGAGCTCGGTTCGATCAACTTCACGAGCGGGAAGGCCTTCTTCGTCCTGGCATTCGTATTGCTCATCATCTGCGCGGCGATTGTGCTCGCGATTCGCCAGGGGACAACTGGGCGTGAGCTGGCGGCCATGCGAGGAAGTGAGCTCGCTGCCGCGTCGATCGGCACGAACCTGGCCAAGCTCAAGATCACGGTCTTCGCGGTCGCGGCCGCGCTCGCCGGAGTCGGCGGCGCCCTGTACGGATCGCTTCAGGGTACAGTCTCGCCGAACGACTTCAACTCCATCCTGTCGCTGGTGTTCATGGTCGTCGTGGTGACTACGGGGGTCTACACCGTGCAGGGCGCCATCCAGGCGGGCATGGCCTACGTGATCCTCTACCAGGTGCTCGACTACTTACCTTCCCAGTGGCGCAATCTCTTCCCGATCCTGTTCGGCCTCGGAGCGGTCACCTATGCGCTCCATCCCGAAGGCGTCGTGGAATGGCAGAAGCGGCGCGTGGTCGAGATCGTGGTGTCTTGGCGCAAGCACCCCGAGCCGGTGGCCTGACATGGCACTGATCGAAGGCGTCGGGATCTCCAAGCGCTACGGCGGCATCGTCGCGCTCGACGATGTCTCGCTCAGCGTCGAACGCGGCCAAGCCGTGGGCCTCGTGGGGCCCAACGGTGCCGGGAAGACCACGCTGTTCGACTGCCTGAACGGCGTCCGCCATCCCGACTCGGGGGAGATCTGTTTCGAGGGACGGCGCATGGACCGTCTGCCCGTCTATGAGCGTGCCCGTCTCGGGATCGGGCGCACGTTCCAGCGCCTCGAGCTGTTCGCCGGGATGAGCCCCCGCGAGCACCTGATGGTCGCCGAGCGCGTGCACCGCGGCGACGGCCGGCTCTGGAAGGACCTGATCGGCCGCGGGCGGGCGAGAACCCCTGTGGCACGTGTCGAGGAGCTCCTCGTCGAGCTAGGCCTGGAGGAGGTCGCCGACGACCCGATCGAGTCGCTGAGCCAGGGCCACGGGCGCCTGGTCGAGCTCGGCCGTGCACTTGTGCAGGACCCGCTGCTGTTGCTGCTGGACGAGCCGTCCTCGGGTTTCGACACCCGGGAAGCCTCCGCTTTCGCGGCGGTCCTGGTCGAGGTGCGCAGCCGTCGCGAGACTGCGATGCTCCTCGTCGAGCACGACCTCGACTTCGTCCGGCGCGTTGTCGAGCGGACCTACGTGCTCGATTTCGGCAAGGTGATCGCGTCCGGCCCTGTAGAAGAGGTGTTGGCCGACCCGGTTGTGCGCCGCGCCTATCTGGGGGAGGCCACGTGAAGCCCGTCGACGGTTTGCTCGAGGCCACTGCGGTCCTCGAGGTCGCACCGGAGCCGCCCGTGCTCGAGCTTCGTGACGTCTCGGCCTCCTACGGCCGTTTCCGGGCGCTGTTCGGCGTCTCCCTGTCGGTCCCCGCGGGTTCGGTCACCGCCCTCGTGGGCCCGAACGGCGCCGGCAAGTCCACGATCGCCCGCGTAGTGACCGGGCTCGTGCCCGTGACCAAGGGCCGGATCTTCTTCTCCGGTCAGGATGTCACCGGTCTTCCGACGTGGAAGCTCGTCCGCCTGGGGGTCGCCCACGCGCCCGAAGGTCGCTCGGTGTTCGCGACCTTGGACGTCGAGGACAATCTCCGGCTCACTTTCATCCGCGCTCTCGGCCGCAAAGGCACTGCTGAAGCGCTGGGACGCGCCTTCGAGCGTTTTCCGCGGCTCGCCGATCGGCGGCGCCAGCTCGCGGGAACGCTCTCGGGGGGCGAGCAACGCATGCTCGCGCTCGCCCGCGTCCTGGCCGTCCCGCCCAAGCTGCTCGTCGTCGACGAGCTCTCGCTCGGGCTCGCACCGCGGGTAGTGGAGGACGTGTACCGGGCACTGCGGGAGATCCGCGACGCCGGCACTTCCCTTCTCGTCATCGAACAGCAGCTACCTCGTGCCCTTGAGCTCGCCGAGCAGGTCGTGGTTCTCCGCAAGGGGAAGGTGGTCGAGGCGGGGCCGGTCGACAAGCTGGGCGAGCTGGTCCGCGAGCTGCTGGCCGGTCCGGGCGAGAGCTCCTAGGCTCAGCAGCCGGGCGGCACGCTTCCAGAGCTCGCAAGCTCGAGCAGCGTGCAGATCGTGGTCTTGCCGACGAGCCAATGTTCGTGCTGGTAGAGAGCAGCACCGACCGCACCGCGAAGGACCGGCGCCTTGGTCGGGCTCAAGACGTTGTAGGTCACCTTGGCGCACGGACTTGGCAGAAGCTCGTCCCTGCAGGCCGAGCCTTGCTCGATGACGATGTTGCTCACAGTCGCGCCCGCGGCGCTCTTGGCGAGCGCGCTCTTGAGTGCGGTCTTCATCGCCGACTTGAGCGCCGAGCCGTCCTGGACCACCGCGAGCTTGGGCGCCAGCGCGGGGTTCGCGAGATCGAACAGCACCGCGTAGGCGTGCTCTATCGCGGTCCTCGAAGCGGCGGGCGAGGGCAGGGTGGTAGTCGTTGTGGCTGTGACCGACGAGCCGCAGGCGCCGAGCGTCAGGGCGAACAGCAACCAAGCACACAACAAAGCCGCCCGACGAGCCGTGCGCGTTTGTGGTCGGCTTCTTCCCTGGAGGCTTGTGGCGCGCCGTGCGAAACGGCCCGATCGAGAGGTCTGCGGCCGCGAGGGCCCGGGGAGTTGGTTGGTCGGCACAGGGGCGAGTCTATGGACCCTGACCTGGTTCTGCCTGTTCTTCGGGCCTGTCGCCTGGGGCGATATGCCTATGTCGCCCCGCGGGGGATCGCCAGTACGCTGCGGCCGGTGAGCATCTCGACCAAACGCGGCGACGACGGCACCACCGGTCTCCTCCACGGTGGGCGCGTGCAGAAGGACTCGGCTCGCATCGAGACCAACGGCGTTATCGACGAGGCCCAGGCGGCCCTGGGCCTCGCCCGGGCCGAGGTGCGTGGATTGCCGCTCGACGACGAGCTCGCAGGCCTGGAGCGGGGCTTGTGGGTAGTCATGGCAGAGGTCGCGACGGCCCCTCGCAACAGGCGCAAGCTGGTTGCCGGCGCGACGCTCGTCACCGAGGAGATGGTCGATGTCCTGGAGCGGCGTGTACACGAGCTCGAGGCTTCCGGCGCGATGCCGTCCGAGTTCATCGTGCCCGGCCAAAGCCGGCCGAGCGCGGCGCTGGACCTGGCCCGCACCGTCATCCGACGTGCCGAGCGAAAGGCCGTCGCACTCCGTATGGGAGCCGGATCGCAAGTCGTGCCGTACCTGAACCGCTTGTCTGACCTTTGCTGGCTCCTGGCCCGCTCATCTGAGCAGGAGCATCTGACGGCCCGCGGCGCACGTGTCAAGAGACCCCGGACAGAGGCATGATGGCAGCCATGCATTCGCCCATGACGCTCCCGACCGAAGTTGCCCGCGCCGCCCCCGATCGCATCGAAGCTGTCGGCTGGGGCGCTTTCGTGGGCCCCGAGACGGCGCGGCCGGGTCTCGAGCTCGACACCGGTTGGTGCGAGAAGAGGCGTTTCAGGGCCAAGCCCGGCGACAAGCTCATCACTCCCGGCGAGGGTGGACGTGCGGACGTTGTGCTCGGTTTCGGTGACCGCGGGCAAGTCTCTGCGGCGACGCTGCGCCTGGCGGGGGCGGCCTTCGCCCGCTCCACCGGTGAAGCCAAGACCATCGCGCTCGACCTCAGCGGCATCAGCGATCTCGGTATCGGAGCGGAACTGGCCGTGGGGGCAGCAATCGAAGGCTTCTGGGGAGCCCGGTACCGGTTCACCCGTTACCACGCGGGCGATCCGGATCCGCTCGAGTCGTTGACGATCGTCGTCGCCGCCGAGGAGGTCGCCCCGGCCGAGCGCGGCCTCGAGCGCGGCCGCGTGATAGCGGACGCGACGCGGCTGGCACGGGACCTTTCAAACGAGCCGGCGGGTGCGCTCACCCCTGTCCAGCTCGCCGAGGTGGCCGTCGAGATCGCCACGCGCTGCGGGCTCGAGGTGACGGTTCTAGACGAAGCGGCGATCGCCGAGGCCGGCCTTGGCGGGCTGCTGGGTGTCGCCGCCGGGTCGGTCCAGCCCCCGCGGCTCATAAAGCTCGTCTACGACCCGCCGGCCGCGCTCGCCAGCAAATGGCCGGACGGCACGGTTCCCACCGTCGCCCTGGTCGGCAAGGGCATCACCTTCGATTCCGGGGGACTGTCGCTGAAGACGCCCGAGGGCATGCTGACGATGAAGACGGACATGAGTGGCGCCGCGGACGTGATCGCGACGCTTGGCGCGTGCCGCGCGCTCGGTGTCGCCGTCCGAGTGGTCGGCTTGGCTCCGACCGCTGAGAACATGCCCGGCGGTCGGGCGACCAAGCCGGGTGACGTCCTCAAGATCCGCAACGGCAAGACGATCGAAGTCGTGAACACGGACTGCGAGGGGCGCCTGGTGCTCGCAGACGGTCTGTCGCTCGCAGCCGAGGAGGAGCCTGACTGCATTGTCGACCTCGCGACCTTGACGGGAGCCTGTGTGGTCGCCCTCGGTTCTCGGATCGCCGGGTTGATGGGCAACGACGATCGCGTGATAGCGGCGATCCACGCCGCATCCGAGCGTGCCGGTGAGCCGACCTGGCCGCTCCCGCTCCCCGACGCGTACCGGTCCGATATCGACTCCGAAGTAGCTGATATGAAGAACCAGGGCAAGCGCGCAGCAGGCACGATCACCGCCGCGCTCTTGCTCCAAGAGTTCGTCGCGGACCGGCCTTGGGCCCATCTGGACATCGCCGGCCCGTCGCGCTCGGACGAGGACTCGGGGGAGTTCCGCAAGGGATCCACAGGTTTCGGCGTCCGTACGCTGCTCGAGCTCCTTGGCTCTTATGAGCCGCTCAACTCGCCCGCGGCCGGAGCTGCTGGAGGAAAGGTGATCGCATGACCGGACAGGACGACGGGCATCAGGCAACAGGGCCTGCCAAGCCGGATCGTGACGACACCGGCCCGCGTGCCGGTGCTACGGCTGGTGCCACCGGCACTGCCAACACGGCGAGGAGACCTGTCGCGGCGCGGGCCACTCGGCGCGGGCCGGCGAAACCGGCGACACCGAAGAAAGCCGTGGGTCCAGTCGCCGCGGCCGTCGTGCCCCCGTTGCGCCCGACGACGCTCGCGATCGACATCGGAGGCACCGGCCTCAAGGCCGCGGTGCTGGACGCAGCCGGCAAGCTCGTCGCGAATCGCGTCCGTGTGCCGACCCGATATCCGTGCGCACCCAAAGACTTCGTCAATACACTCAGCGCGCTCGTCGCGCCCCTGCCGGACTTCGACCGGGTGTCGGTCGGCTTCAACGGCGTCGTCCGCAAAGGCATTGTGCTGACAGCCCCGCACTTTGTGACTCGAACCGGTGCCCCCGAGGCGCCGGTAGTCCCCAAGCTGCTGGCTGCATGGACCGGTTTCGATCTTGCGGGAGCGCTCTCGGCGAGTTTCGGCCGTCCGGTGCGCGCCGCTAATGACGCGGACCTGCAGGGTCTCGAGGTGGTCAACGGCTCGGGGCTCGAGCTCGTCGTCACACTCGGTACCGGCGTCGGCACCGGGCTGTTCCTCGACGGCAAGCTGATGCCGCATCTCGAGCTGTCGCACCATCCGTTCCGCAAGGACCAGACCTATGACGAGCAGCTCGGCGACGCGGCGTTGAGGAAGATCGGCCTGAAGAGATGGCGCAGGCGCACCCAGGAGGCGCTCGCAAACTTCCACAGGCTGCTCAACTACGACGGGCTCTATATCGGCGGAGGCAACTCGCGCTTGATGGCGGGCCACGTGGACCCCGCGGTGACCATCGTCGACAACGTCGCCGGCATTCTCGGTGGTGTCAAGCTTTGGGAGATTCCTGACCGCTGATCAGGTCCGTGTTGCGCGGAGTTATCCGGAATCGACCGAACATTGGGCGGCTAGGGCCGGCAGGAGATAGTTCAGCGGCACGCGATTGGACTCGCTCAAGGTGGCGACGAGCGGTTGCCAGGTCGTGTCATCGCCCGCCGCCTCGGCCGCGAGCGGGAGGGCCGCCCGTACCTGGTCAAGTGCCTCGGACCGGAGCCGCGCCGCCTGATGGGAGCTGACGGAGTCCATGGCGTGCTCTGCCGCGAGAGCGCGCTTGACATGCGCGCAGGCCTGATTGGCGAGTGGTGTCGCATCTTGACTGGCGCAACCTGTGAAAAGCCCGCCACTGGCTAGGGCGAGCACGATTCCGCCTGCGACCAGTCTCGGCCGCGCGGACCTATTCCTCGAGCCAACTCGGGGCATTGTCGAGAAAGAAGCGGGTGACGGCCAGGGCCCGGTCGAAGGTGTCGCAGAGAAGCTCCTCACCGGCGAGCACGCGTGCCAGAGACACCTGTTGCCTGGCGACGATCGTGAGGCGCCGGACCGGTGCGTCAGTCACCGAGCCGAACGAGTCGGTCGCCGAGATCTCGAGCGGGAGCTCGACGCCACCGACTCCCGCCAAGTCGATTGCGAGCCGGAGCAGGTCAGGGCCCTTGGGCAAAGGCGGGACACCCCAGTTGAAAGTCAGGGGGAAGAACCAGTTGTCCGGAGGGTCCTCGTCCTCGGGCAGAGCGACCACGGCGTCCTCGAAGTCGAGAAGAACGCGGGGTTCCACCTCCAAAGCCAGGTGCAGGTCGATCGGTCCGCCGCACCCTTCCTCGGGGTGGAGGTCCACCTCCCAGAACTGGCGCAGGGAGTACGTCTCGACGAAGTGCCGCTCGTCGTGCACGTGGAACTTGTGGTCGACCGCATGATCCTTGAGCTCGGCAACATAACCGGCGACGTCGATGACGGCCATCTGGGAGGCAAGTGTAGGCGAGCGACGGGGCTCGGTCGACGGGCTACGGTTCGGTGTTGTGAACGGCGACCAGCTTCTAGAGGTCCTCGCCGAAGCGGTCGACGCTGTCGCAGGTTCGCTGAGCGGACTCGCCGACTGGGGACTGGCCGGAACCCGGCCCGGACAGTACCGGTCCGACCTCGTGGCGGATGCCGCCGCGGTCCGTGTTCTCACCACCGCCGGCCTCGGGGTCTTGAGTGAGGAGTCCGGTCTGAGTGAAGGAGCTTCGGAACTTGCGCTACTTGCGGTCCTCGATCCGGTGGACGGTTCGACGAACGCATCGCGTCGCATCCCGTGGTTCGCCACCAGCATCTGCGTCCTGGACGATGACGGCCCACTTGCCGCGATGGTGGTGAACCAAGCCACCGGGACGCGCTACGAGGCGGTGAGACGCGGTGGCGCACGGCGCGACGGTGAGGAGATCGCGCCATCGGGCGAAGAGTCGCTCGGCCGATCTTTGATAGGACTGTCCGGGTATCCGCCCCGCCATCTCGGCTGGCGTTGGTACCGGTCGCTCGGCGCCGCTGCGCTGGATCTGTGCGCGGTCGCGGAAGGGACTTTGGACGGGTACATCGACTGCATGCGCGATGCGCATGGCGGTTGGGACTACCTCGGTGGTCTCCTCGTCTGTTCCGAGGCCGGAGCGCCCGTCGCCGACGCCGCGGGTCGAGATCTCGTTGTGCGGGAACATTGCGCTCGTCGCACTCCGGTAGCAGCCGCCAGCGCAAGTTTGCTCTCCGAGCTCCTCGCAGCCAGGGCGACCTGGCGGCTGTAGCCTCGAGTCGCGATGTCCACGAGTGCGACCGAGCCCTCAGACAGCCAAGCTGTTCCCGTTCCGTCGACTCCGCGGCTGGCGCTCCTTCTGGAGCTTCAAGAGGTCGACCTCGCTCTTGACCGCCTCGCCTACAAGCGCCGTGAGCTCGCAGAACGCGTCGCGGTCACCGAGCTTGGTGCACGGCTCGCTGAGCTGACCGCCCGAGTCGGCGAAGCTGAAGAGCAGCGTGAGAAGCTTGTCTCTCAGCAGCTCACCCTCGATCAGCGTTCGGAATCGGTCGGTGGGCGGATCGCGACTATCGAGCAGCGGTTGCGGTCCGGGCGGGCCGGCTCATATCGCGATGAGCAGGCGATGGGTGACGAGGTGGCGTCGCTCACCCATCTTCGCCGCGAGATCGAAGACCAGGAGCTCGAGATCATGGAAGCCTTGGAGCCACTGGACCAGGAGCTGACAGGCCTGAAGGAGAGCTCCTCTTCGGTGGCAGAGGAGCTGGCCCTGGCCCGCGAGCAGCTGGCCCTCGCGACCGCCGAGATCGACGACGAGGCGGCCATTGTGCGCGCTGCTCGGGATCAGCTCGCCGAGCGTGTCGCGCCCGAGCTCACCGCCTCCTACGAGCGACTACGGGCCAAGCTCGGTGGTATTGGAGCCGCACATGTCGTGGGTGGAGCGTGCAGTGGCTGCCACCTGCAGTTACCGGCGGGGGAGCTGCACAGGTTGCGCCAGGCTATGCCGGACTCCGTCGTGCATTGCGACCAGTGTGGACGGATACTTGTAATGACTAGCGACCAGGCCGGCCGTTAGCAGTCGATGCTCGTTGTCGTCCGTCATGGCCAGAGCGAGGCGAACGCCATAGGGCTGCTAGTCGGACGGACAGATTCGCCCTTGTCCGAACTCGGCCAACTCCAGGCGGCGGCCATCGCAGGCGCGCTGGCTTCGCGCGGCACTAGTACCGCCCGGATCCTGACAAGTCCCCTACAGCGGGCCGCGAGCACCGCAGAGGCGATCGTGGCTGCCTACGCCCGAGTGGTCGGGCCCGGGAGGGCCCCGCGTGTGGACCTCGACGAGCGATTCGTCGAGCTCGATTACGGCGAGCTTGACGGGACGTTGCCATCCGACTTGCCGCCCGCGCTCTGGGAGCACTGGCGCACCGAGGTCGCCTGGCGTCCGCCAGGCGGCGAGACCATCGAGGAGGTTCGAGCCAGAGTGGGCGCCGCCTGCGAGGAGCTCTCGGCCGAAGCGGCCCGCGCTGATGTCGTCGTCGTGACCCACCTGTCACCGGTCAGGGCGGCTGTCACCTGGGCGCTGGGAGGGGGACCGGAGATGTCGTGGCGACTTTCGCTCGGCGTCGCCTCTATAACCCGGATCTCGACGGGCGATCCGCTCGGTCCTGTGCTCGTCGGCTTCAACGACAGGGCGCATCTGTCAGGCCTCGGGTGACCGCAGGCCATCGCGCAGTGCTCGAACCTGGTTGCCTCCCGGATCTCTTAGCGGTTCAGCCAAGCATCCGGGAGGCGTGGGGGACCAGGGCGCAGGCGCGCACGAGCGTGGTCCGTGGGCGCCGATCGGTCAGCTTGCTTGCACGTCGAGGACGTTGGGGTCGTCCGCGGCGCCGAGCGAGATGCTGATCTTGCGGCTCTTCGCCGAGGCCGCGACCGGTACCGTCACCGTCAGCACACCGTGCTCGTACTGTGCCGTGATCCCATCTGGGTCCAGGCCTTCGCTGAGAAACAGGCGGCGGGTGAAGGTTCCCTGGGGGCGCTCGGTAACGAGTACCTCGTCGCCTTCAGCGGGCACCCACGAGCGCTCAGCCTTGATCGAGAGCACGTTCCTCTCGATCGTCAGATCGAGACTGGCGGGGTCGATACCAGGCAGGTCGACACGAACGATGAACCGCTCGCCCTTGCGGTAGACGTCCAGGGGCACGGACGTTCGGGCGTGCCAACTCGGTTGTCCCAACCGATCGAGTTCACGAAATGGATCGAAACGCATCATCTCTACTGCTCATCTCCTTACTGATTAGGTGTCTTATCACTCTTCTTGATACTATAACACTCATCCTTTCGATAAACAAGCACTCATCATAGGTCGCAAGCTAGGTTCTCGTCGTCGCAGGAGCCTTCGTGATGGCGGCCTCGTTCGCACGTGGGAGAATGTCTTCGGTGATGGCGAGTCGGCCGGGTGGCCGCGGTCGGGGTGGCATTTCGGTGCCGCAGCCGGCTGAGGAAGGTCGGGGCTCCACAGGGCAGGGTGCTGGCTAACGGCTAGTCGGGGTGACCCGCAGGACAGTGCCACAGAGAACAGACCGCCGATGTCACGGCATGCCGTGAACAGGCAAGGGTGAAAAGGTGCGGCAAGAGCGCACCAGCGGCCGGGGTGACCCGGCCGGCTCGGTAAACCCCACCCGGAGCAAGGCCAAACGTGGGACGGGCTGCCCGCCTGATGTCCCAAGGTAGGCCGCTTAGATGGATGGCCACCCCGTCGGTCCCGGCTTGCCGGCCGGCGGACAGAACCCCGCCTATAGGCCGGCTCGCCACCACCACC
>PLKG01000135.1 GCA_003140595.1 Acidimicrobiaceae bacterium | reverse complement strand
GAATCCGCGTCATCCGCCGGGTGCCGGAAAGGTCGTGCGGTTGACCGACGTGACCCGGCGGGGCGCACCAATCGAGGGAGGAACGATGCCGGTTCCAATGAGTGACAAGCGGGCCAACCTCCGGGACGTCATCGCCCTTGGCAGGCGTAATTACGCCGTGGATGTCCCAGTGCCGCACTCACCGGAACCGATCGACAGTTACGATCCGATCGTCCGCCTCGACTGGTAAGCCCGCGCCGCCTGTCGGGGTATGGGATCCGATCTCTTGTTTCCGACGAGCGGCAACGCCCTCGGTCCCGCCACGCGCATCTGCGCACGGTGTCCTGTTTTGGAAGAGTGCCGCACTACCGCGCTTGACGACCCGTCACTCTTCGGAGTCTGGGCCCGCACGTCCGTGGGGAGGTCGTCGTCGGCGAAGTGAGGAAGGACTCGCGTGGGAATGAATCGGTCACGACAACACCAGGCCATTCTTGGCGGCTCGCCAGACTTCGCCCTTTCACGAGCCGACTGGCGACCTGAGGCCGGACTGATACGAGACGACTCCCAGGACGCGACCCCAAGGCCATAAGGCCGAAAGACAAGAAGGGGCAGAGAGGCAACGGTGCCGCAGGAAGCATTCCAAGAGCCGGCTAAGCCACGATGATAGGTGGCAAAACGGTGCCTTCGGGCTCGCTCCAGTCAGATATTGACCTCGAGCTGGTAAGTGAGGAGATGGCCAGCGCTGAGGCGGATCAACTGATCGACGGCAGGCCCGCAACTGGGATCGGTGACGATTCCTGCTGGCAGCGTGCCGCTATGAGACAGGACGTCGACGAGGTCGCAACGGAGTCGCCGAGCGTTCTCCGCAGATCGGTTCGGGACCGTCCCACAAACAGTCATCGCTTGATCGTGCTGCCGGCTCGCTCCGATGCACGGCGTGCCACCGCGCGGCGAGTTGGCACTGTGGTCGGAGCGTTGTTTGCCCTCGGAGGGCTGGCCCCGATCCTCTACACCATCTCAACACACGTCTATCTAGGTGGTTCGGACAGGGCAACCGCGATCCTCGAGGGTCAAGCAATGGGCAGCGGCAACCCGTTGCTACACGGCTGGATCCTGACCCACGACTCATTCTGGACCATCGACGCGTTCTTCTACGCACTGGCAGTGCGTATCGGTGGCATTTGGCCCGGCCTCCTCAACTTGGAACCAGCTCTTGCGGTCACGATCGCCGTCGTGGTGGGCGCCCTCGTCGCCAGCCGGGGGCACAAGAAGGGTGCCGCCGTCGCCGGAGCTGTCACTGCCGTCGTATTGCTCGCGTTTCCCACGAACGCAATGGCATCCTTCCTGCTCGGTGGCCCGGACCATGTCAGTACGGCCGTCTTGGCCCTTCTTGCATTCATCTGCTTGAGGCGGGGAGGCTTCGACTGGAGATGGGCAGCGGCGGTCGCCGTGCTCGCCTTCGGAATGCTCGGCGACCTCCTGATGGTCGCTTACGGCATCGCGCCGGTGCTCGGTGCGGGCGTGGTCGCCATGTTGCGAAGGCGAGAGTGGCGGGCAGGCGTCGCGGCGGTGACTGCGTCCGCCGCAGCAATCATCGCCAGCGAGATTGTGAGTTGGCTCGCCCGAGCGATGGGGGCGTTCAAATCTGTTGACGGGGTGTCGGTAGCGACTTCTGCTCAGATTCTCATGAACCTGAGGCACGTGCTGAGCTACGGAGCAGGTCTCGTCGGCTTCACCTACGACTTCGACGCCGGGCGGGTCCCGATCGTCCTGCAGGACGTTCACGTCGTCGGTGCTCTTCTGATCGTCGCCTGCTCGTTGGTGGCAACGGCGAACCTGGCGAGAGGAGTCATCCGCGGCCACCGAGGGGCAACCGGTTCCGGAACCGAGATGGAGGCCGAGCGTTGGTGGCTCGACGACGTGCTGGTCATCGCGATATTCGGTTCGGTGCTCACCTTCGTCGTTTTGGCCGTCAACGGAGTGCCCGGCGCTCGTTATCTAGTCGCCGCGGTCGTGTTCGCCAGCGTGCTCGCTGGCCGGATCGTCGCCCAGGCCTGGCACCAGCTGCGACCCGGTCGGACTACCCGAACGATCTGCGTCCTCGGAGCCGCTGTCTTGTTGTGGTTTGCCGCGGGCCTTGGCTACACGTTTGCCCAGCCTGTTCCGGTCCAGAGCGCGTCAGTGCTCGCCTCCTTCCTCGAGGCGCATCATCTCCGAAACGGGGTCGGCGGTTATTGGGCAGCGAGCATCACCACCGTCGAGAGCAGGGGTGTGGTCACGGTACGACCAGTGCTTGCGGACCCGGACGGCAAGCTCGGCCGGTACATGAAGCTGTCCTCCGCCGACTGGTACGCCGGTCAGCACTTCCAGTTTCTCGTCTACGAGACGCCTGTCTACCAAGGAGTCGACAGTGCCTCGGCAACCAAGACCTGGGGACCTCCGGCGCACACTTACGTCGTCGGTGGCTACCACGTCCTCGTGTGGTCCAACACCTTCCGCGTCGCACCGTTTCCACCGCCGCAGGACCAGGCTCAGCCGGCGGGCGGTCCGTCCGGCACATGATCGCGAGCCATGCACAGACAGCCGCACTCCCGTGTCGGGATCGTCGATCCTCTCATCGTCGGATATTCGTGGTCGTTCTGTCGCCACGTCGGGTTGCAGAGTGGGCATCCGCACGCGCCATCTCCGTCGGTGCCTTCCCGGTTCAAGCAGGCGTCCAGTTGCTGACTCCGGCCAGATGTCAGAGTAAGCGGAACAATAGATTCGCAGTTCGCATTGCGCGCCAAGATCTTCTGGTGTCAGTCTCTGTGGCGAATTCGTACCACTGTGGACACCCATTGACGGGTCTTATCCCGCGTTCGCGGGGCACAACGCCGGTCCACCTGAGAGGTAGGCCGCACGCGTTGCTCGTTCTCCATGCGGGCGCGAGGCTTGTCGTTCGCACGCCTGCTGCGGGCCGCGTTGGTCGACGACGGGTACACGAGTCGCAGACAATGGTGTTGGTCGTGATCGGAGGTGTCACATGCGTAGGTCACTTGCAGGCGGCCTTCTCGTGGTAGCAGCAACTTCTCTGCCATTCCTGGTTAGCCCCGCTTCGGCGGTTGCCGCGAGCTCGCGAGCCACGCCGTCGATCGGAAAGCAGCTGGCGGAACTGAAGGGCTCCGACACACTTACCGGTGACGCCGTCGGCGTCTCGGTGGCCATCTCGGGCACGACCGCCGTCGTGGGAGCACCGGGCTCTGCGAAGGACGCCGGCCGGGCGTACGTGTTCACCAACACGGCAGCCGGGTGGACAGAGGCCGCCGAGCTGGAGGGCTCCGACACTGTCGCCAGTGATTTCTTCGGCTACTCGGTGGCCATCTCGGGCACGACCGCCATTGTGAGCGCACCGGGCTACGCCAAGAATGCCGGGCGGGCCTACATATTCACGAGAACGCCAACGGGCTGGAAGCAGGTTGCCGAGCTGAAAGGCTCCGACACCGTCGCCGGTGATTACTTCGGCGACTCAGTGGCCATCTCGGGCACGACCGCCGTCGTGGGCGCCGACGACCACACCAAGAGTGCCGGCAGGGCCTATGTGTTCACAAGCACGACAGCCGGGTGGAAGCAGGCTGCCGAGTTGAAGGGCTCCGACACTGTCGCGAATGACTCCTTCGGATACGCGGTGGCCATCTCTGGCATGACCACGATCGTGGGTGCACCGGACCACGCGAAGGATGCCGGCCGGGTGTATATGTTCACGAACACAGCAGCCGGTTGGAAGCAGGCCACCGAGCTGAAGGGTTCTGACACCGTCGCCGACAACGGTTTCGGCGTCTCGGTGGCCATTTCGGGCACGACCGCAATCGTGGGTGCGCCAGGTTTCTCCAAGGCTGCCGGCCGGGCATACGTGTTCGCGAAGACGGGCGACGTCTGGAACCAAGCCACAGAACTGAAGGGCCTCGACACCGTCGCCAGTGACGACTTCGGCTACACAGTGGCCATCTCTAACGCGACCGCCATCGTGGGTGCCCCGGGCTTCTCCAAGGCTGCCGGCAGGGCGTACGTGTTCACCAACACGGCGACCGGCTGGAAGCAGGCTTCCAAATTGAAGGGCTCGGACACTGTCGCGGCTGACTACTTCGGCTATTCGGTGGCCATCTCGGGCACGACCGCCATCGTTGGCGCCGATGGCCATGCCAAGAGTGCCGGCCGGGCGTACGTGTTCGAGGCCTGAGAGTCCTGACCTGTCGGCACGTGGGGTCATGTGTTTAGGGGGTGCAGGCTGTCCCCGAAAGAGCTTAAGACGCGCACGACGTCGTTCTGACGGTGCCGCTAAGGAGGGAGCCTGTTGGATCGGTGGTGAGTCGCACATCTTGATGATTGGACGAAGCGGATCCGAGCAGACGTCACCCGGCGGCATCGCGAGCCTTAACCCTGCGCGTGCTGGACTGGATCAGGCTGTGGCAGATGAGCGCCCAACCTGACGCCGTACACTGCGGAATAGTGATCTCCTAAAGGCGAGTGGCTGTGGTTCACAGCTTGAAGCTCTGTCTATTGGTTGTAGCCACCCTGTGGTCTAGTGCTGCTGGCACTGGCTGTACGAGTTATAACCAAAACCTGTGGATCACCCATCTGAGCGGGGGCGCGGCGTACCTTCCTCGTTGAACGAATTTCGACGAGTGCCGGCGGTCGAACGCCGGCGGAAGGAAGGAACGCCAATGTTGAAGGTACTCGCTGAGAAGGCCGCGAGCGAGGAGCCCGCTTTCGGGATCGACGAGATCTGCCGGGAAGGAGCGCGGCGCATGCTGGCCGTTGCCCTCGAGGCCGAGGTCGATGCCTACGTTGCCGAGCATCTGGAGGATCGCGACGATCTTGGTCACAGGCTCGTCGTGCGCAACGGCCGCGCCGAGACCCGCACCGTGAAGACGGTCGCCGGCGCCATCGAGGTCACCGCACCGAGGGTCGACGACAAGCGGGTCGACGGGGAGAGCGGCGAGCGCCAGAGGTTCCGCAGCTCGATCCTGCTGCCGTGGTGCCGCCGCAGCCCGCAGGTCTCGGCGGTATTGCCACTGCTGTATCTGCACGGACTCTCGACGGGTGACTTCGTGCCGGCCCTGTCGGAGTTCTTCGGCGACGGAGCCGGGCTATCTGGACCCGTCGTCGCCCGCCTGACGAGAACTTGGCAGGACGAGCA
>PLKG01000015.1:1652-3336 GCA_003140595.1 Acidimicrobiaceae bacterium | reverse complement strand
TTATTCTCTGCACTTGGCAAATCCGGTCCGGCGAGTTGCGCGAGCCAGTCATCGGATCGGGTCGTTGGTGGTGGTGGCGGTTGCGACGGCGGTTGTGGTGCGGCCGGCAATCTGGGAGAAGGTGGGCGTGTCGAGGTGAGCGTCAGTGGCGCGAGCGGTCATCTGCTCGATCTGGTCCATCTTCTGACGAGCTCCNNGCAGGCGTGTTCGTGGATGCACGCAGTGGCGTATGAGCGGCCACAAGTGCCGAGGGCGACCTTCCGTCGTTCGAAGTGGCCGAGGAACTCGCCCCATTCCTGCTCCGTGGGCACGCGGTACTCCGCGCTGGGACGCAGCTCCCGCCGGCGAGCGATGAAGGCTCGGTGTCCGTTGATCACCTCTTCGGGGTAGACGGCCTTGTATCCCATGGTCGTGTTGATGTCGCGATGTCCGGCGACCAGCTGGGCGATGTGTGGCGGCATGCCGTGCATGACGGCGTCGGTGATGAACATTCTGCGGAAGTCATGCGGGGTGAACCGCAGCGGCTTTCCGGCAGCGTCGGTGACGTTGGTCCCGTTGAGCGCCCGGCCGATCCACCCGCGTAGCGTGTCGGCGGGGATCGCTCGATGTTCGACGCCGATCCGACGCTGAAACAGCAGCGGCATCGGCGGATTCCAGACGCGCTCGTGTGAGTCGTAGGACGTGACACAGCCGACGGTGCCGTCACCACAACGGACGCGGGTGATGATCGCCGCGAGGACGTCAGCGAGCTCGGGGCTGATGACCAACAGCCGTTCGGCGTCAGTCTTGGAGGGGACGATCTGCAGCAGTGGGATGACCTCGCCGCTGTCGGGCAGCGAGTACTGGATGAGGCTGTGATGGCTGAGCTCGGTGAGCTCCTCGATGCGGATCCCCGTGTGCCGGAGCGTCTCGACCGCGGCCCAGGTCCAAAACGCCCGATCTTCCTCGCCGGTCATGTCCCTGCGTTTGCAGGTGTCGGGGTCGTTGATCCAGGTCCGCGCCGCGTAGTAGTCCGGGCTCGTCTCGGCGCGATGCATGGTCCGGCCGTCAATTGTGAACGAGCCGCCAGGCGCAGTGGACAGCGCCGATTGCAGGCATGCGGCCGTCGTGGTCCGCTCGTCGTTCACCCGAGCCACGAGGATCGGCAAGATAGGGAGTCGCTCCCGGGTCCGCTGGTCCATGCGCGACTTGCGAGAACGAATCTCCTTCTGCCGTGCCAGGTCTTCGGGGCGGACGGGACAAGGTGCGGCCCACAGGGCCCAGCGCGCCGGATCCTCCATCGCCCACTGGGAGATGTCGAGATAGAACGCACGAACTGCTGCCAGGCCGTCCTGGCCNNCAGGTGCAGCGAGGCAATCCCGGAGTGGTGGCGTTCGAGATCCCGCCAGAACAGGCAACCCAAGTTGAAGGCCAGGTTCCGCAGTGTCGTGTGATCGAGCGCCGGTTGGCGCTCCTGCAGGTAGGCGACGAGCAGGTCGCGAACCGGGCGGCATGTGATTGCGTACCGATCGATCAGCTGGGCCGGGCTGAGTTGGCCGATAGTGCCGAAGGCCCGGATCGTCGACGGAGCCTCGGGTCCGAACACGCCCATGGTGTGGAGCAGCTGGTAAAAGCCCATGCCCTTGTTCGCACGTAGCGACCGGCCGTCGATGACAAGCGAGAGCTGCAGGCAGTCGCCGACGGT
>PLKG01000015.1:0-1583 GCA_003140595.1 Acidimicrobiaceae bacterium | reverse complement strand
ACCCAGTCCAGGCTCGGACGGATCACATCGGTGCAGACCAGCATGAGCGCGCAGACCCGCAGGTTGCTCGAAAGGGTCACTCCACAGTGAGGCGCCGCCGGACGTGCCCAGGCGAGCATCGGCTGCCACCAGTCCGCGTTCCCCGCGGTGTCGGCGCCACTGGCCACCCACCGCTGCTGCCAGGTGTCACCCGGCTGGTCGGCCAGCCAGTCCATCAGCCTGGTGAGGCCCAGCCGCCGCCGCTGCTGTGCCGCCCGGCCCTCATCGACCAGCGCTGATGCTGCGAGCAGCTCGGCGAGCAGCGGCTCGCGTCGCTGCTCAGTCACCGGCCATGTCGTTGCCGCAGTTCGGGGCGGGAATCGCCGCCAGAGCTGCTGCATATCCGGGCCGACCGACGGGGTATCGGCCGCGACCGCCAGTTCGTCAGTGAGAGTGTCCGTCTGCAGCGCGGTCACGAGGTCCGCCCACCGAACAGCACGTTCAAGGACTCCGGCCGATACCCGCTCGGCGTGGGAGTCCCGGTNNAGGTACAGCTGCGTCGTCGACAAATGAGCGTGCCCGAGCACCCACTGCACATCGGCCAACGGCAGCTGCGGATCGCGGGCCATCCGATAAGCGGCTGTATGCCGGAGGTCGTGCAGCGTCCAGTTGGCACCAAGTGTTGCCGCGGCCCGGCCGAACATCGCCCGTGCGGCGTGATAGGTAAGCGGTCGGAAGGGTCGACGCCGTGTCCACCACAACGGATCATCACGTCCAGACGGTGGCTCCTGGTTGATTTCGGACTGGTAGAGCCGAAGCCACACGAACGCGTCCGGAGACGCCGGAAGCTGTTGGATTGCGCGGGTTCCCTTGCGGATCACTGTGATGAGCTGCTGCCCGGGGTCGACGTCGCCGCAGCGGGCGCCGAGCAGCTCCGAGGCACGCGCTCCGGTCGACACCCACAACGCGACCAGTGCCCTGTCACGATGGCAGCCGAGCTCGGCGAACACGCGGTTGAACATCTCATCGGGAATGCAGCGTGGGATCCGCTGGGCGACTCTTGGCCGGTAAAGGCCCACGCGATCGTTGCGAAAGGGCTCCATCGGGTTGTGATGGGCGTNNGTCGCCACGGCATACTTCCGGCCCAGGCCGGGCTTGCCAGTCACCGGGTTCGGGAGGCTGCTGGCTGATCGGACACCACCGGTTGGCCGAGCTGGCTTCTCTCTCAACGCGAGCCAGCGACAGAAGTCGCGGGCCTCCAGCCGGGTCGCCTGGTCCCACGGCACCTCGACGGCCCAGGCGAAACGGAACCAGCGCAGCAGGTCCATCGCGTATGACCGCTGTGTCGAAGTCGAGCGTCCCGACGCCTGTAGCTCTTTCAGGAAGGCCGCGACCGAAGGCACCGCATCGCTGGCGGCATCGATCAACCGGACCGGCTCCCAAAGATCCTCAGTCGTCCGGACCGCACCCACCCGCGGCACGACCAACATCGAGAGATCACGTTCTTCGCCAAACCCTTCGGACATAGACCGGACCGTATCCAGCTCAGAGCAAGTCAGCCGCGGTGGCAGGGCCTGCTGAGCGCTTAGTTCAGTCAACAGGAG
>PLKG01000076.1 GCA_003140595.1 Acidimicrobiaceae bacterium | reverse complement strand
TCGCGATTGTCTCGAAGACCCCGGCCGCGATCCACTCGTCGCGTCGCTCTCGTACGGTCGTGTCGGAGACCTTCAATTTGGCAGCCTGCTTCCAGCCGGTCGCCGTGTTGGTGAACACGTACGCCCGACCAGCAGCCTTGGAGAAGCCCGGCGCACCTGCGACGGCGGTCGTGTTCGAGATGGCCGCTGCGTAGTCGAAGTCAGCACTGGCGACGGTGTCAAGGCCCTTCAGTTCTGTGACCTGCGTCCATGCGCCGCAAGGGGTTGATGACGCTGAGCCAACCACAGAGAGAGAACCCGATGGCCGCTACTGGGGAATTCTCATAGCCGCCAGCGGGAATTCTCCCGTCCGTGTGGGGAGATCCGAATGGCCATTGACAGTCACGGGTCCGTCATAACGGCCGGGAAGCTCGCAAAGGTTTCGCAAACCCCTTGTGCGGCGTTTGCAACAGCACTATGGTGCCGTTACTCGGACCTGTGCCCGAGCGAGAGTCTGTTGTCACAGGCGGCCGGCCTGATGTTGGGGGGCGCATTGGCCAAGAGAATGGTTACAGCCTTAGCGGCGTGGAGGGAGTCTCTCATTCCATGGCGCGTCGATTGCCTTGTCGCGTGGGCGGCATCTCGATGAACGCCACCGAATCCATTAGGCAAACGACCCAATCGCCCAGAGGCGTCCTGCCGCCTCCGACCGTCATGCCGCCATCGGCTGCTTGGGGTGCCGCGGCCAAGGTGGCGCCCGACCTGAACACAGTTCGTCGCGGTCCTGGTCGGCCGCGCCGCGCGAGTGATCGGCGCGCGCCGGAGCCGTCTCCCGAACCCTCCATCGATCGAGCTCGAGCACAACGACGTTCGACGCGCCGTGGGGTCGCTCCTATTCGAAAACCGCGATATTGCGGCTCGCAGTTACTGCTGCTCGGCTTCGACCATGAACCGACCGACCGAAACGTCGAGCCCGCGAGGGGGGGAGGAGATCAGGCGTCAAAGCTGCAGGATCACGCGCGCGTTTGTTGGCGCCGCGATCCGTCCTCGTCCGGCGCGGTGCGACCCGGCCGCATCGGTACGCCGCAGCAACTCTCAGCTCCCTCCGCGGTTTGCAAGCGATCGCACTCTCACCTGGCCTCCGGTTCGAACCGGCAAGCGTCAGGTAATCGGCCAGTCCAGTGCACAGAAGAGAAAGGGGAATATGAATATGAGGCCTACATCGTCAAAAGGAGGTGGCGCGATGTCCCATGTCAGGGCCAGTCTTTCGGCCTCCAGAAGGCACAAGCTGTTCTCCGTGGCGGCGTTCACCGGGCTATTGGGCCTTGCGGTCAGCATGGTTCCGACGAGCGCCTCAACCGCCAGCCCGGCTCTGGGTCACATCGGCGGCTCGATATCGCTCTGGGCAGAGTGGACAAGCACTGAGCAGCAGGACTTCGAGGCCGTACTGGCGCCCTTCGAGGCCGAAACCGGGGTCACCATCAACTACAGCGGCAAGGGAAGCAACATGGACACGGCGATTGACGCCGCCGTGGCAGGTGGCGCACCTCCCCAAGTAGCTCTCGTGCCGGACCCCGGCACGGTGCTCGCCCTCGCCAAGAAGGGTGCAATCCAGCCACTCGCCCCAGTTCTCGGGAGCGAGGCGTCCAATTACGGCGCGGCGTGGAACAAGCTCGTCACCTACAACGGCAAGCTCTACGGGGTTTGGTTCAAGGGCGCCAACAAGAACACCATCTGGTACAACCCGGCCGAGTTCGCCCTGGCGGGTATCAAGAAGACACCCACCACTTGGCAGCAGCTGCTAACCGACGCGGCCACGCTGAAGAGGGCAGGGGTGACTCCCTTCTCACTCTGCACGGACATCGGTTGGCCGGTGGCTGACCTCTGGCAGAACGTGTACCTGAAGACCGCAGGGGCGACGAACTACGACGCCCTCGCCGCCCACACCATCCCGTGGACGGGCCCGACGGTGACGACGGCTTTCAACACTCTCGCCGAGCTGATCGGACAGCCCTCTTATCTCCTCGGCGGCACCAAGGGAGCCCTCGCTAACAACTACCCCGTTTGCGTGGACAAGGTCTTCCCCAAGCCAGGGACGATGCCCCAGGCTGCAATGGTGATCGAAGCTGACTTCATAGTCTCCGAGATCGTCGGCAATTCTTCCGGGTACACCGCCGGTACGGCCGGGGCAGGTGGTAAGAAGTGCACGGCGAGCCCGGCCGGCACCCCGTGCTATGACTTCTTCCCATTCCCAGCGCCGGCCGCCGATCAGAAGAACAGCTCGGCGATCCAGGGTTCGGGAGACGTGGCAATGCTGCTCAAATCCACCGCGGCGGCCAAGGCCCTCATCAAGTACCTGGGCAGCGCCGAAGCCGGTGAGATCTGGGCGCACCTCGGGGGCTTCGCTTCGCCCAACAAGTTGGTGCCTCTCAGCAGCTACCCCGACCCGGTGACCCAAGCGGACGCTTCGGAGCTGCAGCACGCTACGAGCTTTGTGTTCAGCCTCGACGACCTACAGGGCAGCTGGGAGCCGAGCTTGTGGCAGGACATGCTCAACTTCGTCAAGAACCCCACCGCGAAGAACATCGCATCGATCCAGAAGACCATGCAGGCTCAGGCCACGGCTGCACTGGGTCATTAGGGAGTTGCGACTCGAATGAACCGGCCAGGGCACGCCCGGAATACGGGCGTGCCCTGGCGCGTCGCCGGACCGGGAGACAGGTGGGATGGCAGTAGTAGCCGTTGACCGACAACAAGGTCGCGCCGGGCGAAAAGGGATGCGCCATGGGCAGCACCACCTTCAGTCCCTCGCGTTCCTGGTCCCCGGCGCGATCCTGCTCCTGGCAATAGTTGTCTGGCCGACCATCGCGACTGTCCGTTACAGCTTCTACAACGGGACAGCAACCAAGGCGGTCGGGCTCTCCAACTACAAGTCGTTGTTCTCGACCGCCGACACCTTGATCGCGTTCCGCAACAACGTCATCTGGGTCCTGGTCTTCCCGTTCATCGTTACCGTGATAGGCCTGGTATTTGCTGTCCTATCGGAACGCATTCGGTGGTCTACCGCCTTCAAGACTGTCATCTTCCTGCCGATTGTCTTCAGCGTCACCGCCTCTTCACTGGTCTTTACCCAGATCTTCCAGCTGGATCCCCACGTCGGGGTCCTGAACGCCATCGTCCAGACCGTGGACGACTGGTTCAGTCCACCTGGCGCGTACCCTCTCTCGGCAGGCCAATCGGCGGCGTCGCTCGCCACGAGCGGAGTCGTCGTGGCTCCTCACGGCGCGCTCGAAAGCAGCAAGACCGTTAGCGCGGGCGGCACGGTGAAGATGGGCCTGACCGGCATCAGTGCCGACACACTGACCGTGCTCGGAGCTCGTCCCGCCAAGGTGCCCACCCCGTCGGCTGGAACGGTCACCGGCTTGGTATGGCGGGACTTCTCCATTTCGAACCCCTCCAATATCTCCGCCGTATACCCCGATGAGAACGGGTTCGCCGATCTTCACCTTGCTTTGGTCCGCAGTGACGGCAGCACTGTTGCTACCACGACTACGGACGCATTCGGCGGGTTCCGTTTTGCCGACGTCGGCCCTGGGAACTTCCGCGTTCAAATCAACGCATCCAATTTCAAGCCCAGCTTCTCGGGCACGTTCTGGCTGGGCCCACAATCGCTGACTCCGACTGGCAACCTCAGCCAGACTGCCGAGGCCTTGCTCAGTATCCCACTCATCGACATCTCGATGATCCTGGCCTACCTATGGATCTGGGCCGGCTTCACCATGGTCGTAGTAGCCGCCGGCTTGGCGGCACTGGACCGCGAAGCGCTCGAGGCAGCTCACGTCGATGGGGCGACCGAGTGGCAGACGTTTCGGCGCGTCACGATACCGATGCTGGCTCCGGTGCTGACCGTCGTGCTCGTGACCATGGTCATAAACGTGCTGAAGATCTTTGACATCGTCGTCAATCTGGGCATCGACGCCTCGCAGCCCGGCGGCCAAGCGAGCACGCTGGCATCCGACGTCTACTACCTGGGCTTCGGCGGAGGGGTCCATACGGGCCTAGCGAGCGCGCTGGCCGTAATTCTCTTCGTACTCGTTGTCCCGGCGATGCTGTTCAACCTGAAGAGGATCAGCGGCAAATGACGACCGTGCCCGTCACCACAACGCCTCCTCCTGCTCAGGAGCCGGCGCTGCAACCTCGCCAAACCTCTGGTCTTCTGAAGCGCCTCCGTCCCTCGCGATTGGCCATAAACCTTGTCCTGGGCGCGATCGCACTGTTCTGGCTTGTACCGAGCCTGTCGATGATGATCATCTCGTTCCGGCCTGCGGGACTCTTCGAGGTGTCAGGGTGGTGGAAAGTCTTCAGCACCCCCTCCCAGCTCACTCTCCAGAACTACAAGGAGCTGTTCACCGGCGGGTCTTCGACGGTGCTGGGTGGTGGCGTCCCCTCGGGGCTGGCGCCCGGAAGTGTGCTCGACGCTCTCAGGACCTCTCTCGAGATCAGCGTGCCCGCAACAGTTCTCGTCACCGCGATCTCGAGCCTGGCCGCCTATTCCATCGTGTTCGGTAGGTGGCGGGGCCGCAACGCCGTCTTCCTGACCGTCGTCGGCCTGATGGTGGTGCCGTTGCAAGTGGCCCTCATTCCCGTTGCCTCTCTGTACCGGGACATGGGATCGCTCACCGGCTGGAATCCGTTCGGAACCATCACCGGCGTCGTGATCTTCCACGTGGCTTTCGGGTTGCCTTTTGGCGTCTTCTTGATGCGCAACTTCTTCATAGGTCTGCCTACGGCCTTGATCGAGGCGGGCCGGATCGACGGTGCCGGCGAATGGACGCTTTTTCGGCGCGTCGTCATTCCCTTAGGTATCGCAGCCGCCGCCTCGTTGGCCATCTTCCAGTTCATATGGGTCTGGAACGACCTTCTCGTGGCGCTCGTCTTCCTCGGAGGCGACCCCCACGTACCGCTCACCTTGTTCCTATACGACCAGGAACGGACCCTGGCAGCCAACTTCTGGATCATCTCGACCGGGTCGATGGTCTCGATCGTCGTTCCCCTGATCGTCTTCTTGGCCTTCCAGCGCCACTTCGTCCGCGGCATGCTTGCCGGCGCAGTGAAGTGAGGTGCCTGCTAAAGTCCAGTCCCCGTTTGCCCTGGGGACGCTCAACCGCGGACTGTGACTGATCGTCTGGTGCTGCTTGCCATCCGCGCGCTCTCATTGACCAAGTCGGCTGGGCGCCGCGTGGAGCGCTTCGCGCCGAAATAGGCACGCCCAGTCCCGAAGGGCACGGCCTCCACGAGAGTTTCTCCCACCAGATTGCCCGCGAACTGCGCTGGCAGCGCGAGCTTCGCGGTGACGATGTCGGAACAGGGCCACCACACATCTTGTCTGAGCGGCTTGTTATTGCTGTCGGTGCCTACCGGCAGCGCCTCTAGTGCGCACCAATCGGAAGACCGGGTGGTCAGGCGCGGAATGAGTGACTGGAGGGATTGTCGTGGCGTCGGTCGTCATCGCGGCTCCGCCTTTAGGTAGAAGCCCGCGTCGAGGTCGTCGATAAGGCCAGGGTGCGTCGGCTGCCAACCACGCTGCGCTAGGGTCAGCGCGCTTGAGGCAGGGCTGTCGACTCCCAGGAAGTGCGCCAGGAACCCGAAGTGTTCCGCGGCGTCCTCGGGAGAGATGGCAATCACCGGGAGGTCGAGATGCCGTCCGATCACCTCGTCGACCTCGTGGATCGGCACGCCCTCCTCGCCCACCGCGTGCAGGGCCGGTCCCGCCGGGGCCTTCTCGAATGCCAGGCGGAAGAGTTGCGCGGTGTCGAGGCGGTGAACTGCTGGCCAGCGATTGGTTCCGTCACCGAGGTAACCGGAGGCCCCCTTGGCCCGGGCGATGCCGACAAGGAAGGCCATGAAACCGTTGTCTCCTTCGCCGTGACACGTCGGAGAGATCCGCACGGCCGACGAGCGGACGCCATCGGAAGTA
>PLKG01000035.1 GCA_003140595.1 Acidimicrobiaceae bacterium | reverse complement strand
GGGGTGGTGCACCAGGCCCTCGCAGAGAACGGGTCGGACGACTTCGTTGTGCTGCGACCCTCCTGGTTCATGCAGAACGTGACCGGTGAGCACCATCTGGCTCGGATGATCCGCGACGAGGACCGCGTCGTGACCGCGACCGGCGAGGGACGAGTCGGATTCGTCGACGCCGACGACATCGCCGCAGTGGCCGTGCACGCCCTGGTTGACAAGACGAGACCCGCCGCCGAGCTGGTGCTGACCGGGCCCGAGGCGCTGAGCTACCGGCGCGTAGCCGAAATCGTCGGCGCGGCTCGCGGTCGTCCTGTGGCCTTCGAGCCGGTGACGCCAGCCGAGCTGGTCGAGCGGCTCGCCCGCACCTACCCACTGCCATTCGCGCAGGCACTGGCCCNNGAGCACGTCACCGGTCGGCCACCCCGCAGTTTCGAGCAGTTCGCCGCCGCAGCGTTCCGACCCGCCGGCTGACGCTCATCCAATGTCAGGTCGAAGCCGACAGCGCGCCACATCCGGTATTCGCTCGACGGAACGCCGGATGTTCGCCTTTCAAAGAGTCGACAGCTCTCCGACAAGGCACGTCGTCCCTTCCCGTGGCTTCGGTCTGTTCGATGCACGGCCTGTCTACGATGAAGCCATGCGTCAAGGCCTGGCTGAGTCTGACGCGCCGGACACCCACGACCGATCGAGCTACCTAGCCATGACTGTCTCAGGGCCAGGATTTGAGCCGACTGGGACGTCGGAAGTTACGGTCGAAAACGAGCAAGTTCTTCTCTGTGATCCTGAGACACTCCCAGCGGCCTTCGATGCGGCCGCGAACAGTTTGAAGTTGCTCATCCTGGTCTCCCCGACCTGCCCAATCTGCCTCGACGGAGTGGCCGTCGTTCGGGAGAGCCTCGCAGGGCTGGATTCTGCGGACGTCTCGATCCACGTCGTCTGGCTCCCCGTCCTAAAGGGGGACACACCCGCGGCCGCGCAGGACTCAGCACGACTCTTTGGAAACACCATGCAAGTAGCCCACTACTGGGACGTTGAGCGCGCGTTGTCGAATCGATACTGCGAGCTGCTCAGGCTCAAAGAGCGTGGGCGCACCGTCGCATGGGATCTGTACCTGATATACGAGCGAGGTGCTCGTTGGACGGCCGACCCACCGCTGCCGACTCTCTGGATGCAGCAGCTGCTCATAGACGGCGTACCGGAGTTGGAGCGCTCGCTCCTCTTGGGTTATCTCCGCCAGCTACTTGAGCCGACCGAGATCTACCCCGCTGCCCCTTGTCGTCACGATGCTGCGCCAACGTAGCTGTCTGTGCCTCGGCGTGTTCTTGGGATGAGCGCCGTGAGGTCGGTGACGACTACCGCGCTCGGCGCTTGCCTGAGCAAGAAGTCAGGACGCAAGCGTCAAGTGCCCGCCTTGAGGTTTCTTGAGAACGGCCCTCAAGGCGGGCGCAGGCGAGGCCTCCACCGCCCAGGGTCCCCTTTGAGCCCGATGTCCTCAAGCAGTTCCCCGGAAGGCGTCGGGGGACGCTCCGGAAAGTACGAAGTGCTCGAGGACGAGCCCAACAGGCGAGGTCGTGGTCGGATGAGGGCTCTGGCCCCAGTCGATCAGGAAGGGCAAAAGGGCGACATCGTAGTCCGAGAAGGCCCCCGGCTCTCCCGCTCGGGGCGATTCCGGCAGCGCCAAGGTCCGGGTGATCTCGCTGCCCTCCTGGGTGAGTCGTCGGCCCCCAACGGGCTCGCCGAAGCGGTGGCCGCCTCGGCGGGAGGTCTCGCGGCGTCGGCGATGTCGGCCGGAGAGCAGGCCCAGGCGCGCAGCGAGGGCGTCCGCAGGGCGTCGATGCCGAAGGCCAAGGGCTTGGACACTGCCGTCTGGCTCTCGTCGGGAGCGATCAACTCGAGGTAGGTGCGCTCGCCCAGCGCCAAGAGCGCGTTCCGGGTCCCCTCCCCAGGATGACGGCCACCGGGCCTCGGTGTAACGCCGGTGGTCTCGGCAATCCAACCGCAGGTCGACTCGAGGTCAGTACAGGCATAGACGAGGTGGTCAATCGTGGCTGTCACTGGTCCGCGACCTCCCGGCTCTGACTTGCAGGCCTGCGCGTCGGCGCCCGGGCGAAGGTACCCGTCGCCCGGGCGCAGTCCTGCCCAGATGGCGCGTAGCTGAGCGCTGCCGAAGCTCGACCGACGCGCCGGCCGGGCATGGACCACCTCGCCCGAGACCTTGAGCGGCCCTGCAGGAACAGGGCGAAGGTAGTCGATGCGCAGGTCGACTGTCGACCAGTCGTCCCCATCGAGCGCGATGAGGGCAAAGGTGGTGGCGGCATCCAGCAGCGTCGCGATGATGCCGCCGTGCACGACGCCGGCGCCTTCGGCATTGAGGTGGGCAGTGCCGGCCACGGCCTCGATGACTACCCTGCCCCCACCAGCGGGCTGCACTCGCATCTCGAGCTCACGGTGCAAGGGGGCCGCATTCACAAGCTGCTGCAGCTCTGCGGCGGCAAAGCTCGTGTCAGCGAACCGATGCTCACCTGCTCAGCGCACCCGACAGAGCGGCCGGAGGACTTGAAGACAGTCCCATGCACTCCGCCATAATCTTCGCGGAAGATCGCCTTCGGGTTTGCCGAAAGCCGGGTGGCCGGCATTCGGCCGTGCCAACCTGGCTGCTCGCACACGGAGAGCTCGCAACGGCGCCAGTTTGGATGGCTCCACCTCCGCGACGTCGAACAGGGTCAGTGGACCTCTACGCCAACTGGCAATATGCATCGTCTCACACAGAGCGTTCCGGCCCGACCCGTGGTGTAGGGATCGAAGTCCAGGCGCAGGAGACAGCCCGCGCAATGGGACCGTCGCCATCGACAAAGGAGCCCCGGTCCTTCAGAGGACCGGGGCTCCCATCACACCTTGCTAGAAGGTGTTCCTTGGTTAGAGGGGCAAGAGCGTCTGGCTCGCCGCGAAGTCGGTCGTGCTGCCGGTGGCATACACAGCGTTCGCAACGCTGCTCGACGCAGGAGCTGTGTAGACGATGCTGGCACTACCCGTGCTGGCGGCGAAAGCCCCAGCCAGGGTCAGTACGTCACCTACCGTTGAGCAGCCGGAGGCGACGCCACCGATACTCACACCCTGGTAGTAGTAGACGAAGTCGGCGTCAGCACCCGTTGTCGGGCAGGACACTGCCGCGCCATAGGTGATCGCGATTGACGTCGCGCCCACGACCGCCGACACCATGGCCGGCGCCGGCGCTGCGGTCAGCGCAAGCGTCTGAGTTGCCGCAAACTGCGGGAAGTCAATGGTGGCGTTCACTGCGTTCGCCGTGGTGCTCGCCCCTGGAGCCGTATACACGATGTTGGCAGTATTCCCTGGCAGGGTGAAGGTTCCAGTCAGGGTAACCACGTCAGCGGCCGCCGCGCAGGCGGTGACCGTACCACCGGAGGTTGTTCCAGCGGAGTTGTACGTGAAGTCGGCCACCGTGAACGTTGACGGGCAAGCCACAGCCTCGTTGTAGGTGAT